>JANQQD010000394.1 GCA_028285185.1 Anaerolineae bacterium | reverse complement strand
CACGAGGTGCCGGCCCGCTTGCGGCGGCAAGCGGCCCGTCACCAGATTCGGCTGGTGCGTCGCGCCGGGCGGCCCTAGGCCGCACGAGCGTTGTCGCGTCACTCTGCAGCGATCGCCCGCGCCGCCAGCTTGGTGAAGCCGTCGCGCGTCTGTGGCAGCTTGCGTTCCAGGATCCGCGAGGCGACCAGCGTGCGCAGCACCTGTGCCGTACCGCCGCCGATGGTGAACATGCGCGCGTCACGGGCGATCCGCTCCATCGGGCAGTCGCGCGAATAGCCGCGGGCGCCGAAGACCTGCAGGGCGTCGTTCGTGGCCTTGATCGCCATTTCCGAGGCGAAGACCTTGGCCTTCGCCGCCTCCAGCGGATCGGGGAAGGGCTGGCCGTTGCGGCCGGCGGCGGCTGCCGTGGCATAGATCAGCGAGCGGGCGGCAGAGGTCTGAATGGCGATGTCGCTCAACATCCACTGCAGGCCCTGGAATTCGCAGATCGGGCGGCCGAACTGCTCACGCTCGCGGGCATAGTCCAGCGCCCGGTCCAGCGCCCCTTCTGCCAAGCCAAGGGCGACCGTGGCCGCGCCGACACGCTGGCTGTTATAGGCGTTCATCAGGTCGGCGAAGCCGTGGCGGAAATCACCGTTCGGGGCCAGCACCATGTCCGCCGGTACCTCAAGGTCACGGCAGATGATCTCCGTTTCCGGAATGCCGCGCAGGCCCATGGTGGGCTCACGCTTGCCGACGACCAGCCCCGGCGCGCCGGCAAAGACGATGAAGCCGCCGATGCCCAGCTCGCGGCCGGCCTCGTCGAACGCTCGGGCGAAAATCAGATGCAGCTTGGACACGCCGCCGCCGGTGATCCAGTGCTTGCGGCCGTTCAGCACCCAGGTGTCGCCGCGCAAGTCGGCCCGCGTCGTCATCTGCGAGGCCGCAGAGCCGGCCTCGGGCTCAGTGATACAGATCGCGGGCTTATCGCCGCTCAACACCGACGCAGCGGCCATCTGCTTCTGCGCCTCGGTGCCGTACTGCATGATGGCCGACAGCGCGCCCATATTGGCCTCGACCACGATGCGGGCGGTCACGCCACACGCCTTGGCGACCTGCTCGATCACCAGAACGGCATCCAGAAAGCCGAGGCCTGGCCCACCATACTGCTGCGGCACCGTCAGGCCGAAGAAGCCGGATTCGACCAGGGCTTCGACGTTCTCCCAGGGATACCGCTCGCTGCGGTCGATGGCGGCCGCACGCGGCGCAAAAACGGTTTCTGCCAGTGCTTTGGCCCGCTCTTGCAGATGCAATTGCCCTGGTGTCAGTTCGACGGTCATTGGGTGCTTCCTCCGGCTCACATTAACGCGAGGGTATCGTGAGCATATTCTTCAATCAAACGAATAATTCTGAAGTGCAACTTCAGAATTATTGATATTATATCACCCTTGAGGTGCGGGAGAGCGGCTTGGCCACATCGCACACTTGACGTCGCCCGGCGTATCGTAGGTCTGATGGTCTCCGCCGTTCGGGTTGGGCTAGAGCAAGGAAGACGCAATGCGGCAACTGCTGTGCAGTCGGGGCTTCGGGATACGAGCGTGGCTGGCCGGATCGGCCGCCTTTGTGCTGGCCGCAGCCGCCACGCCGCCAGCGATGGCGGACGGGATCGACAAATCGGCATTCGAGCTTTACCAGCAGTGCGAAACGGTCACCTCCCGCTTCTTGCAGGGCGTGTGCTTTGGCTATCTGTCCGCCGCAATCACATCGCACCTGTCGTTCACCGTAGTTGATGAGACGGTGTGCCTGCCGACCGACCTGCGGCTGGAGGCCGTGCGGCGGGATTTCGTGACCTTCGTCGCCGGCAACCGCTCGCTGTCCGACGTGCCGGCCCATGAGGCCGTCATGGCGATGATGCGGGCCACCTATCCCTGCGACGGCATACCTGCGGCCGACGCCGCGGACGAGCCGCCCGACTACGGACTGTCGGCCGGCCAGGACTAGCCGGCAGATTGCGGAGTTCCGCGCCCGGTCCCGCCTATTCCGGCAACGGCCCGACGTAACGTGCACGGGGGCGGATCAGCTTCGGGTCCGCATACTGCTCAATCGCGTGGCCGATCCAGCCGACGCTGCGGCCGAGAGCGAACAGCGTCAGTGGCGCCTCTTCCGGCAGGTCCAGCGCCAGCCCTATCAGCGCAAGCCCGACATCCAGGGTCGGTGGGCGGCCGGCGAGGTCGCGGGCGGCGGCGGCCAGCCGGGCTGCCCGGTCCAGCAGATCGTACGGCGCTCCGGCCCTTTCCAGCGCCGCCACCAGCAGCCCATAGCGCGGGTCACCGTCCGGATAGAGCGGGTGGCCGAAGCCGGGCAGATCGTCCCCACGCCGTAGCCGCCGGGCGACCGCCGCGTGTGGATCATCAGTGGCCAGCAGATCCGGAAGGGCCGCCGCCACACGCTCGGTAACGCCGCCATGGCGCGGCCCCGTCAGGGCCGCCAGTCCCGCGACCACGGCGGCCACCGGCGATGCCCGCGTGGAGGCAACGCACCGCACCGTGAAGGCGGAGGCGTTCAGTTCATGGTCGGCCGCCGCCACCAGGGCGGCCCGCAGGACGACGGCTTGGCGTGACTGCGCATGCCAATTTCGCGCCAGATGCTCGTGCGCGGGCCGCCCGTCCGTCGGCTGTCCGGTGACGATGGCCAACATCCGGCGGATGATCCGAGCCCCCGTCATCGCGACGCCGGCCGGGGAGAGGTTGTAGATGGTCGGATCGTCTTTGAAGGCAACGGGCAGCAGCGCCTGACAACGCTCCAACGGTGGCAGACCGGCGGCAAGACGCGTCCATCGCCCGGGATCTTCGCCAGCCACCCTAGGCGGCGCAGCAAAGGGATCCGTGCCCGCCGCCCAGATCAGACCCGCGACCGTTTCCAGGCTGCTCTCGGCCATCACGCGTTGCAGCGGCTGCCCACGATAGAAGATGGCTCCATTGCGGATCAGCGTGATGGCGCTTTCCAGCACTGGCTCCCCGCTGTCCAAAGGGGGCCGGGCGGCTGGCTCCCCCGGCTGCTTGCGGCGCACCAGCGCCCGCACATCGTCTGCGCTGTACAGACGCCGGCGGCTGTCGCGTGCCGGCTCGGACCGGATCATGCCGCGGCTGACATAGGCATAGAGCGTGGCAAGGCTGACATTCAGTTCCGCTGCCGCCTCTTTGGCGCTGAGAAAGCCGGAACCCGACATGTGGCCATCGCCAATACATTGATTGTATCTATCAAGATTGATCAATCAAGACTGCACTGTCAACTCTAGGCCCGCAAGCCCACGACATGGGATTGGGAGCCCGACGCACCATGACCCTGGCCATCGATTTTGGCCGAACGGCCACCGACTATGGACGACACAGGGCCGGCTTTCCGGACCGTTTTTTCGACCGACTGTTCGCCGACGGCACCGTTGCCGACGGAGGGGCCGTCGTCGATCTCGGCACGGGCACCGGAACCGTGGCCCGCGGCCTGGCGCGACGCGGCTGCCGGGTGACCGGCGTCGACCGGGCCGCTACCTTGATGGCCGAGGCGGCACGCCAGGACCACGACGCGGGCGTTTCCATCACCTATGTGGAGGCGCCGGCGGAAGCCACCGGGCTGCCTTCCGGCGGTTTCGATGTGGTGGCTGCGGGCCAGTGCTGGCACTGGTTCGACCGGCGCGCTGCCGCGGCTGAGGCATGGCGGCTGCTCCGCCCCGGCGGTCGCCTGGTGATCGCCCATTTCGATTGGCTGCCGCTGCCGGGAAACATCGTGGCGGAGACGGAAGGTTTGATCGACCGCCACAACCCGAACTGGCAGCTGAGCGGCGGCACGGGCCTTTGGCCCTCATGGCTGGCTGATGTGGCGATCGCCGGCTTCCAAGAGATCGAGACCTGGTCGTTCGACACGGCCGTGATCTACAGTCATGCCGACTGGATCGGCCGCATCCGGGCAAGCGCCGGCGTCGGCGCCAGCCTGACGGCAGACGCGGTCGCCCGCTTCGATGAAGACCATGCCGCGATGCTGCGGGCGCGCTTTCCGGCCGACCCGTTGGCCGTCCCCCACCGCGTCTGGACACTGACCTGCCGAAAGCCTTGAGGTGCCGGCCTCAACGCCACTCGGCAAGCTGCTGACGCAGCAGCTTGCCGACGGCGGACCGTGGCAGGTCTTCGCAGAACATCACCTGCCGCGGAACCTTGTAGCCGGCCAGGCTACCGCGCGCATGGTCCAGCAAGGCCTCGACGGTTAAATCCGGATCGTTGCGGACGACGAGGGCTCTGACCGCTTGGCCGGTGTCCGCGTCCGGCACCCCGAACGCGCCCGCTTCGGCCACTCCGGGATGGCTGGCGAGAGCCGCCTCCACCTCGGCCGGATAGACATTGAAGCCGCTTACGATGATGACGTCCTTCTTGCGGTCGACGATCTTCAGATACCCGTCATCGTCGAAGACGCCGACATCGCCCGTCCTCAGCCATCCGTCAGCCAGCGTCTTATCGGTTTCGTCGGCGTTGCCCCAATAGCCCTGCATCACCTGCGGCCCGCGGACATGGATCTCACCGGGTTCGCCGGCGGCCACGGGAATGCCCGCGTCGTCCACCAGCTGCATCTCCGTCGACGGGACCGGAATGCCGACAGTCCCCGGTCGGCCGCGGCCGTCCAAGGTGTTCAGGCTGAGGATGGGTGACGCCTCCGTCATGCCGTACCCTTCCAACAGGCCCACACCCGTCACGCTCGCCCAGGCCTCGGCCACGGCCGCGTCGAGCGGCATCCCTCCGGAGACCGCGGCGCGCAAGTGGGTCGGCGGCCGTTCGCTAAACCAGGGCGCGGCGGCTAGCGCCCGGTAAAGCGTGTTGACGCCGGTCATCAGGGACACCGGATACTTTGCAAAGACTGGCTTGAGGTTGGTCAATGGCCTGGGCGACGGGATCAGAAGGTTGTGCACCCCGGCATGGAACACCCCCAGCAGGTTCACCGTGAAGGCGAAGATGTGATAGAGCGGCAGCACCGTCAGCATCACATCGCGGCCGGCGGAAAGGCTGCCGCCGATCATCTGGAAGACCTGCAACATGTTGGAAAGGATGTTGCCGTGGGTCAGCATCGCCCCCTTCGGCACGCCTGTCGTTCCACCTGTGTACTGCAGCAGTGCCAGCGTCCCATGATCCGCCGAACTGGCATCGACGCCATCGGCGGGCGCCGACGCCAGCGCGTCAAGAAACCGTTCATGTGGGAAGTCCGCCCGCGGCACTTTCCGGCTGACATGCCGCAGCATGCCGTGCACCAGCCAGCGTTTCGGCCGGGGGAAGATGTCAGCCAGCCCCGAAAGAACGGCGCGCCGGATGCCGCCGCCGGCAAGCGCGGCCCGTGCGTTGTCGGCAAACAGGTCGCTTGCCACCAGCACCTGCGCCTCGGCATCGGCGAGCTGGCGCTTCGTTTCCTCCGGCGTGTAGAGCGGGTTGGCGCTGACCAGCACGCATCCGGCCTTCAGCACGCCGAACGCCGCGACCGGCCAGGCCAGGCAATTCGGCATCTGAAGAGCCACACGGTCCCCCGAAGCGAGCCCGGCCGGCCCCCTGAGATAGGCCGCGAATCGGTCGCTCAGCCGGTCCACCTCCAGGAAACTGAGGCCAGACGCCATGCCGTTCGGCAGCACCATGGTGAAGGCGCGGGCAGGCCCGTGCGCCTGGGCAGCGCTCTTTACGAACTCAGCCAGGTTTCGGTGCTGTAACGGTGGCAGCTCGGGTGCGATACCCTGCGGGTATTGGCTGATCCAGGGCTTCGCTACCATGCTTCACCGCTTCGCTTCGTCTCGGCGGCCGCTCGCGGTCCGCATGCCCTGGTCGTTCGGCTGTGCCTCGGGCATATAGGATGGATGGATGACCACACAAGTCGGCCGCCCTCCGGTCATGCACTACGCTAGACGGATCCCGCGGCTGCTGGCATCCGGCCTGGGCTTGGTCGCCGTCGCTTTGACGGTGCTGCTGGCACCGGGCGGCGAAGACCCCGCGCCGGGCAGCCCCGCTTTCGGCCTGCGATGTCCCGCCGGATGGAATGTCCGCGGGATCAACTGCTGCCGCGTGCGCGGCGGTCAGCCGGTCTGCCAGCGCAACCCGTTCCTGCCCAACGCGCTCGCCCCGCTGCTGGCCGACAGGGCTGCTCTGGTGCGTCCCGTTCAGGTCGATGACAGCGACCTGACTGACGAGGCAATCGCTGAGAACCCGGACCTTGCACCGCGGCCGATCACGACCGACCCCCGGATCCTCGACCCGTCCGACGACACGTGCACCGATGCCGCTTGCGATTTCGGGCTGATCCGGTCCATCGGAGAAATCCATCGCGACGGCGGCAGTTGCATCCGAGCACTCAGAACGCACTACTGCACCAACTCCATGTGGCAGGACCTGGATCTGGAACAGCGGATGCAGCGCATTCTGGTGCTGGGTCGTGAGTTCGCCGAAGAGGTGGACGTGGACGTGCGGGCCCTGCCCTGCATCGCCGCGATCGAGACCCGCTATCTGGAGCCGCTGACCGTCAGCGAATTCAATTGCACAGGCTATACGTCGGATCAGGGCCTCCCGCAGATCATCCGCCCCACCTTCGACGGTCTGCGGGAACGGCGCGGATTCCGCAGCAGCGTCGTCCCCTATGGCGAGAGCGACGACCCCGCCCATTGGGACCGTGTCTTTGCCCAGATCGCCCAGAGTGTCCGCCACCAGTTGGAACTTATGGCCCAAGTGCTGCGCGAGAGTGGCGGGCGCGGAACGGAAAGCGGCTATCTGAACGCCTTCATCAACTACAACGGCAGCAGCCGCAGCATTACCTATGGCTTCGCCGTCAGTTCGTGCCTCGCCTGCATGCGCGAACGCGTGGACATGGACACGTTCGAGATGCGGGGCGACCCCGTGCGATGCCTGGCCGCCGCGCTGGGCGGCGCCGACATCCGGGATCAGTTCGACGACTTTCGCGGCCTTTGTTCCCAGCAAAGCCCGGCAACGACCGCCGGACGCCTGCCGCAAGACCTGGAGCTGGTGCCCTGAGCTGATGCCTTGACGTTGGCTATCCGCCTTCCACCGGCGGCGCTGCGAAGCGGGACAGCAGCGTGTATCCGGCCAATTGGACCAGCAGCAGAACGACAATCGACACAATGGCCCAGAGCCGCGCAGCCCGAATGCCGGCCCGTTCATCCCCGCCACCCAGCAAGTACACGAGGCCGGCGATCGGCGTCGCGATCACGAGGACCATTGCGGCCTGGACGATACCGTGGATGACAACGCTAGCATCAAATCGCGGCAGCTCACGCCACGCGGAAAGCGCGACGCCTGCGACCAGCACCAGCACCAGCATCCGGATTGCAGCCGTCCAATGTGCGGGCATGGTCACACGCTTGCGTGAGGCCGGTCTGCTGCTCGCCGGTCCGCGATCAGGCCCATTCAGTCGGCCGCTTGGTCGCCTTCCGTCGCGGCTCGGTAATCGCTGATCGTCGAGCGCATGTGATAGCTCATCTCGGCTTCGGCCGTGGTCACGTCACGCCGCCGCAATGCGCCGATGATGCGCCGATGGTCGCTGATCGACTTGGCCATGCCGGCAACACGGCTCAACTGCAGGCGCCGGATCAGCTTGACCTTGTCATGCAGCAGACTCACCTGCTCTGCCAAGAGGGGATTGCCGCTGATGTGCGCAATCTGAATGTGGAACTCGCTGTCGAGGGCATTGAACGCCGCGGCATCGTCCGCCGACCGCGCCTTCACCTGCTGCTCCACCAGTTCGGCCAGCCGATCGATATCCTCTTCCGCCGCCCGCTCGATTGCCAGGCGCACGGCAGCCTTCTCAAGCCCTTCGCGCAGCTCATAAAGGTGCTGCACTTCGTGCCAGTTGAACTGCCGCACCACGTAGTGGCGCCCGCGCCGCTCGATCAGCCCCTCCTGGGCGAGACGGTGCAGCGCCTCGCGGACCGGCGTCCGGCTGGCGTCGTACCGTATTGCGGTCTCCAGTTCCGACAACACCGCGCCCGGTTCCAGGGTCAGTGACGTGATCTCGGTCTTCAAACGGGAATAAATGGTCTTGCCGACAAATCGGCGGTCGTCTGCGCCGCTCATCGCAAAATCCCGTTCGGCCACACGCGCGTTTGCTTGGGTCACCGTCCCACCTCGCCCGGTCGTCCAGTCGGTATACTCTATGGCCCCGGAAGGCCTCCCCATTCCGTATACCGAATTCTCCTCGGCGGGCAAACCCGACGACGGCACTGCACAATAAAATATCTGTCAAAAATTGCCGACATTGTTTCATTTCAATACGAACGGGCAAAATCAAGGTGCAACGCAGCACAGAGTGGCAATGCTTCCGGTCGATGCAGCGGCCCGTCGATCCGTTAACGAGAATCGGATGCGCCACTGCACCCGAACCATCTCGATGTCGCACCGCGCGCAAAATGCGGCCGTCCATATCCTTTGGGCCGATAGGCTGCGCCGTGGAGACCGCCTTTGACTGGCAGATCACGATCACACCAACCCAGATCGCCATCATCGAGCCGCTGGCTACAATCACCCAAATTTGCTGCTCGCCCCCAAATGCAACGTCTTTCAGCACGCCGATTGGCGGCAGCGATAGTGTCTGTGGCATGACGGCGGTGACGGGACACGTCGCCCGGAATCGATCGGCATCCCATGGCTAACGATCACGATGTGTACTGATTTGTATACAAACGATGCATGGCGAAGGACGATGCTGCACGACCCAGCGCCGGCCACCAGAGAGCCAATCCCGAAGAGATGAAAGGGGGCGGGTTCGGTAAACCCGATATCGGCCGGGCGCGTCAGCCCGCCAAGTCTTCCGCGCGCTGGGCGAGTTCAAGCCAGCGGTCTTCTGCACGGGCCAAGGCGCCTTGCGCCTCTGCATGGCGGCGCGACGCCCTGTCGAATTCCCCAGGGTCACGGGCGAACAGCGTCGCATCAGCCAGTGCGGCCTCCAGCGCCGCGATCTCGGCGGTCAGGCGCTCAATCTCGCCGGGCAGAGCCTCCAGTTCACGCTGGTCGCCATAACTGAGCTTTCGTTGTGTCCGAACCGGCTGGCTGCGTGGCGGCCCGGCCGACGCCTTCGGCTTCGACGCTCGCGGCGGCGGCCGCTGGCGGACATAGTCGTCATAGCCGCCAACATACTCGCGTACCCCACCGTCGCCATCGACGGCGATGATCGAGCCGACGATGCGGTCCAGAAACTCCCGATCGTGGCTGACCACGATCACGGTGCCCGCATAGGACCCCAGCACATCCTCCAGCATGACCAGGGTTTCCATGTCCAGGTCGTTGGTGGGTTCGTCCAGCACCAGCAGGTTGCTTGGGCGGGCGAACAGCCGGGCCAGCATCAGGCGGTTGCGTTCCCCGCCTGACAGGCTGGCCACGGACGCCTCCAGCCGGCCGGGATCGAACAGGAAGTCTTTCAGATAGCCGGCGACGTGGCGGGGTCGCCCGCCGACGGAGATCATGTCACCGCCATCCGGAAGCAGGACCTGGCGCAGAGACGGCGTGCCGGACACCTCATCCCGCGTCTGGTCGAGATAGCCGATCTCGAGCCCCGTCCCCGCCCTCACCGCGCCCGCGTCGGGCTCGAGCGTGCCGATCAGCATGCGCACCAGCGTCGTCTTGCCGGCACCGTTGGGGCCGACCACGCCGATGCGATCGCCGCGGCGTATGCGCGTGGAAAACCCGCGGACGACCGACCGCTCGCCGAAGGCCTTGCTGATCTCCGTCGCCTCGATCGCCAGATCGCCGCCCCGCTTCGCCTCAGAGAGGTCGAGGCGTGCGACACCCATCTTGCCCAGGGCCTGCCGGCGATCGTCCCGCATCTGTGCCAAAGCCCGAACGCGACCCTGATTGCGGCGACGCCTGGCCGTCAGGCCCTCGCGCAGCCACTGCGTCTCGGCGGCGATACGCCGATCCAGCCGTTGCGTGGCCTTTTCTTCTTCGGCGAACACCTGCTCAGACCAGTCTTCGAAGTCGGCAAACCCGGCCTCAAGCAAGCGCAGGCTACCGCGATCGAGCCAGAGGACACGGCGCGACAGCGCCGTCAGAAAGCGCCGGTCATGGCTTATCATCAAAAGCGCGCCGGCGTGTGCGCCGAGGCGTCCCTCCAGCCACTCGATCGTCGGCAGGTCCAGGTGGTTGGTCGGCTCGTCCAAGAGCAGGATGTCGGGGTCGTTGACCAGCGCGCGGGCCAGCGAGACGCGGCGCGCCTCACCGCCGGACAAGCCCATCGGCGCCCGCCCCCCCTCCAGCGACAGGGCGGCCAGGATCTCGTCGACCCGATGGCGTTCATGCCGACGCTCGGCAGGCAGGCCCGCCGCCACATGGTCGGCGATGGTGGCGGCATCTCCCAGATCGGGCTCCTGCGGCAGGTAGGCGACGCGCGCACCGGGCTGCACGAAACGGATACCGCCGTCCAGCTCGATCTGGCCGGCCAGCGCCTTCAGACAGGTGGACTTGCCGCTGCCGTTGCGGCCGACCAGACAGACGCGATCACCGGCCGCCAGGGTAAGATCGATGCCGGCGAACAGCGGGCGCTCGGCAAACCGCACCGTCGCGTCGCTCAGCGCGGCCAGCGGAGGCGCGGGCGGCATGGATCAGACCTCTTCCCGCTCTCGGCTGATCTGCTCGTAGGCCTGATTGATCGTCGCCAGCTTCTCCGTCGCCAGCACCACGAATTCCTCCGGCACGCCTTGTGCGATCAGCCGGTCGGGATGGGTCTCGCGCACCAGCTTGCGATAGGCCGCCTTGATCGCGGGCAGGTCGGCGCCGGCGGGCACGCCCAGAATGCTGTACGGATCGCTGCGCGGGCACCCCAGTTCGGTCGCCCGCATGCGCTGGAAGTCGGCATCGCCGAAGCCGAGCAGGTTGGCGACATTGCGCAGATAGGCAATCTCGTTCTCGTGGATCTTGCCGTCCGCCTTGGCGATGTGAAACAGGCAGTGCATCAGTTCTTCCAGAACGGCGGGCCGATCCTGGAACATGCCGGCGACCTGGCGGGCATAGGGCTCGAACCCGCGGGCGTCCCGCTTGGCCATGTTGAACACCCGCTCGACATTGCGCCGCTCATCGGCAGGCACGCGGAAGGCCTGGTCGAATGCAGCCACCTCGTCCGCCGTGACCATCCCGTCCGCCTTCGCCATCTTGGCGCCCAGGGCGATCACGGCGATGGTGAACGCAATGCTCTTGGTCGCATCCCGATCCGAGCCATCGGCCGATTGACGATCTGCCGATGACGGTCCTGACGTGGCCACCATGGCGATGGCATCCATGGCACCGCCCGTCGCCGCCCCGATCAGGGCGCCGATGGGGCCGCCGATGGCAAACCCGGCGGCGCCGCCGACGATCGTTCCCCAGATCGTCATGCCACTGGCCCACCTGTCCGAGCGTCCGAACGCAAGGGTCCGGGAGGCACCGCCTCGCCCCTGGCAACCGGCTGCCGCTCGGGCGCGTTCGCGGCCTCAGCAGCCGCGCTGGCTGGTAATGACTCGGCCGGCAAGGTCTTCCACATAGGCACGGAAACTGTCTGGCGAAGCAAAGATCAGGCTTTCGAACCGTGCCGCGCGAATGCGGCAATATCCTGTCGTGCCCCAGCGGCTAATCAGCCCAGTCTCCACGTTGGCGATGCGGGTGCGATAGGCGTCGTATCCACGGTCGCCGTCCCGCTGTTCGATGACGCGCTGCGAAGCCGTCAGGAAGTCCGAATGGGCAATCGTGAAATCCTGATAGTAGCCGTAGATGTCGGCGTTACCGTACACCTCAGCACAGCTGAGCCCGGCGATCATCAATTCCGTGTGGACCCGCATCGCTTCGAACGCGCGCGCCTGATCGCGGCTGAAGCATGTCGCCGGACCGTCGGTGATGCGGTCGAGGGCCTCGAGCCGCGTCGTAGTTTCGAAAGGCGACGTGTCCTGGGCGGCACCGGACATCGGAACGACGGCAAGTATCAGGGCAACAATCAAGCCAACGAAAAAAGGCATCCGACATCCTCAATGGAACAGGCGGCCAGCATGCGGGAGCGGGGAAAGCCAAGCGGCGGCGGGTCTCCGCCACCATCCCTGGGCGCTGGGTTCCTTTTAGCCGGGATGCCCGAAAAGCAAAACCCTGCACATTACCGCCACTCGCCAGCGTTGCTTGCCGCCCCGGCGTGTGGGCACTAGGCTCATCGCCTCGCAACGGTCTTTCGCCCAGGAACGGGAAGGGCACGCCGCATGTCGATGGAGCCGACCTTACGCCCACCGGCGAACGAAGGGCTGATCGCCGCGCTCGCAAATGCCCTGGGCGACCGCTTCAGCCGTGCGCGCGCGGTGTGCGAGCAACATGGTCGCGACGAATCCTATCATCCGACGATCCCCCCCGACGGCGTCGCCTTTGCCCGATCGACGGAAGACGTGGCCGCCATCGTGGCCCTCTGCGCACAGCATCGGGTGCCGGTCATCCCCTTCGGCACCGGCACCTCTCTGGAAGGGGGCGTGGCCGCGCTGGCCGGCGGCATCTCGATCGATCTTGCCGGGATGAACCGCGTGCTGCGGGTTTCAGCGGACGATCTGGACGTAACGGTGCAGGCCGGCGTCACCCGCAAGCAGCTCAACACGCATCTGCGCGACACCGGCCTGTTCTTCCCGATCGATCCGGGCGCCGACGCCTCGCTGGGCGGCATGGCGGCCACGCGGGCTTCCGGCACCAATGCCGTGCGCTACGGCACCATGCGCGACAATGTGCTGGGCCTGACCGCCGTATTGGCCGACGGCAGCATCGTGCGCACCGGCACGCGAGCCCGCAAATCCGCCGCCGGCTATGACCTGACGCGGCTGTTGGTCGGGTCGGAAGGCACGCTGGGCGTGATCACCGAGCTCACGTTGCGGCTGCACGGCATTCCGGAGGCCATGTCGTCGGCGGTGTGCGCCTTCCCCACAGTCGCCGACGCGGTCAATGCCGTGATCGCCACGATCCAGGTCGGTGTGCCGGTCGCCCGCATCGAATTCCTCGACGACGTCCAGATCGACGCCGTCAACCGCTTTTCCAAGCTCGACTACGCCGTGGCGCCGACCTTGTTCTTCGAGTTCCACGGTACCGAGGCATCGGTGGCCGAACAGGCCGAGATGGCCGGGATGATCGCCGGCGAGCATGGCGCCTCCGACTTCCGCTGGGCGACCCTGGCGGAAGACCGCAACCGGCTGTGGCAGGCCCGCCACGATGCCTATTACGCCGCACTTGCGCTGCGTCCCGGCGCGCGCGGCCTGCCGACCGATGTGTGCGTTCCGATCTCGCGCCTGGCCGACTGCATCGTGGAAACCAAAGCCGATGTGGCGGAAAGCCGCCTGCTGGCGCCGATGGTCGGCCATGTGGGCGACGGGAATTTCCATCTGGTGTTCGTGCTGGACCTGGACGATGCAGAGGAAGTGGCGCGCGCCGAGACGCTGCACGAACGCCTGGTGCGCCGGGCGCTGGCCATGGGCGGCACCTGCACCGGCGAGCACGGCATCGGCTATGGCAAGAAGCACCTTCTGGAAGCCGAATGCGGCCCGGCGATCGACGTCATGCGCACCATCAAGCGGGCGTTGGACCCGCACGGCATTCTCAATCCCGGCAAGGTGGTCTAGGGGCGTCCCGCCCTGTTGGATGCGCCGATTGCCGGGGCCAGCAGGATTGCCGCAAGCACCAGCGCTGCCGCCGTCAGGTCCAGCACGCCGACCGTCTCGGAAAAGGCAAACCAGCCGACCGCAATCATGGTCGGCAGCTCGAATGCGCCGGTCGCCGCAGCCCGTGCCGGCCCAACGCGTGGACAGGCGAACGTATAGATCACCTGCGGCAGCAACGCCGACAGCAGGCCCATGCCGAGAATGGACAGCCAGACTTCGCCGCTCGCGGGCACAAGCGCCCCTGGTCCCGCCATGGCGGCAAGCGGTGCCAGGCCGACGACGGCCCCGCCGATGCCGCAGGCCAATCTTTCAGGCACCGAGAGATCGGGAACCATCGTACTCAGCACGACGATGATCAGCCCGAACGTGATCGGCGCCGGCAGCGCCCACACGAGCGCCCGCGCGCTGATGTCCTGATCGCCGCCGACAAGCAGAGCAGCGCCGGCAAGGACCAGCACACACGCCGCCCAGGCCCTGAGCCCCGGCCGTTGCCTGAGCAGCGCCCAGGCGAACAAGAGGGCGAAGACCGGATACGACATGTAGACGACGCCTGCAGCCGCCACAGACTCAGTCTCAATGGCCCGCAGATATCCGATCCAGCCGAGCCCGGTGAGCATTCCGGTGAGCGCAAGCGTCACAGCTTGCCGGCGCTTCCAGCGGGCCAACGGCAGGAAGGGCAGCATGACGGCGGCCGTGAAGGCGTAACGGTAGAACGCGATCGCCGCAGGATCGACGCCAAGGGCCTGCAACTCGCGCGCAAACAGCGGGACAAGCCCGAAGCACACGGCCGAAACGGCGATGGCGACTGTCGCGGCGGCTGGACCGAAGGTGGGGTTGGACGTCTGCGTGATTGCGGTCATGCGCCTTTATCAAGCGCATGGGATGCATTCATCAATTTCCAAATTTTCACCACTCCAATGAAATGATTTAATACCCAGATGATCCCGCGCCTGGGCATCCATCACCTGGCCCTGATCGTCGCCCTGGCTGAAACCGGCGGTGTGGCGGCGGCTGCCGTCCGGCTTGGCATTACGCAGTCGGCAGCATCACACCGGCTACGCGAGGCAGAGCGGCGGCTCGGCGCCGCCTTGGTGCGGCGCGGGCCCAGCGGCGTGACGCTGACCGCCGATGGCGAACGCTTGCGCGCCTTTGCCGACCGATCGCTTGGTGAGCTTTCGCGGCTTGAGCAGGAGATCGAAAGCGCACATGGCAGCGGGCGGCAACTCGTGCGCATGGGGCAGGCCACATACAGCCGCTACCACTGGCTGCCCGCCTTTCTAGCCTATCTGGAGCACCGAGAGCCCGAGCTGATCGTCGACCTTTCCGGCCGGGCTACTGCACGGCCACTGGCGTCTCTGTTGGAAGGGGCGGTCGACGTCTCGACCATCTATGGCCGTCCGACGATGTCCAAGCACTTCGCCTGGTATCGGCTGGGCAGCGACCCGCTGGTCGCCGTCATGGCGCCCGACCATGCCCTTGCGGGCATCCCCTACTTCGACTCCGCGTTGCTGGAGGACCAGCGCCTCTACACCTACCCGCTGGCTACCGAGCCCGGTTTCGAGTGGGAGGCTCTGTTGGGTTCGCCTACCGTGCCGTTCCGGCGGCTGACGCCAATGCCGACACCGGAAGCGGTGATCGACTTGGTTCGCGCCGGTTTCGGCGTCTGCCTGTTCAGCCGCTGGGCCATCGAGCCAGAACTGGCCGACGGCACGCTGATCGCAAAGCCCGTGGGTCCGGAAGGGCTAACGCTCGAATGGTGGGCCGTCATGCGCGCCGAAGACGCCGGAGACACCCCCGCCTCACGCCTCGTCCGTGCCATGCAGGGCTGGGCCGGCGGCAAGAAGACCGGCCTGGAAACGCTGGCGTTCGAGACAATGGCGTAGTCTCAGCGATCAGTCGCCTCGGACAGGCACCCTTGCGTGTCAATCGTCCGTTGCGTCTGCGATCACGGCGACCACGCTGGCAACGAGAACTGCGAACTCTGCTTCGTCGATCGCGCCCTCGCTGTTCCGGGTCGCCGACACGCAGTAGGGATCGTCGCCGTCGCGCTCCAGCAGGTAGGTCATGTTCATGACGCCGATATCGCTGCCACCCTTGTAGGCGACCCGATCCCAGTCTCCTTGTGGGAGGCCGCCCGGATTGACCGTCATCAGGTCAAGATCTGCGACCTGCAGCATCAGGGCGCACAAAGTTTCTGCCGACAGGCGCCAGCCGTGCTCGACATTGGTATTCGAGGTGTCCGCCACCGTCGGCGCCGACGTATCGGTCAAGCCGGACACGATCTCTCGCTGCTGATCCAGATCGGCCGCCAGATACTGCTCGAAAAGCTCCGGATCAGCCTTCAGCCTGAAATAGTCCAGTGTCGACAGCAATGGTGCGATGCCCGCCGCCGCTTCCAGCCGCTCCTCGCCGAGCAGACCCATCAGCATGTCGGTTGCGGTGTTGTCGCTGACGGACACCATCAGCGTGGCAAGGGTCGCAACGGTCAGCGGATGGTCGGCGGGGAAATCCTGCAGGACACCGGACGGCAGGGATCGGTGGTCGTCGTCGATGGTAACGACGTCCACCCAGTTGAACTCGCCAGCGTCAATCGCCTCTCGCAAGGCCGCCAGCACTGCCAGCTTGAACGCCGATCCGACCAGCATTGGACGGTCGCCCTGGTGATCGTACAGCGTGCGCTCGCCGTGCAGCACCAGCAACGACGTGTCGCCGGCAAGGCTGGTAATCGCCTCCGCAGCGTCGTCGACTGTTTGCGCCCTCGGCACCGGCTGCCGGACGAACAGCCCCGTGATCAGCCTGTCGGCATCCCGCACCAGGACCACCATGGCCGTCATGCGCTCGTAGGTCAGCCGCCACTCATCGCCAACCGGGTCGACACGCTCGAGCGCGCCGGCCGCTGCCCTCAACTGTGTGGCGATCCCATGCAGCAGTTCCGGTGGCAGCTGCTCGCGCGCAACGGGGGCAACCCATTCCTCAGGGATCGGGCCGCCGCTGAACAGCCTCTGCAGCAGATCGGCATCGGCCACCGGCAGATCTTCGGCCCAAACCGCACGAGCCGGTACGAGCGAAAGCAGGACGGCCGCCAACCCGGCCGCCGAAACGAAGAGCATCGCCTTGCGCATGGTTACCCCCGGAGCCCCACGGCACGAGCTGTGCCGATGCTCAACAGCCTAACCAATCAGTTGGGGGGTGAGTACTAAGGAAATCCCGGGATTGGACGGGATGCGGCCCCGTGCGGGAACCTCGCGTTTCCGCGTGGCTCGCTTAGGCGAGCACGTTCACGTGTTGCGCACGGCCCTGAGCCTGGGCGTTTGCCGCATGGGCCTGTTCGTCGACCACCTGCGCGATCGCCTGTTCGGCGCCGGCAGCCTGGCGCAGACCTGCCAACGCCACGTTCGTCTGGCCTTCAGCCAGCGTCAGGGCCGCACTGGAAGCGGCCGGACCACTGATGTCCATGAACTTGTCTCCTTACTGTCTTGAGTGGGTTTACGCGAGAAGGTCGAGCGGGTTGGGTCCCTGCTGCTGCCCCCCTCCCTGGGCCTTTGTTGCGAGATGGTAGGCGCTGGCGGCGGCCGCGAAGTCGGCGCTTGAGGGCCGGACCGGCGCCGTTGCCGCCGCGGCGATGCGCGAGGCGATCTTGCGCGCTTCGTCCGGATCGCCGGTCGAGGTCGACTTGATGCTGACCGAACCGCCGGTGGCGTAAAGGCGACCGTCCGGCCCGCGCGTATAGGTGTATTGCGGTGGGCCGCCGAACTGCCCGGCGGCAGCGGCGTGCGCCTCCTCCTCCCGGCGGACGGCGGCGTCGCGCGTGCGCAGCCGCGCCACTTCCGCCCGCTCAGCGGGCGTCAGCTGCTGCTCGCCGCGGACGGCACCCGGGGCATGGGAAACAGTGTCTTCGGAACCGGCAGCACCGCTAACCTGGCCGGCGCCCTGGCGGACTTTGACGTGGACGACGTCAGTCCCGTCGGCCAGCTGGCCAACGACCTGGCGCGACGCCACCGTGCCGTAATGGCCGTTGGTCGCCCCAGAATAAAAACTGCCGATCGATCCAACCGACATGGCTGCCGCCACCCTCCGAGATGCGCGGCGGGTCCGGCTCGACGCCGGGGCACCGCCAAGGAAGGTCCATGGTGCGGCAGATCCGCTGAAAATCAGTTAAGAGACGAAGGGTTCGCTCCGGCCCCCGGCGACACGGTCACCGGGGGCCGGCCGCGGTTAGCGGAGATTGGCGCAAGCCCGCTGAATCCGGGCGCATGCCTCTTTCAGCGCCTCGGTGGAGGTGGCGTAGGACACGCGGAAGAACGGGTCCAAACCGAAGGCGGAACCCTGAACGACCGCCACACCTTCGCTTTCCAGCAGGTATGTCACGAATTCTTGATCATCGGTGATCGTCTTGCCCTCCGGCGTCGTCTTGCCGATGCAGCCGGCGCAGGAGGGGAAGACATAGAAGGCGCCTTCCGGGCGATGGCACTCGATGCCCGTGGCCTGGTTCAGCATGGAAACGACCAGATCGCGCCGTTCCTGGAACACCTTCGCCCTTTCCGGGATGAAGTCCTGCGGGCCGTTGAGCGCCGCCACGGCCGCGGCCTGGCTGACCGAAGACGGATTGCTGGTGCTCTGGCTCTGCACCTTGGAGATGGCCTTGATCAGGTCGCGCGGACCGCCGGCATAGCCGATGCGCCAGCCGGTCATGGCATAGGCCTTGGACACCCCGTTCATGGTCAGGGTGCGGTCGTAGAGCCGCGGCTCCACCTGCGCCACCGTGGTGAACTCGAACCCGTCATAGGACAGGTGCTCGTACATGTCGTCGGTCAGGATGTGGACATGCGGGTGGCTGACCAGCACGTCGGTCAGCGCCTGCATCTCATCGCGCGAATAGGCGGCACCCGTTGGGTTGTTGGGCGAGTTCAGGATGATCCACTTGGTCTTCGGCGTGATCGCGGCGGCCAGAGCATCAGGCTGCAGCTTGAAGCTGGCGCTCGCCGGGCACGTGACCGACACCGGCGTGCCGCCGCACAACAGCACCATATCGGGATACGAAACCCAATAGGGGGCCGGGATGATGACCTCATCGCCCGGGTCGAGCGTCGCCATCAGCGCGTTGAAGATCACCTGCTTGCCGCCGGTGCCGACCGTGATTTGTTCCGGCACATAGTCCAGGCCGTTCTCGCGCTTGAACTTGTCGGCGATGGCAGCCTTCAGCGCCGGCGTCCCGTCGACCGCGGTATACTTGGTGTCGCCCGCCCAGATGGCCTTGATGGCCGCTTCCTTGATGCTGTCCGGCGTGTCGAAATCCGGCTCGCCGGCGCCTAAGCCGATGACATCGCGCCCTTCGGCCTTCAACTCCCGCGCCCTGCTTGTGACGGCAATCGTCGGCGACGGCTTCACCCTGCCCAGCGCTTGTGCAAGGAACGACATTTCAGATCCCCCGTTTCGGCGTGCCGAGACCGTATCCGCCGGCCCATCTGCGCGCAAGCAATCAACCACGACACCACAACGATTCACACCGACGAATATTCGCCCCAAATCGCCACGGAACAGCCGCCTTCCCGTCGGTCTGCGGTCAAAGGACGCGAGCACGCTGCAAAGCGGTGGGTCGTCGGCCGCCGCTCTGCACGTTTCGTTGCGCCTGTTGCGCTAACGCCACGCGTGAAGTCCGAGCCCCGGCCTGCCCGAGAGCAACAGACATCCCGGCAGTTTCGGAGGCAATCCCCATGTTTCAGCGGCATCAGACAGCCCAGCCGGCCGCAATCCTGCTAACTATCCTGGTCTTCCTTGCGCTGGCCGCCACCGCCGCGCGCGCGTCGCCCGTGGGTAACCTGGTGGCAGCACCCGAGATGGACCAAGGCGGCCTGTTCCTGCCGGGCGAACGGCCTGGCTATGTGGTGCCGGCAACCCAGGTGGCCACGGACGTTACCATTGAAGTCAGCGGCATGATCGCCCGTGCCCGCGTGGTGCAGCGGTTCGAAAACCCCACCGACCAGTGGACCGAGGGCGTGTACGTCTTTCCCCTGCCCGAGACGGCTGCGGTCGACCGGCTACGCTTGATCATCGGCGAGCGTGTCGTGGAGGGCGAAATCCAGGAGCGTGAGGCCGCACGCCAGGCCTACGAAGAGGCGCGCGACGCCGGACAACAGGCCAGCCTGGTCAGCCAGGAACGGCCGAACCTCTTCACCAATGCCGTTGCCAACATCGCCCCGCATGACAGCATCACGGTGGAAATCGAATATCAGCAGAGCCTCGACTATGACGCTGGCACCTTCAATCTGAGCTTCCCGACGGTCGTCCTGCCCCGCTACATCCCCGGCACGCCCAGCGCGGGTCCGCAAGAGGGAACGGGCTGGGCCTATGACACCGATCAGGTGCCGGACGCCAGTCGCATCACTCCGCCGGTAGCCGCCCCGGGGACGGGACCGGTGAACCCCGTGAGCCTGACGGTCGAACTCGATGCCGGGTTTCCACTGGGCGAGATCGAGAGCCCTAGCCACCCGATCATGTTGACGGCCGGCGGAGACGACCGCGTAACGGTGACGCTGGCGACCGATGAAGTCTGGGCCGACCGCGATTTCCGCTTACGCTGGCAGCCGGTCGAAGGCGCGGAACCCAATGCCGGGGTGTTCAGCGAGACCCTTGATGGCGCGCGCTATCATCTGGTGCTGCTGGTCCCGCCGACCGATATCGAAGTCGACAGTGTCGAGGGGCGTGAGGTCGTCTTCGTCATCGACACATCGGGTTCGATGGCCGGCGACTCCATCGTGCAGGCGCGCCAAGCATTGCTGATGGCGTTGGACCGGCTGCGTCCGCAGGATCGGTTCAATGTCGTGGCCTTCAGCAGTCGGCCACGGATGCTGTTCGAGAAGGCCCGACCCGCGAATGCCGAGGCGGTCGCGGCCGGCCGAGAGTTCGTACTGGCGCTTGAAGCCGACGGCGGAACCGAGATGGCACCGGCCCTGTGGCTGGCCCTGCATGAACCCCGGCCGCAGGGCCTGCTCCGACAGGTCGTGTTCATCACCGACGGCGCCGTCGGCAACGAGGCTGAGCTGTTCGGTCTGATCGGTCAGGCGATTGGAGCGAACCGACTGTTCTCCGTCGGTATCGGCAGCGCGCCCAACGCCTTCTTCATGCGCGAGGCCGCGGCGATGGGGCGGGGCACGTTCACCTTCATCTCGTCGGAGACTGAGGTGGGTGACCGTATGGAAGAGCTGTTTGCCCGGCTGGAGCAGCCGGCGCTGACGGACATCGATGTCGACTGGGGCGTGGATGCAGTGGTGGAGTTCCAGTACCCCTCGCCGATCCCCGACCTCTATGTCGGCGAGCCTGTGGTCGCGACCGCACGCCTGCCGGCCGAAGCCACGACGGACCGCGTCGTGGTGACGGGACAGGCTGGCGGCCGCCCGTGGCGGGTTGAAGCGGCGCTGGACACCGGTGCCGAAGCGCCCGGCGTCGCAGCATTGTGGGCACGCAACCGCATCACGGATCTGGAGCGGGACGGCTATATGGGCCGCGACGATGCAGAGATCCGGG
>JANQQD010000370.1 GCA_028285185.1 Anaerolineae bacterium | reverse complement strand
GTCAGTGGGCGTTCGACGGCGAGTGTGACGAGCCCGGCATCGGCACCGGCGTGTGTGCGGCGGGCACGGACTCCGCAGATTGCCGTGGTGGCGATCCCGGCCCGGGCCCCGGTCCGGCAGCGGAGGACAACAGCTGTCAGTGGGCGTTCGACGGCGAGTGTGACGAGCCTGGCATCGGCACCGGCGTATGCGCGGCAGGCACGGACTCGGCCGACTGCCGCGGTGGCGGTCCCGGCCCGGGCCCCGGACCGGCGCCGGACCCGGCAGGCGGGGCCTGCATGTGGCCGAACGACGGCGAGTGTGACGAACCGGGTATAGGCACCGGGCTGTGCCCGGCCGGCACCGACCCCGACTGCCGTTAGGCGGGGCCGCGGCGGCCGGTCAAGCGCGCTTGCGCCGGTCGCCGCGGTTCAGATGGGGGTCCAGATACTGGCCGGTATAGCTGTCGGCAACGGCAGCGACCTGTTCCGGTGGACCGGCGGCGACGATGGTGCCGCCGCCGTCGCCACCTTCGGGCCCAAGGTCCAGGATCCAGTCCGCGGTCTTGATGACCTCAAGATTGTGCTCGATCACCAGCACCGTGTTGCCCTGGTCGACCAGTTCGTGCAGCACGTCCAACAGCTTGCGGACATCGTCGAAATGCAGGCCTGTGGTTGGCTCGTCGAGGATGTAGAGCGTGCGCCCAGTGGCACGGCGTGACAGCTCCTTCGCCAGCTTCACGCGCTGGGCCTCGCCGCCCGACAGCGTCGTTGCGGCCTGGCCAATCTTGATATAGCCGAGGCCGACCCGGTCCAGCACCGTCATCTTGTCCCGGATGGCTGGAACCGCCTTGAAGAAGGTCGCCCCTTCCTCAACCGTCATATCCAGCACATCGGCGATGGATTTGTCGCGGTAGGTGATTTCCAGCGTCTCGCGGTTGTAGCGCTTCCCGCCGCAGGCATCGCAAGTGACGTAGACATCGGGCAGGAAGTGCATTTCGATCTTGATGACGCCGTCGCCCTGGCAGGCCTCGCAGCGGCCGCCCTTCACGTTGAACGAGAACCGCCCGGGGCCATAGCCGCGCGCCTTGCTTTCCGGAAGGCCGGCATACCAATCGCGGATCGGCGTGAAGGCGCCGGTATAGGTGGCCGGGTTGGATCGCGGCGTGCGGCCGATGGGGGACTGGTCGATGTCGATGATCTTGTCGATCAGCTCGATCCCCTCGATGCGCTCATGCGGGGCCGCGTGTTCGCGTGCGCCATGGAGCTGGCGCGCCAGGGACTTGTAGAGCGTCTCTACGATCAGCGTGGATTTCCCGCCGCCGGAAACGCCGGTGACGCAGCTGAAGGTGCCGAGAGGGACTTCCGCATCCACCGATTTGAGGTTGTTTCCGGTGGCGCCGACGATGCGCAGCCGGCGCTTGCGGTCGATGCGGCGGCGCGCCGCTGGAACCTCGATCTGCCGCATGCCGGTCAGGTACTGGCCCGTCAGGCTGGCGGGATTGGCCATGACCGTCGCGGGCACCCCGTGGGCCACCACCTCGCCGCCATGCACGCCTGCGCCCGGCCCCATATCGATCAGATAGTCGGCTTGCCGGATTGCGTCTTCGTCATGCTCAACGACGATCACGGTGTTGCCCAAGTCGCGCAGCCGCTTCAGCGTCGTCAGCAGGCGGTCGTTGTCGCGCTGGTGCAGGCCGATCGACGGTTCGTCCAGCACGTAGAGCACACC
Source organism: Anaerolineae bacterium (assembly GCA_028285185.1). Lineage (GTDB taxonomy): Bacteria > Pseudomonadota > Alphaproteobacteria > DSM-16000 > Inquilinaceae > JACKIG01. The sequence goes on along the minus strand of JANQQD010000370.1, from coordinate 3,285 downwards.
GGTGAGGCCGGAGCCGATCTGCGAGGCCAGCCTAATGCGCTGGCTCTCGCCGCCGGACAGCGTGCCGGAGGCTCGGGCCAGCGAGAGGTAGGACAGCCCCACACTCTTCAGGAAGCCAAGACGCTCGTTGATCTCCTTCAGCACACGGCTTGCTATCTCCTGCTGCTGGTGGCTCAGGCTGTCGGCAAGTCCCGCAAACCACGCCTCGGCCGCGCCGATGGACTTGTCGGTCGCCTCGGAAATGTTCAGGCCGCCGACCTTCACGGCCAGCGATTCCGGCTTCAGCCGTTGGCCGTCGCAAGTCTCGCAGGGCATGGTGTTCTGGAACTTCGACAGTTCCTCCCGCACCCAGGCGCTATCGGTCTCGCGGACGCGGCGCGAGAGGTTCGGCACCAGACCCTCGAATGGCTTGGTCGTCTGATAGCTCCGAAGCCCATCATCGTAACTGAACGTGATTGCGGTCTTGCCGGTGCCGAAAAGGATCGCGTCCCGCACCGTGTCCGACAGTGACTCCCACGGCTCATGCACGCTGATGCCGTAGTGCTTCGCCAGGCTGTCCAGCGTCTGCATGTAGTACTTGGACGAGGAGTTGGCCCATGGCGCGATGGCGCCGTCATAGAGGCTCTTGCGCTCGTCGGGCACGACCAGCTGCGGGTCGATGACCATCTTCGTGCCCAGCCCGTCGCAGGCCGGGCAGGCGCCGTGGGGGCTGTTGAACGAGAACAGCCGCGGCTCGATCTCATCAATTGTGAAGCCGCTGACCGGGCAGGCGAACTTGGCGGAAAACAGCGTGCGGTCGCCCGAATCCGCGTTCTCCGCGATGGCGATGCCGTCCGCCAGCTCAAGCGCCGTTTCCAGACTGTCGGCGAGGCGGTTGCCCAGGCCCTCGCGCACCACGATGCGGTCGACCACAACCTCGATGTCGTGCTTCAGCTTCTTGTTCAGCGCCGGGACTTCGTCGATCTCATAGAGCGTGCCGTCCACCTTCACGCGCTGGAAGCCCCGCTTGCGCAGATCCCCCAGTTCCTTCCGATACTCGCCCTTGCGACCGCGCACGATGGGTGCGGAGAGATAAAGCCGCGTGCCTTCGGGCATGGCCAGCACGCGGTCGACCATCTGGCTGACCGTCTGGCTCTCGATCGGCAGGCCCGTTGCCGGCGAATAGGGCACACCGACGCGCGCCCACAACAGGCGCATGTAATCATAGATCTCGGTGACCGTGCCGACGGTTGAGCGGGGGTTGCGCGAGGTCGTCTTCTGCTCGATGGAGATCGCCGGCGACAGGCCCTCGATCAGTTCCACGTCGGGCTTCTGCATCAGTTCCAGGAACTGTCGGGCATAGGCCGAGAGGCTTTCCACATAGCGGCGCTGGCCTTCGGCATAGATGGTGTCGAAGGCGAGCGACGACTTGCCGGACCCGCTGAGGCCGGTGATTACCACCAGCCGGTCGCGCGGGATGTCGACATCGACCCCCTTCAGATTGTGCTCGCGCGCGCCGCGCACGCGAATGACCTTGCTGCCGAACTCTGACATCGGTGACTGCCCGTGGCCTCCAGCGCCGCGCCCCTTCCGGCGGTGCCGGACATCGCAGAGAGATAGCACGCCAGGCGCGCCAGCACAGCGGCGGCGACCGTCTGGCGTAAAGCCTCCTGACATGGGCGAGAAGACAACGCTGGCGCGGCGCTTGTGCCGGGGCGCGACAGCCCGCTAAGCTGGCGCATGCGCCGCATGGTCCGGCGCGATAGTGCCAGTGGGGATGTCATGTCCGGCAGCGTCAACAAGGTCATACTCGTCGGCAACCTGGGCCGGGACCCGGAGGTGCGGTCGTTCCCCAGCGGCGGCCGAGTCGCCAATTTCAGCGTGGCGACCAGCGAGCGATGGACCGACCGCAGCAGCGGCGAGCGGCGCGAGCGGACCGAATGGCACCGTGTGGCGGTGTTCAGCGAGCCTCTGGTCAATGTCACCGAGCGGTATCTGCGCAAGGGCTCCAAGGTCTATGTGGAAGGCCAGCTGGAAACCCGCAAATGGCAGGACCAGTCGGGGCAGGAGCGGTACACGACCGAGGTCGTGCTGCGTCCCTATCGCGGCGAGCTGACCATGCTGGACGGCCGGTCCGAAGGGGGTGCCGGACGGGGTGAGATGGGCGATCCGGGCCCCGGCTATGGCGACTACGGTGCACCGCAGCAGTCCTATGGTCAGGCCCCCAGCCGGGGCGGTCCGCCGCCGGCGGACGATATGGACGATGAGATTCCGTTCTAGCCGATAGACCGCCGACCGGCCGACGTCAGATACGGCCGGTCGGACCCACCTAACCGCTTTCGATTCTGCGCCGCCCGGCTGACCAGCCCCGTGGCGCAAGACATCATTTGAGGTCAGCGCATGTACCGGGTTCCCGTACGCGAGGGCGAAAGCTGGCATGTCGCCCGTGTACGACGCCATGTCGGCGAACTGCTGAGGCTTGCCCTGCCGGTCGTCGTGGCGCGCACCGGGCTGCTGACCATGCCGCTGGTCGACACCATCATGGTCGGGCGGTACGACACCGACCAGCTGGCCTATCTCAGCATCGGCCAGACCATACCCATCACCTGCCTGGTCGTCGGTATCGGCCTGCTGATCGGGACGGTGGCCAAGACGGCGCAGGCCTTCGGACGGGAACAGTACGGCGAATGCGGCCGTGCCTGGCGCTGGGCTCTGCCCTATGCCGCCGCGCTTGGGGTCGTCTGTGCTGTCGTCTGCTTCTTTGGCCAATCCCTTTTGCTGTTGTTCGGGCAGACGCCGGATATGGCCGCCTCCGGCGGGCGCATCATGTGGATCATCGGCCTCGGCCTGCCGTTCGGCCTGATGTTCACAACCACCAGCTTCTTCATGGAAGGGATCAAGCGGCCCATGGCCGGCATGCTGGCCATGATTGCGGCGAACGCCCTCAATGCCGTGCTGAACTGGATGCTGATCTACGGGCATTGGGGCGCGCCGGAGATGGGGGCCGAAGGCTCGGCATGGACGACCTCGGCCGTCCGCGTGTTTCTCGCCGCATCGATGATCCTCTACGTGCTGCATTTGCGTGACGGCGCGCGGTTCGGTGTCCGCCATTGGCCTGGTCTGCGCTGGCGGGACTGGGCAGACCAACGGCGCATCGGCTATGCCGCCGGCGTGAGCCACGGTATCGAGGTGGGGGCGTTCACCGCCGTGGCCATGTTCGCCGGGTGGTTGGGTAAGGGACCCGTAGCGGCCTATTCCATCGTGCTGAACCTGATCTCGATCATGTTCATGGTGGCGATTGGGTTC
>JANQQD010000383.1 GCA_028285185.1 Anaerolineae bacterium | reverse complement strand
CTTTCAATCGCCGGACCAATGAGGGATACACTGTTGGAGCAGGTACGCAGCTTCCTGACCGACCCGGGTCGCCTCACCCTGTCCGCCGCGCCGTCATCCCCCGTTCCGGTCGTTGAGGCCGGGCTCGGACTGATGACGTCGCCGGATGCGACGCTGGAGCGTCTCGGTCTTCAGGTAGTCGCCGGGCCGGTTCGGTAGTTGCGGCGCTTGATCCGGTTTCTCTAGCCGTCGATGCAGGTGATGGACATCTTCTGTGGCCGTCGAGTTGCCGTCTTGCGGTTCGGACTGACCGCTTTCTGTGCAATCTGGTTTGCCTGGTCGGGGCTGGCCGCTGCGGCCGACATGCCGCCGGCTTTGAGCGAAGAGGATGCCACCGTCTACCGGGCGGCCTTCCTCGCCCTGGAAACGGGAACCGATCCGCTGGCTGCCGCAGAGTCGGCGCGGCTGAATGCCAGTGATCAGACCCTGGTAACGGTGCTGACCTGGAGGGCCCTGATCGCTTCGGGCACGTTCCCGGAGATTGCGGCCTTCCTTGCCGACCATCCCGACTGGCCGCAGCGGACCGATCTCAGGCTCAATGCCGAACGCACGATCCCGGAGGACGCGCCGCTGGAGACGCTGGCTGCATACTTCGCCGGCAATCCGCCGCTCACCGTCCTAGCGGCAGCGCGGTATGACGAGACCTTGCGCGGACTGGACCGGACCGATGCGGCCGAAGCCTATATGCGCCGCGCCTGGCAGCGCCTGCCGCTGACCGAACAGCAGCTTGCGGTGTTTGTCGCCTATCTCTCCTTCCTCCAGACAGAAGACCACGCCGACAGGATGTCCGCGCTCTTGGACGCCGGCCGGGAGGACGAGGCGCGCGCCATGCTGGCCTATCTTCCAGAAGGCTATGAAGCGCTTCTGGAAGCGCGGCTGGCGCTTGTTGCGCGTGCCGACGATGTCGAGGTGAAGGTGGCGGCGGTGCCCGAAGACCTTACCGGGGATTTGGGGTTGACCTTCGACCGCGTGCGCTGGCGTCGGCAGGCCGGCCACATCACCGGCGCCGTGGAGCTCTTGAACCAGCTGCCCGCAGAGGCCGGCGGATCGCGGTGGTGGAGCGAACGGCGCGACCTCGTGCGGCTGGAGCTGGCGCTGGGCAGGATCGACAGCGCCTATGCACTGGCTGCGGCACACCGTCAGGACGACGGCCTGGCGCGCTATCAGGCGGAGCTGCTGGCCGGATGGATCGCGCTCAGCCTTCTGGACGACGCGGATCTGGCGTTGCCGCATTTTGAGACCTTGTGGGAGTCCACGATGACCCCCATCGGCCGGGCAACGGCCGCCTATTGGCTTGGGCGCACACACCGGGCCTCAGGCGACGAAGACGCCGCCGCCCGGTGGTTCGGCGAGGCAGCGACGCGGCCCAGCACGTATTACGGCGTCCTTGCGTCGGAAGAAGGCGCCGAACTGGCCCCGTTGGCGGATCCCGAGGTGACCGACGCCGATATCGCGGCGTTCGTCGAAAACGATATCGCGCGCATGGTGCGACAGCTTCATCAGATCGAGATCTTCGATCTGCGCGACAGGCTTTTCGGCGTGCTTCTGAGCGAGACCGGCACGGGTGCCGGCTTCGTTCTGGCGGCGCGGATGGCCGACGAGCTGGGTATGCCGGGCGGCGTTCTGGATGCTGCCGAAGCCGCATCCGCGCTGGGCTATGAGCTTGGCGTCGCCGGCTGGCCCACCGTCCCCCTGCCCGACGGCGTCCCCGATCAGGCGCTCACGCTCTCCGTCATGCGGCAGGAAAGCCACTTCGATCCGGCGGCCGTCAGCAGGGCCGGCGCCCTCGGCATGATGCAGCTGCTGCCGACGACCGCCGCAGAGACCGCTGCGGCGCTCGGCCTGGACTTTGAAGAGGCGCGCCTGTTGGAGGATCCCGACTACAATATCCGCCTCGGGTCTGAGCACATGGCCACCCTGATGGCAGACTATGGCGGATCGGTCATACTGGCCGCGGCCGCATACAATGCCGGCCCCGCCCGGGTTGCCGACTGGCTATCGGAATTCGGCGACCCGCGAAACGGGGCCGATCCTGCGACCTGGGTGGAGCGTATTCCCATCCACGAGACACGCAACTACGTGCAGCGGATCCTTGAGGGGTATCGGGTTTACCAAGCTGCGTTGCCGGTATCGTCGACAGTCGGCGATGGAGACGGGGCCCAGGATCCGAACTGAAGACTTAGGCGGCCCCAAGTTATTGTGTGACTTTTCAGTGACATCGCTAAATGTGCTAGCGTGCCATCCATGGGCACGATAGAATACCGACCGGAACGTTGCCAACGGCTCGGAAGGTTTATTTTCCTGTGATCCTGCCGCTGACCGCGAAGCGTCCGGTAGTCGACGGCCAGAGGCCACCAGGGGTGGCTGATCCCAGTCGACCACCGTATCAGTCGGTTGCTGCGCCTTCCCATCGGGAAGGCGTTTTGCATTTTCAGACCCCATCGGATGCCAGAGCACCCTGACGGCGGCATGCGGCCGCCGCTTCCTGGGCTCACGAAGGGCATGTTGCGTTCGGTCCATCGCCGTATCCGGCACGTGACCGGTCTTCTCCCCAAATCAGAGAGGAAGTCTGCACATGGCAAAGCGTTCGGCTCGTCAGCATTCTGCGAACGACTCCGCGGAAGTCCGGGCACTGTTCCCCGCAGCCGGCGGCTGGGATCCTCTGGGGGAAGAAGACCGAGACCGCGGATACCGGCGCAGGGTCCGGCCGTTCAGCCCCAATCAAGAGGCGCTCTTGTCGGCGATCGACGACAAGAACCTAGTGGTCGCCCTCGGCCCTGCGGGAACCGGCAAGACGTATCTCGCCATCGCCAAGGCCGTTGAGGCGCTTGAGGAAGGCAGCGTCGGGCGCATCGTGCTCACCCGCCCCGCTGTCGAAGCCGGCGAGAGCCTCGGCTTCCTGCCGGGCCATCTGGAAGACAAGCTGTCCCCGTATCTGCGGCCGCTCTACGACGCGCTGGGCGAGCGCATGGGCGGCAAGCGCCTGCGTGCGGCTCTCGCCGACGGCTCCATAGAGATTGCGCCGATCGCATTCATGCGCGGCCGGACACTGAACAATGCCTTCGTCGTTATCGACGAAGCTCAGAACTGCACGTACCCGCAGCTCAAGATGCTGGTCACCCGCCTCGGCTGGCATGCCACCATGGTGCTGACCGGCGACCCGGACCAGACCGATCTCTTGCAGGGCCTGTCGGGGCTGGAGGAAATCGCTCAGAAATTCGAGAGCCTTCCCGACATCGCGGTCGTCCGGCTCGATGACGGCGACATCGTGCGGCATCCGCTGGTGGCCAGCATGCTGACCGTGCTGTAGCCGCAGGTCTTGCTCCATTCGCGTTGAAGAACCGCCGACGGCGCGAACTCCGGCGGTGTATGCGGACACGGTCTGCTCTAGACTTGGCGTATCGCTCGACCACAGCGGGAGGTTCGATCGATGCGATTGCCTGTTCGCCATGTCCGCATAGCATTGGTATTGCCGACAGCGGCATTGGTTCTGGGCGGTGCGGGCGCCGCCATCGCCCAGGGAATGCAGTTCGGGCCCGATCTGGCGCCGGACCAAGAGGTGCAAAGCGGAGACATTCCCGCAGCCGCGGACCCGCTGGCCGCCCCTGATCTCGATCGCACGGAACCGCTTTCCGGTGAGGAGGCTGCATCGCTGATCGCCGGCAACACTCTGGACGGATGGCGCAGCGGCAGCCCATTCACGGAGTTCTATGACGAAGACGGTTCGGTCCGCGGAACTTCCAACAATGCGTTCTATACGGGCAACTGGTCGCTTGACGACGACAGGCTCTGCGTCGACTACGCGTTCGGCGACATCACCGACTATGACGCCTGTGCCGCGACGGTGCTTCCGAGGGAAGGCGAATTCGTCTTCCAGGACGAGACCGGCGCGGACATCCAGGCGTTCGAACTCAGGGTCGGCAATCCGGACGAACTGTAGCGGCAGCCGCAGACGGCCGGCCTAGGCACAAGAGGCCATTGCCCCTTCACGCCCGCTCAGCTCGAAATAGGGCTGGCGCGGATGGTCAGCCTCGTCCTGCAGCAGCGCATAGAGGCGATCGAAGGGCATGGGGCGGCAGTAATGGTAACCTTGGGCCAGACCGATGCCGCCGGCCTTGATGATCTCGTGCTGCAGCGAAGTCTCCACCCCCTCGGCGACGACTTCGATGCCCAATTGCCGGGCGATGAACTTGACCGACTGTATCAGTGTCAGGCTGACCCGGTTTTTCGGACAACGCTTCAGTATGGACCGGTCGATTTTGACGAAATCGAACGGCAGTTCCATGAAATAGTTGAAGGCGGCATGTCCCGCGCCGAAGTCGTCCAGCAGTATCTCCGTCCCGCGATCACGAATGGCCTGCAACCAGTCGCGGGACCAGCGGAGATCATGCATCAGATTATTCTCGACGATCTCCAGAGCGATGTTCTTGTGCCCTATCCCGTTGATGGCGACCGCCCGATCCAATGTCGCGCCGAGATCGCCCATGACCCAGTGCCTGGGATCGATGTTGATGGTAGCCATCGTGTCCGGCCGCCCGGACCTGACAATCTTGCCCATGTCCGCAGCGACCTGCCCCACTACCCAGTCCCCGATCTGGCAAACGGCCCCCGTTTCCTCAAGGAACGGCAGGAAGTCTTCCGGCAGCAGCAATCCCCTTTCGGGATGGCGCCACCGGATCAGTGCCTCGTAGAGACGCGCCATGCCGGTGCGGACATCGATGATCGGCTGGTAGTACATGACAAGCTGGCTGGTCTCGACCGCCGCTCGCAGATCCCGCTCAAGCGTTGACCGCCGGGTGCGTTCGACCGCACAGGAAGAGCCGTAGAACTCAAAGCCGTTCCGCCCCCGCCGCTTGACGCGGTACATGGCGGCATCGGCCATTTCCAGCAGCGTATCGGTTTCGGTTGCGTCAACCGGTGCCACCGCAATCCCGATGCTGGCGCCGATATGCACCTTGTGGCCGCAGACCCCTATAGGCGCGCTCAAGGAATCCAGAATGGCGTTGGCCACTCGGCCGGCATCCTCCGCACCGCCGATCGCCGGCAGCAACACGACAAATTCGTCGCCGCCGGCCCGCGCCGCCAGGTCCGACCGGCGGATATGCTGGCGGATGCGCGCACCGACGATCTTCAGAACATCGTTGCCGACCGCGTGGCCGGACGTGTCGTTGACCAGCTTGAACCCGTCGAGATCGACGAAGAGAACGGCTGCACAGCCGCCGCCATCACCCATCTTCGCGATCGTCTTGCCGAGCATGGCCTTGAAGGCGCGCAATGTGGGCAAACCGGTCAGTTCGTCCAATTCGCCGCGCCGCACCCGCTCGCCCGTCGATGCGTCGGTCGCGTGCGGCGGGTGCACCTCCACCAGTGCGCGATCGTTTGATGGTGGGCTGTCCAGCGAGACGATGGAAACGAAGCACCCGGGCTCGCCGTCCGATGACCGTCCCCCCGCGCAGGTGGCTTGCCAGGCATCCTGGCCATTCAGCAGATCCAGGACGTCATGCCCCTCGACACGGACGGATCCTTCGTCGACCGAGAGCATCGGCGGCTTGCCGCCCTGCCGCCGGTATCTGCCCGCCAATTCCGTGAACACGGGATTGGCGAAGATCAGCCCCTGGCGCCGATCGACAATGCCGAATCCGGCAGCGGACCGCTGCATCGCCGCTTCCAACACATGGTGGCCGGTAACACACTGCTCGCTGATCTGCTCCACGAGCTAACGCCTCCAGACTGTCGCTTTGACAACCACGCAACAGTGTTTTCTGGATTTGTTGTCAGAATGGTTAATCTTTCGGGAGAATGCGCAATTTCGGGAAGATCAGGCGCACGACGGTTCCGACCCCCGGTTTGCTCTCGATTTCCATCTCACCGTCATGCAGTTCCACCAGGGACTTGACGATCGGCAGGCCCAGGCCGGTGCCTGCCCGATCCATCCCCTCTGGGTGCAGCCGGCCGAATGGCTGGAGCGCCGTCGCAATGTCCTCGGCCGGCATGCCGACGCCGGTATCGCCGATCTCGATGCAGAGATCCTCCGACCGAAGCTTGGCAACGATCCACGCGCGGCCGCCGGCCGGCGTGTACTTGACGGCGTTGGAGAGCAGGTTCGTCAGCATCTGGCGAACGGCTCGCGGATCTGCCTGCAACGGGGGCAGATCCGCGGGAACCGTTCCCTGCATGGATATCTGCGCCCTTTCCGCGATCGGGGCGAGTGTGCGCAACACCAGATCCACCACCTGCCCCACGGAGACCGGTTCCTCAACAATCTCCCGTCCCCCCGCCTCAAGCCGGGCAAGGTCGAGCAGGTCGTTTACCAGGGCCAACAGATGGCTGCCGCTGTCATAGATGTCCGCGGCGTATTCCGCGTAGACCGGCGTGCCGATGGGGCCCATGAACTGACCCTTCATCAGCTCCGAGAACCCCATGATGGCATTCAACGGCGTGCGCAGTTCGTGGCTCATCGTGGCCAGAAATTGCGACTTCGCGCGGTTGGCCTCTTCCGCCTGGACCAGCGCCTGTTGCAGGGCCCGCTCGACCAGACGCTGCTGGGTGACATCCTGGAACGACAGCAGGATGAACGGCCGCACGATGCCGCCGAATTGCAGCGGCTGCGCTGTCAAGAGATAGCAGCGATAACCGATGCGCGGGAATTCGCGGGCCAGTTCGTAGTCCTCGAAGCCGCCGCCTTCCGCCAGCACGCGGGCCATAAGGCCCCTCAGCTCCCGCCCCTCGTCTGCCAGTACTTCGAGATCGAAAAACCCGTGGCCAATCGTATCCACGCCGCTTAGATCGAAGGCGGCGAAGAACGCCGGGTTGGCCATCTTGATGACCAGGTTTCTGTCAAGCACAATGAAGGGTTCGCGGCTGGTCTCGACGAGGCTGTTGGCGAACTGACTATAGGCTCCCGGCGCCATGGGAATCGCCGGCTCATCCGCGCGGAACCAGTGTGCGCCGGGCGGCGGACGTCGTTCGCCTTGGTCTTCGACCAATTTCGTCCCCAAGGGTTCTGGGTTCCGGCCGTCTGGCACTGTCGAACACCCTCCCGGGTACTGCGAAGGCAGGCTCTCCAGGAGGTGACAATAGCTCGTTAATGTTAAATTTGTCTTAATTTCGATTTCACGAAGAAATACTTCCGCAACTTCACAGCGATTGCGCTGGGCTTTCGCGTCTGCTGTTTGATTTTTATTCGATGATCAATGCCTCAAGGGCGGCCAGTCGGTCGGCTTCCATTGCCGGCTTGTCCCAGCGGATCCGATGAATTCGCGGAAATCGCATCGCCACCCCGCTCTTATGGCGGGTCGACCGATGGACGCTGTCGAACGCCACTTCAAGGACCAGCTCGGGCGCGACGGCCCGGACCGGGCCGAACCGGTCGACCGTATGGGCGCGTACCCATCGGTCCAGGCGCACCAGTTCTTCGTCCGTGAAGCCGAAATAGGCCTTGCCGACCGGCACCAGCACCGGGCCGGACGCCCCATCCTGCCAGGCGCCGAAAGTGAAGTCAGAGTAATAGGATGACCGCTTGCCGTGGCCACGCTGGGCGTAGAGCAGAACCGTATCCAGCGTCAGCGGGCCGCGTTTCCACTTGAACCAGGGCCCCTTCGGCCGCCCCGCCACATAGGCGCTGTCGCGCCGCTTCAGCATGATCCCCTCGATGGACTGCTCGCGCGCGCCCGACCGCAGGGTCTGCAGGTCTTCCCAGCTTTCGAACTCGAGCAGCGGCGACACATCCATGCGCGCAGGCTTCGTCTCAGCAAACCAGGCCTCAAGCCTCGTGCGCCGCTGGTCGAAAGGCAGCGCGCGAAGATCTTCACCGCCATCGAACAAGATGTCGTAGAGCCGTACCCAGGCGGGATAGTCCGTCAGCATCCTGGCCGTCACCCGCTTGCGGTTCAGGCGCTGCTGCAGGTGATTGAAGGGGGCAACCGCACCGTCGCGCACGACCAGCAACTCGCCGTCCAGCACGGCATCGAACGGCATGGCCTCCACGATATCGGGGAAGGTGCCGCCGATCTCATCGCCCGTGCGCGAATAGATCCGGCGCGTCGGGCCGGCGGCGGCAAGCTGCACGCGAATGCCGTCCCATTTCCACTCCGCACGGTAATCGGCGGCCTGAAGCCCTTCGATATCGCCCTCTTCCAGCGGCGTCGCCAGCATCAGGGGCCGAAAGACCGCCGTTTCGTCGATCACGGGCCGGCCGCACGTCCCCTCCATCCACTGGAAGAGCGGCTCATAGGGAACTTTCAGGCCATGCCAGAGCTCTTCGATCTCCGACACATCTCGGCTGCCATAGGCCGCCACGGCCGTCTTGGCCAGGCGTGCCGACACGCCGACGCGAAGCCCGCCCGTGATCAGCTTCAACAAGGCGAAGCGTTCCGTTGCTGTCAGCGCGTCCAGCCAGGCTTCGATCAACGCGGGCGTCTGGGTCCGGCCGCTGGTCTGCAGCCGGGTCACCACGTCACCCAGGCTTGGGGCTTCGGCCGGATGGGGCGGCTCCGGCCAGATCAGCGATACCGTCTCGGCCAGATCACCGACGAAATCGTACGAGAGCGCGAACAGTTCCGGCGCCACACGCTCCGCAACCAACCCCCGGATCAGGCCGGGCTTGGCGGCATCGAAGGTCAGGTCGCCGGTCAGCGCCGCCAGGGCAAAGCCGCGATCCGGGTCCGGCACCGTGGCGAAATAGTCGGTCATGAGGCGCAGCTTGCCGTTGCGCGACGGCGTGTAGACCAGGCCCTCCATCAGCGCGGCGAAGGCTCTCACTCCGCCTCGTCCTCTTCCCGGCCGACCATGGCAAGTGCGCGCGCCCTACGCCCCTGTTGCAGGGCGGCGAAAACCAGCGCCTCTTCCCGCCCGTGGGTGACCCAGATCTCCGGCGCCCCGGTATCCTCCATCGTCTGCAGCAGCTCTGTCCAATCGGCATGATCGGAGATGACCAAGGGCAGTTCCACGCCGCGCTGCTTAGCCCTTTGACGGACGCGCATCCAGCCCGACGCCGCCACGATCAAGGGATCCGGCAGTCGCCGGGACCACCGGTCGGCCAGAGCCGACGGGGGACACAAAACGATCTCGCCCTGCAGGTCCGCCTTGGCCATGCCCATGGCCGGCAAGAGCGGCCCCAGCGGAACGCCGAGCTCTTCATAGAGCGCACAAAGGCCCTGCAGCGCACCATGCAGGTAGATGGGACGGTCGTGACCGGCCCGGCGCAACAGCGCGATCACACGCTGGCACTTCCCCAGAGCGTACACCCCGACCAGATGGGCACGGTCCGGAAAGAGCTGCAGTGACCGCAACAGGCGCCCGATCTCCACTTCCGCTGGTGGGTGCTTGAAGACCGGCAGCCCGAATGTCGCCTCCGTGACGAAGACATCGCAGGTCACGGGCTGGAACTCGGCGCAGGTCGGATCCGACCGCCGCTTATAGTCGCCGGAGACGACAACCCGGCTGCCGCCGTATTCCAGCACCACCTGGGCACTGCCCAGCACATGGCCGGCCGGCGACAGCCATACCGTCACATCGCCGATTTGCACGCGCTCGCCATAGGCAAGCGCCTGCGTCGCGGCGCCGGCCTGCCCCATCCGGGCCGCCATGATCCGCAACGTTTGCGTTGTCGCCAGCACGGCCCCGTGGCCGGGACGAGCGTGATCGGCATGGCCGTGGGTTATGACGGCGCGGTCGACGGCGCGTGCGGGGTCCACATGGAACCCGCCCGGACGCACATAGATCCCCTCGGGGCGTACGTCGATCCAGCTTTCGGGGGCCGCCGCCATGGCGACAATATGGGACCACACGGCCGAGAGGGCGAGGCCGCGGCACTATCTCCGCTGAAGGGAACGCCGGCCGGTCAGCCGGCGTCGGCCATTCAGTGGCTCATGAAGCTCAAAAGCCGGGGGACGTTGGTCATGATCATCAGCTGGTCGTCCAGCCGGTAGACGCCGGCGGAGATGTCGCGCCAGCGGGGGTCGAGCGTCGGCGGGTTCTTCTCGAACGCCTTGTCGGACAGGCTCAGGACATCGCCGATGGTGTCGATCAGCAGGCTGTAGAGCTCGCCCTTGTACTCCACGACGATGCTCATATTGCGCCCGTCGCTCTCGCGGGGGGGCAGGCCCAGACGCTTGCGCAGACTGACGGCCGTGACGATCTTGCCGCGAATGTTCAGCGCGCCTTCGATCTCTTGCGGCGCCAGCGGGATTCGCGTGATGCTCTCCAGGATATGGGCATCCTGGATTTCCTCCGTCGGGATGCCGAACAGCTGGCCCGCAATCGTCATGGTGACGAACTGGGTGTAGTTGTCGTCACCGCGACCTTCGTCTTGACCGCTTCGCATCGTCAGGGCCTCGGCCATCGCACACTCCTGGACAGATCGCGCGTCCGCCGACGGTGGATCGGTTCCGCCGACCTTGCGCTTGTCAACCCAACCATTGTGCGCCGCACAGCCGCAATCGCGGCCGATGACGCACCGATCTTCGTACTCTTGTTTAACGTCGGAGGATTAAAACAACGTTTAGTCGCTTCAAGATCATGCGGCCCCGATGCCGGCTTGCAGGGGTCGGGCAAATCGGCCATAAGCCGCTCAAGGTCAGGGCGCGCATTTGGCGCCGACCATTACACCCAAACGCAACAGAGCTTTTGCCACGCCAATGTCCAACGCGGTCCCCACCCCAGTCATCGGCGTTATTGGCGGCAGCGGTGTCTACGACATTGCGGGGCTCGACGACGTCCGGTGGGAAGCGGTGGCCTCGCCCTTCGGCCCACCGTCGGACGAGTTTCTGTTCGGCCGGCTGGGCGATCAGCCCATGGTGTTCCTGCCCCGACATGGGCGCGGGCACCGCATCCCGCCGTCGGAAGTGAACTACCGCGCCAATATCGACGCGCTGAAACGCGCCGGCGTGACCGAGATCGTATCGGTCTCGGCCGTCGGTTCGTTGCGGGAAGACCTGCCGCCGGGAACCTTCGTGATCGTCGATCAGTTCATCGATCGCACGGTGGCGCGCGCCAAGTCGTTCTTCACGACCGGCATGGTCGGCCATGTGGCGCTTGGTCATCCCACCTGCGAGCGCCTGGGCGATGCGCTGGAAGAGGCTGTGGCGGAGCTCGGCATTCCCTATCGCCGCGGCGGGACGTATCTCGCCATGGAAGGCCCCCAGTTCTCCACGAAGGCGGAGTCGGAACTCTATCGCCTTTGGGGCTGCGACGTGATCGGCATGACCAACATGCCGGAGGCCAAGCTCGCCCGTGAGGCGGAGCTCTGCTATGCCTCCGTCGCCATGGTCACCGATTACGACTGCTGGCACCCGGACCATGACCATGTCACCGTCGAGGCGATCATCCGCGTGCTGATGGACAATGCCGACAAGGCCCGGTCCATGGTGGCGAAGGTGGCGCCGAAGCTGAGCGGGCGGACCGAATACTGCCCGCAGGGTTGCCATACGGCGCTCGACACCGCGCTGATCACGGCCCCGGACAAGCGGGATCCGGCGGTGCTAGCCCGCCTCGACGCCATTCTCGCCCGCGTGCTGGGCGGCTGAGGCGGCGGCCATGCGCGTCGACGGCCGGCCCCAGCGCACCATCTGGCTCGAGCCCGACGGCTGGGCAGTCGGGATCATCGACCAGACCCGGCTGCCACACGACTTCGTCACCGTTCGGCTGGAAACCGTCGAACAGGCGGCGCACGCCATCCGCGACATGCTGGTGCGCGGCGCACCGCTGATCGGGGCCACGGCGGCCTATGGCATGGCGCTGGCCATGCGGTCGGACCCGTCGAACGACACCTTGGCCACGGCGCATCGGCTGCTGCTCGCCACCCGGCCCACGGCGGTCAATCTCCGCTGGGCCCTGGAAGAGATGCTGGCCGCGCTGGGCACGCTGCCGCCCCCCCAGAGGGCAGCCGCCGCCTATGCCAAGGCTGCGGAGATCTGCGATCAGGACGTGGCGATCTGCGAGGCCATCGGCGACCATGGCCTGGAGGTCTTCCGCCAGGTCTGGCAGGCCAAGGGTGGTGCAGACCGGCTGAATGTGTTGACCCATTGCAACGCCGGCTGGCTGGCCACCGTGGACTGGGGCACGGCCCTGGCCCCGGTCTACAAGGCCCATGACGCCGGCCTGCCCGTGCATGTATGGGTGGACGAGACGCGCCCGCGCAACCAGGGCGCCGGCCTGACGGCGTGGGAACTGCAGCAGCACGGTGTGCCCCATACCGTGATCGTCGACAATGTGGGTGGGCACCTGATGCAGCGCGGGCTTGTCGACCTCTGCATCACGGGCACCGATCGCACGACCGCCAACGGCGATGTCTGCAACAAGATCGGCACCTATCTGAAGGCGCTGGCGGCCCACGACAACAGCGTACCGTTCCATGTCGCCCTGCCCTCGCCCACCATAGACTGGACCTTGACGGGCGACCCGGCGGCCATTCCGATCGAACAGCGTGATGCGGCAGAGGTGACGGACATCGCCGGACGCACGGAGGATGGCCGTGTGGAAACGGTGCGGCTGACGCCTGCGGGAAGTCCGGCCGCCAACTACGCCTTCGATGTGACACCGGCCCGCCTGGTCAGCAGCCTGATCACCGAACGCGGGTCGTGCCCCGCCACGCGCGATGGGCTGGCAGGACTGTTTCCCGAGCAGGCGGCCCCGTGACCTGGCCGGTCGAGCGCAGGGCCCTGATCGCGGCGTCGCTGAAGATGAACGACCTGGGCCTGAACCAGGGCAAGTCCGGCAATCTCAGCCTGCGGGTGCCGGGGGGGCTGCTGATCACGCCCTCGGGCATGGACTACGATCGCCTGGCGCCGGCGGACATCGTGTTCATGGACAGCCGCGGCAACGTTCCCGACGGCCAGCGCAAGCCGTCGTCGGAATGGCGGTTCCACTGCGACATCCTGAAGGCGCGGCCCGAGGCCGGTGCCATCGTGCACGCCCATGCGCTGCACAGCACGACCATCGCCTGTCTGCGGCGGCCGATCCCGGCCTTTCACTATATGGTCGCCGTGGCCGGCGGCCGGACCATCCGGTGCGCCGACTATGCCACCTTCGGCACGAAGGCGCTGTCGAACAAGGCTCTGGCCGCGCTCAAGAACCGCAAGGCCTGCCTCATGGCCAATCACGGCATGCTCGCCCTCGGCGAGACGCTGGACGCAGCCCTTGCCCTGGCTGTGGAGGTGGAGACTCTGGCGGCCATGTACTGGCGCACCCTGCAGGTCGGCGAGCCGGTGATCCTGCCCGACGCCGAGATGCGGACCGTGCTTAAGAAGTTCGCCACCTATGGCAAGCAAGACGTGTGACCGCGAGGCACTGCCCACCAGCCTGACGCAAAGCTGACATGCACCACCGCAGGGTTATTGCTTTCTTAACCATAGTAAGTATCAATTGAGACCATCCACGCCGCCCATCGGCGGCACCCTCCCAAGACGACGCAGCCCAGGAGGACGACCGATGCGAATCGCCGCAAAGACGCTGGCGGTATCCGCCCTGATCGCCCTGACCACATTGGGCATGGGAACGGCACCGGCGGAAGCGCGCATGTGCGTCACCCATGTGCGGAACCTGACGGGCATCATGATTCCGGCCAATGCCTGGGGCTGGTGGAGCGGTGCAGAGGGGCGCTTCGAGCGGGGCAACATGCCCACGCCCGGATCGATCCTGGTCTGGCGGCGCGCCGGGAATCTGCCGCTGGGACATGTCGGCGTAGTCGCCCGAATCGTCGATTCGCGAACCATTCTCGTCGATCACAGCTGGGACAGCGACGCGTTGCGGCGCAACCAGCAGATCGTCGACACTTCTGCCAACAACGACTGGTCGCGCGTCAGCGTCTGGTACCATCCGCTCAGCGTCATGGGCGGCGAATACGCCACCTACGGGTTTGTCTATCCCCCCGGCACCGAACCGTCGGCCGAAGAGCAGGCGGAATTCACGGCCATCGCCGAAGCGGATCGCGAGGCTTTGCTGCAGGCACGCGCGCATGTGGTCCACACAATGGGGCTGGATCGCCCGGCACCGGAGGCCGACGCGACCGGTCAACCGATGACGTTCGCCCGCCATAGCTCCCATGACGCTGTGGCTGCCCTCAGGTCGCGCACCGTCGCCGCCCGGCGGGCGGAATCGGGTCTGGATGCCGAGGCCCTCGACCGTTATGCGGCGGCCTACCAGCTTCCCGACGCCTCGGCGGACTGGGTCGACCCGGACGTGCTGGCGGCCCGGGCCGCCATCCTTGCCACGCGTTCGGCACCCGGCGGCCTGTCACCGGCTGCAGGAAGCGCCGACGCTGAGGCGGAATAGCCAGGTGCGCTGTTCCTGTTGCGGTCTCGCGTAGGGATTGGTGATGGATTTGCCAAAGCATAGCACAGCAAAGTTGCCGTCCTAAGATCGGAATTCCCTCTATCTATTTGACTAAAATCAGGAATTTTGTGCGGCATCCCCCCAAGAACGCAGCATACGGGTTAGAGATTTATTAACGAATCCCTTCGATGCCTTTCGAGTGGGCGTGATACTTCCCCGCAATTCTTGTGGATAACAATTCCAACCACAGTCAGCCCGGTCTGGCTGCGATTGAACAACCCAAAATCGATGGTAAAATCGAACGCATCTGTTGCCGTTCTCCCGCCCACTTCCTTTCCAGGCTCGCCACACCTCAATGATGCTGCCACTGCAAGCTGGGCCGCGGGATCGTTTGCTCGCGGCGAAGGTGCACTCTGTTGCGGATTTCCCATCGCTCTTTCAGCATGGCGCGTTTTCGGGAATCGCACGCTATTTCAACGATCGCACCGGTGACCGCAGACTGCCGAACCGGTCCGACATCGATCCGTTGCTACTGCCCCGCCATCTGCTGCCCTGGCTGCATTTGGTGGATGTCGAAGGGAACGGGGACAGTTATCGGTTCCGCCTGTTCGGCACAGGGCTGGCGAGGCTCTTCGGCCGGGATTGCACGGGGCGCGATCTGAACACGCTAAGTTCGGATTTCGTCTGCGTGTGCGACGCGCTGGAACAAGCTTTCGACCGCTGTGTCAGCCAGGGGCTGACTACGGCCCATCGCTCTTACCTGCCGGCCCGGGGCGACCGCCCGGTGGAGCTTGAGGGCTTGGCGGTGCCGCTATCCGATGATGGCCTCACGGTCAGCAAGATCTTCGGCATCATCGCCTGCACCGACAAGCCGCCGACGAAATCGGCCGCCGATCTGGTCTATCGCTGACGGCTGACCTCCGCTCGACGGTGCGCCCGGCGGCCGCGGCCACGAAACGCTGGCAGGCACGGATGTTCCCATTATATTCACGGCCATGTCGGAGCCGGACCGTGCCTTGTTGCCACCGCTGTTCGAAGGCTGGTTCGCCAGCCGGGGCTGGCGCCCACACACCCATCAACGCGCGATGATCGCCGCCGCTGCGGCGGGCGACCACACATTGCTGATCGCGCCGACCGGCGGCGGCAAGACGCTGGCGGGCTTTCTGCCGAGCCTGATCGAACTGGCAGAACGGCCGCGCGACGGCCTGCACACGCTCTACATCTCGCCGCTGAAAGCGCTGTCGGTCGACGTCCACCGCAATCTCGAGACACCGATCGCAGAGCTGCGCCTGCCGATCCGTGCCGAGACACGCACGGGCGACACGCCCCAGCCGAAGCGCGAACGCCAGCGCAAGCGCCCCCCGCACCTGCTGATGACGACACCGGAAAGCCTGGCACTGCTGCTGTCCTATCCTGACGCTCCGGCCATGTTCCGGGGCCTGCGTTGCCTGATCGTGGATGAACTGCACGCCCTGGCCGGCACCAAGCGCGGCGACCTGCTGTCGCTGGGCGTCGCCCGGCTGGCCACCCTGGCGCCCCATGCTCGCCGGGTCGGCCTGTCGGCGACGGTCGCCCATCCGCACGCCCTGACCGCCTGGCTGTCACCCAGCGCTTCCGCCGACGCAGGCGATGTGCACATGATCCACGGGCCCGCCGGCGCACGCGCCGAGGTGGGCATCCTGGTGCCTGAGACGCGCCTGCCCTGGTCGGGCCATATGGGCCTGCATTCCATCGAGGCGGTCTATCAGCGAGTCCGCTCAGCCGGGACCACGCTGGTCTTCGTCAATACCCGGGCGCAGGCGGAACTGGTGTTCCAGGCGCTGTGGCGGCTCAACGACGATAACCTGCCGATCGCCCTGCACCATGGCAGCCTGGCACGCGAACAGCGACGCAAGGTCGAGGCGGCGATGGCAGCCGGCCGCCTGCGGGCGGTGGTTGCCACTTCTTCGCTGGATCTGGGGATCGACTGGGCTTCGGTCGACCTCGTCATCCAGATCGGGGCCCCGAAGGGCGTGACCCGCATGCTGCAGCGCATCGGCCGGGCCAACCATCGTCTGGAGTCGCCCTCGCGCGCGCTTCTGGTCCCGGCCAACCGGTTCGAGGTGCTGGAATGCCGTGCCGCCGTCGATGCTCTGGCTGAGATGACGCTGGATGGCGACCTGCCGCCGCCCGGCGGGCTCGACGTGCTGGCGCAGCACCTGCTCTGCATCGCCTGCGCCGGGCCGTTCGACGCCGAAGCCGTCTATGGCGAGATCCGACGGGCCGCGCCTTATGCGGACCTCGCGCGCAACGACTTCGACGACGTGTTCGCCTTCGTCCCCAGCGGCGGCTATGCGCTGGGCAGCTATGAGCGCTTCCGGCGGCTGCATCGGCGTGACGACGGGCTTTGGGAGCTGTCTTCGCCGGATGTGGCTAGGCAGTATCGGTTCAATGTCGGCACGATCGTCGAAGCGACGACACTGAAGGTGAAGTTGCGCAACGGGCGCACGCTCGGCGAGATCGAAGAGTATTTCGCCCAGGGGCTGGTGCCCGGCGACACCTTCCTGTTTGCTGGCGAGCTGTTGCGGTTTGAGGCCATCCGCGAGAACACCGTCGTGGCGTCGCGCGGCGGCACCGGCGAGCCCGCGGTTCCGGCCTATGCCGGAGGGCGCATGCCGCTCAGCACCCATCTCGCCGACCGGGTGCGCGAAATGCTCGCCGCACCGGAGCGCTGGACGCCCCTGCCGGAACCGGTGGCGGAATGGCTCAGGCTGCAGCGCTGGCGCTCTGTGATGCCGCGGCGCGACGGGATGCTGGTGGAAACGTTTCCGCGTGGGGGCAAGTGGTTCCTGGTCGCCTATTGCTTCGAGGGCCGCAATGCTCACCAGACCCTGGGCATGCTGCTGACCCGGCGGATGGAGCGCGCCGGCTTCCGCCCGCTGGGCTTCGTTGCCACGGACTATGTGTTGGCGACCTGGGGCCTGCGCGAACCCGATGATATGGCAGCCCTGTTCGACCAGGACATGCTGGGCGACGACCTTGAGGCGTGGATGGACGAATCGAGCCTGCTGAAGCGCACCTTCCGCAACGTCGCGGTGATCTCCGGCCTGATCGAACGGCGCATTCCGGGCCGCGAGAAGACAGGCAAACAGGTGACGTTCAGTGCCGACCTGATCTACGACGTTCTGCGCCGTCACGAGCCGGACCATGTGCTGCTGCGCGCCACCAGGCGTGACGCGGCGCGGGGCTTCACCGATGTAGGCCGCATCGCCGCCATGCTGGAGCGGGTGCAGGGCCGCATCACGCACCGCCGGCTGGACCGCATCTCACCGCTCGCCGTGCCCATCCTTTTGGAGGTTGGGCGCGAGCAGGTCTATGGCGCTGCCCTGGACGATCTGCTGGACGAAGCTGCAGAGGATCTAATCGCCGAAGCCATGCCGGAGCTGGCAGCACTTGCCACCCAACAGACCAGCCTGCCGCTCTGAGATGGCTGAGCGACCCGACGCTTCCGCGACGACCATCCGTATCAACGGCCACGCGTTGGTGGCGGAGCCGGAAGGCGCGCTCTATTGGCCTGAGGAGCGCACACTGATCGTCGCCGATCTTCACCTTGAGAAGGGCTCCGCCTATGCGGGGCGGGGCCAGATGCTGCCGCCCTATGACACCGCCCAGACCCTGGCTCGCCTCGAGGCTGTACTGCGCCGCGTGCCGGCCGACCGCGTGATCTGCCTTGGCGACAGCTTCCACGATGGGCGGGCCGGCGACCGACTGTCGCGGGAGGATGGCGCTCGGTTGCGCACGACGATCAACGGGCGCGAGTGGCTCTGGGTCGTTGGCAATCATGACCCTTCGCCCTGCCTGGAATGGGGCGGCAAGGCTGTCGACGACGCGGTGATCGGCACGCTCGTCTTCCGCCACCAGGCGGCAGCCGGCGCGGCGGCAGAGGTGTCGGGCCACTATCACCCGAAGGCGGTCGTGCACGTTCGGGGGCGCCGGATCTCCCGGCGCTGCTTCGTCGGCGACGGGCGCCGGCTGATCCTGCCCGCCTTCGGCGCCTACACCGGCGGCCTGAATGTGCTCGACCGGGCGATCGCCAGCCTCTTCCGCGGCCAGGTCGTGGCGCATGTGCTGGGCGGCAATCGTGTGCGCGCCCTGCCGCTGTCGCGGCTCGCGCCGGAGTGGGATGCCGGACAGGAGTCGTAGGTTGGGTCAAGCGAAGCGCGACCGACGGTCCGTTCGGGAGGTAATCGGCGAAGTTGAGTTTCGGCATCGCTTCGATTTGGTTTGCCTGGGTGATTTGACGCCAAGCAAGTGAAGCGAATTGTGAAGCGACATGGATCGCCTTATAGATGAATCCATTCGTGAACCAACGGACAGCCGAGCCAAAGGCAATTCCGGCATGACCAGTCGAACGCCCTCCTACGGCCGAGTGATTCATGCCGTGGGTCATGCGCCCTTCGATTTTGGAGTCTTATTTGGCCTCCTGTTTTTGATTTCGATATTTTACTTTGGGGCTTATTCTGAATGGGAGAAATCATCGGCCTCCAGTTATTGGTTTAGCCTCTTCGTCGCATCTTTACCAGTACTATGCTTGGTTGTGTATTGCTTAAAAGATCGTGACGGAGCCACGCTTATTGTTTGCGAAGGAGGCTTGTGGTTTTGGCTTCCCGCAAACGAAGGGACCTATTATTGTTGGCATGAGATTGAGAGTGTGTTGCTGAAGAAGTGGCGGATTAAGCGTCGGAAGTATTACTGCATCGCGATCACTCCTTACGATGCAGACAGATACTGGAGTCACCTTTCCCTTTTTAGAAGAATAGTGGGAGGCCGCGACAAAAGGCGTTGGGGCACACCAATATGCGTGGAGATGCCTTACCAATCGGAGTCCGACCCCGATGGTGTGTATGCGATCATACAATCGCAATGGGATAAGCACCGAGATGCGGCGCACTCCAATGACCCGGCTGTCCCGTAGGTTCGGTCAAGCAGGGCGCGACCGGGGTTCCGTTCGGGCGCTGGCAGCAACCGACTAGAGGCCCTGAGCTATATCCTGTCGACAGAACCCCTGTGGCCAGTCGATCCGGTCGATCGCGCCATAGGCCGATGCGCGCGCGTCGGCAATTGTGGCGCCGGTTGCAGTGACACCGAGAACGCGGCCTCCGTCTGCCACGATCCGGCCATCCTCCAGCCGATGCGTTCCCGCATGGAAGATGACCGGGCCGTCGGAACCGGCCGCTGCCTCCAGCCCGCCGATAACCGTCCCCTTCTCGTAAGGTCCCGGATAGCCGCGGCTCGCCATCACTACGCAAACGGACGCCGCGTCGTACCACTGCACGTCGAACGTCTTCAATACGCCGTCCGACGCGGCCATCAGCGCCGGCAACAGGTCCGACTTCAGCCGCATGAGCAGGGCCTGGCATTCCGGATCGCCGAAGCGCACGTTGAATTCCAGCGCTTTGGGACCGTCTTCGGTCAGGATCAGCCCGGCGAACAAGACGCCCTGATAGGGCCGCCCCTCGGCCGCCAGTCCGACGACAATGGGGCTGACGATCTCTGCCATGATGCGCTCCTGCAGCGCCGCATCCATGGCCGGAGCGGGAGAGACCGCCCCCATGCCACCGGTGTTCGGCCCTGAGTCGCCGTCACCGACGCGCTTATAGTCCTGGGCGCTGGCCAACGGCAGCGCATGGGTTCCGTCAACCAGAGCGAAGAAGCTGATCTCAGGCCCGATCAGGCACTCCTCCACGATCACCTCGCCGCCGGCATCGCCATGAATGCGGTCGACCATGAAGGCGTCGACGGCCGCCTCTGCGTCCTCCACCGTCGCCGCGACAACCACGCCCTTGCCTGCGGCTAGCCCGTCAGCCTTGACCACGATCGGAGCCCGGCGCTCGCGAATGTACGCCTTTGCCGGCGCGGCATCGGTGAAGCGCTGGTAGGCCGCGGTCGGCACACCGTGGCGGGCGCAGAGGTCCTTCATGAACCCTTTGGAGCCTTCCAGTTCGGCAGCCGCAGCGGAGGGCCCGAACGCCTTGATACCGACTGCCTGCAGCCGATCGACCAGCCCCGCCACCAGCGGCGCCTCCGGCCCGACGACCACGAAGTCGATCGCCCGATCGCGCGCGAATCCCACCAGACTGTCGATATCGGTCGCAGCGATGGGCACGCACTCCGCCTCCGCGGCGATGCCGGCGTTACCCGGTGCGCAATAGAGCGCCTCGCACAGCGGCGACGCGCCGATCGCCCAGCACAGCGCGTGTTCGCGACCCCCGCTTCCGACCACCAGAATCTTCACCCTCGCCTCCCTTGCCGCACCTGCGCGGGCTTGTATCATGGCGGCCACCACCATGACACAGACACCGAACGCCCTTCCCACCGCCGGCAGCAATCAGCCGGAATTCTCCGTCAGCGAGCTGTCGCAGGCGCTGAAGCGCACGGTGGAGTCGGAGTTCGGCCATGTCCGCGTGCGCGGCGAGATCAGCCAGCCGAAATATCATTCCTCCGGCCATCTCTATCTGACGCTGAAAGACGACCAGGCCGTGCTGGCGGCCGTGTGTTGGCGCGGCACCGTGGGCAAGCTGAAGACCCGCGCAGAAGAAGGGCTGGAGGTGGTGTGCACCGGCCGGCTGACCACCTATCCCGGCCAGTCGAAGTACCAGATCGTCATCGAGAGCATGGAGGCTGCGGGCCTCGGCGCGCTCTTGATGATGCTGGAGGAGCGCAAGCGCCGCCTGGCGGCCGAGGGCCTGTTCGATCCGGAGCGTAGACGCCCACTGCCGCGGCTGCCGCGGCTGATCGGCGTGATCACCTCGCCCACAGGCTCGGTGATTCGCGACATCCTGCACCGGCTGGCCGATCGCTTCCCGCGGCCCGTGCTGCTCTGGCCCGTGGCCGTGCAGGGTGAAACGGCAGCAGAACAGGTGGCCACGGCCATCGCAGGCTTCAACGCCCTTCCAACCGGCTCCAGCCGCCGGCCCGATCTGCTGATCGTCGCGCGCGGCGGTGGCAGTCTGGAAGACCTGATGCCGTTCAACGAAGAGGCGGTGGTCCGCGCGGCGGCCGCCAGCCGGATCCCGCTGATCAGCGCCATCGGGCACGAGACGGATACGACGCTTTTGGACCTCGCGGCCGACCACCGCGCACCGACCCCGACCGCCGCCGCCGAGGTAGCTGTCCCGGTGCGGGCCGAACTGCAAGCGCAGATGCTCGATACCCAGCGCCGACTGGTGGCAGGCGCACATCGCCTGTTCGCCGATCGGCGCTTGCGGCTGGAGGGCCTGGCTCGCGGCCTCGGTGATCCGGCGCGCCTGCTGGAGACCGCCTTTCAGCGCTGCGACGACCGCGGCGAACGCCTGGACCGGTCCGTCGCAGTCGCGCTGGACCGCCGGCGCGCCACCCTTGCCCAGCTCGGCGCCGGCCTGGTGCATCCTCGGGAGCGGCTGGCCGCCACATCCCGCCAGCTTGCCACGGCCTCCGAACGGTTCGCGGCGGTCGGCCCCGCGCTGTTGGCGTGGCGGCGTCAGGGCTTCGCGCCGCTCGGCGGCGACCGCCTTTCACGTGCAGCGATCGCGCTGTTGGCCCGCGCCGGCGACAGGCTGGGCGCCCTGGGCGGTCTGCTGGACAGCTATTCCTACAAGGATGTTTTGCGCCGCGGCTTCGCCCTGGTGCGCGACGGCGCTGACGAGCCGGTGATGGACGGCGCGGGACTTTCGCCCGGCGACAGCATCAGCCTTGAGTTCCGCGACGAGATACGTGTGCCCGCCACCGTCGACGGCGCCCAGCCGCGCCCCCGCCCCACCCAGCAGCGCGGCAAGAACGCGCCGGGGCAAGGCAGCCTGTTCTAGGCGATCGCTTGCATTGTCGATCGAACGGCGCGACCGTGGTCTGGACGTGAGTGCCGGGCATGCCGCGATCCGCCTTCGCTATCCTGTTCTCAACTGCGCTGATCGTGATGATCGCCTGGACGGCCCCGTTTTTGGTGGCGCAGCCGGCATCTGCGCCCTGGCCACCGCCGCCGGCCCCGGCCGATAACCCGACCACGCCCGAGCGGGTCGAGCTGGGCCGGTATCTGTTCTACGACGTCCGCCTCTCAGGCCCGGGCTACATGTCGTGCGGGACGTGCCACCGGCCGGAACTTGGGTTCAGCGATGGCCGAAGGGTCGCCATCGGCATCACCGGGGAACGCCACCCGCGCAACACGCCGGGCCTCGCCAATGTCGGCTATTTCCAGGTGTTGACCTGGGCCAACCCGTCGGAGACCCGGCTGGAAGAGCAGTCGATCCGTCCCCTGTTCGGCCGCGATCCGATTGAGATGATGGCCGAGGGCCGACAGGCCGACATCCTGGCCCGGTTCGAGGCCGATCTTGCCTACCGCGCACGCTTCCAGGCGGCGTTTCCCGAGACCGGCGGCGCCATCGACTTCCCCGCCATCCGCATGGCGATCGCTGCCTTCCAGCGCACGCTGATTTCTGCCGATACACCGTACGACCGCCATGTCCGCGATCCGGCCTCGGGTGCCCTGAGCCCGGAGGCCGAGCGCGGCATGGATCTGTTCTTCAGTGATCGGCTGGCCTGCGGCACTTGCCATCTTCCGCCCCATTTCACCGACGCCGCCGTCGAACCTCGATTCCACAACACCGGCCTCTACAACCTCGATGGCGCCGGGGCCTATCCCGAGGGCAACCAGGGTCTGATCGAGCACACGGGCGACCCGGCTACAATGGGCCGCTTCCGCACACCGTCGCTACGGAACGTCGCGGTCACCGCGCCCTACATGCACGACGGCTCGATCGCCACGCTCGACGACGTCATTAGCCACTATGCCGCCGGCGGCCGGGCGGCCCTGAGCGGCGAGCCTTCGCCGCTCACGTCGCCACATGTGCGCGGGTTTCCAATCAGAGAGACGGAGCGAGCCAGCCTGACGGCCTTCCTGCACGCCTTGACGGACGCTACGTTCCTTGCCGACGCGCGCATCCAATCCCCCTATCGCTGGCGCGGCAATGCTCCATGAAGCCACGAGACCGGGCGGTCGAAAGAGGTTGCGCGACACATCGAAGAATATAAATTTATTAAAATACATATTATTCTCGTAAAGATGATATTATGTTAGGAATAAGCAGCTTAACCGACAAGAGAGGATTGGACAGGAATCCTCTTGGCACTAAGCATGCAATAGCCGAAGCGCTAAGACTCGCCAATATTTGAATGGAGAATGAAAAAAATGATCATAGACATTGATGCACCCACCTTACATACCTACTGTATTTCCGCTCACGGCGGAACAGATTGGCATCACAAGACCAAGGTTCCGTCTAAATGCGAAGTTGTATTCCACCAGAAATTCGGCAAGGAAATGATGAACAGAGTTGGAAAACTACTGCAAACTGCGCTTGCCAATATACATTTAGAGAAATCCAAGGATATATTAAGGGCTTATAAAACAACGGCTCTTTGGGTAAACGGTAAAGACGAGACTCAAGAATATGAGCCGCACATTATGCTTCATGCTGACAATGTTGACTTCTATTCTGGAATTGTTAATTGTGACACCAACAAAGTTGTCTATAATCTCAAAAATACACAAATAATAAGCTTAGGATATGCATTGGAATTTATTAGAAAACTTCACAAAAAGGAAGACATCATCAAAGTACATTGTCTATTTTGTCTTTAAATTTCTAAACCAAATCAGCCAAGGATCGCATATCTCAGGCCGTCAGTGCGGAACGATTATTTCGATTGTCCGAGTCTCCAGGAGCTTCGTGTGACATGGTATCTGATTGCTGGAGCGTGTCATTGCCTTGCGGCCGGCCATCCTTGTCGGGAGAGCCGGCAACAGGCTTCGAAGTACTGCCAACTTTCCGGTACGACCTTCACCTCCGATCGTTTCGTTAGCGGCGGCCAAAGGCCGTGATGACGGCCTGAACGCCGATGTTTCGCAGCGTGTCGTAGCGCATGACGATACGCGCGATGTTGCGCCGCTCGCCGGCAAGGTCGATCCAGCGCGTGCACTCGCCAGCACCGATCAGCCGCCGGATGCTCGCATCCTGGCGGGCACCGTTGGCAAAGACGATGTCGAGATCACGAAAATGGACGGCCCGCTGCGCCACACACAGCCGAACCGAGGAATATCCTTGTCCGCCCGGAACCGATATCACGTCGGTCTCGCTCAGATCGGCGACCGTGCGTGCGCCAAGCAGGATGCCCTGCTGCGCCCTCGCTGGTTGGCCCAGGGCCGCAATGGTCAAAATCGCGACGGCGAGAGCTGCCATCGTCTCAGCCTTGCGCAAAGGGCGCATCGATCACCTCCATCTTCGAACGGTTGTCCTTCAGCAATTCATCTGAACGATCTGCGCCGTCGTTCCCGTCGCAAAGAGGCCGACAATGCTGCGACGCAAAATAATAGCTGGCCGACCGGTCAGATCGGCGATTACCGTCCTCCAGACGCCTACGGCCTCACTGAGCGGTGAAACCGCAGCCAAGCCGAAATATCACCGGCAACAGCGCAAGGACTCGATGCCATGGATGTGACGACGGCATTCTTCGCCGAGCTTGAGATGCTCGGCCCGCATGATAAGGCGACGAGCCTGAAGGTGCTGAAGGCTATCGGCCCGCTGCCGGCGGCACCGCGAGTGCTCGATCTCGGCTGCGGCACAGGCCAGCAGAGCCTGATGCTGGCACGGGCGCTTGGTGCCCGCGTCACGTCCGTCGACCTGTCTGAGGTGTTTCTTGAGCGCGCGCGGGCACGGTTTGCCGAGGGCGGCCTGCAGGACCTTGTCGAAACGCGTGCCGCCGACATGCGGAACCCCGGCGAGCCGGCGGACAGCGTCGACCTGATCTGGTCGGAAGGGGCCGCCTACAATATCGGCTTCCGGCAGGCCCTGGATGCCTGGCGGCCGATCCTACGGCCGGGCGGCGTCGCCGTTATCGCCGACGCCGGCTGGCTGACGGAGGATGCCCCTGAGCCAGTGCGCACCTTCTGGGATGCCGAATACCCCGACATGCTGGACGCGACCGACTTTCCCGAGATGGCGGCAGCCGCCGGTTACGAGGTGGTGGCAACTGAAACGGTGCCAGCCTCTGCTTGGGTCGCCTATTACGACGGCGTATTGAAACGGGCGGCAGAGCTTCGTGCCGGCAACCCGAGCTACGAGATGGAGACCCTTATCCGCGATCTGGAACAGGAAGCGGAGATCTTCCACCAGTCGGCCGGCAGCTATACCTACCTGTTCACGGCCCTGCGGCGCCCGGCCGACTGAGGCTGATCTTCGGGTTTGGGCAGCGATTTCTTCCGGCGCCGGGGG
>JANQQD010000333.1 GCA_028285185.1 Anaerolineae bacterium | reverse complement strand
GAATTCCTGCAGCGCCGACGGCATGGTCGAATTGACGGTCAGGCGGATGACGATGCCGCGGCGCCGGCGCTTCAGGGCCGTTTCGAACGTCTTGACCAGGTCTTCCGCCTCTTCGTCGATCTCCAGATCGCTGTCGCGAATGACGCGGAAGACCCCGTGATCATGGCTGTCGAAGCCCGGGAACAGCCGGTCGATGAACATCAAGATCAGGTCTTCGATCAGGAAGAATCGGATCTTGGGGCCCGGCAGCCGGAGCATCCGCGGCAACAGCGCCGGGACCGGCACGATGGCGTTCAGCTCCCGCCCTTCCTTCGTGTTCTCAAGCTGCAGCGCCAGGCAGAACCCGAGATTGGGGATGAACGGGAATGGATGCGCCGGGTCGATAGCCAACGGTGTCAGCACGGGGAAGACGTCTTCCAGGAAGCTGCGCTCAAGCCAGCCGTGATCGTCCGGCGTCAACTCCGCGCGCGACAGGACCGAGATGCCGACGCCGCGCAGTTCGTCCAAGAGCACGCGCCAGCATTCCTGCTGATCGGCCATCAGCGCGCTCACGCGCTGGCTGATCGCGGTCAACGCTTGCGCCGGCGTCAGGCCGTCCTGGCTCGCCTGGCTGAACCCGAGGGCGACCTGCGCCTTCAGCCCGGCCACGCGGACCATATAGAACTCGTCGAGATTGCTGGCCGAGATAGACAGGAAGCGCACCCGTTCCAGCGGCGGATGATTGACGTTGTAAGCTTCGTCAAGAACCCGCTGGTTGAACGCCAGCCAAGACAACTCTCGGTTGATGAACCGGTCGATGGACTTGCGGTCGATTGTGACTGGCGTTTGCGGCGCAGCGGGTGGCGCCAGCGTCTCCAGCGCTTCCACCGGCTCCAGCTCTGCCCGTGCGGTGCTGTTTTTCGGCCCCGTCATCACCAAATCGACCCGGATGGGCCGCCCGCTGGCACCTCTGCGGCGGTTATATACATGTTTGCGGAGGGCCGTCATCCCGTTTAATGATGCCGGCTTTCGGCGCACGGGCCGCCCAGGCGGCACGGCCATCACTCCATGGTACGACACGCCCCGCTCGATGAAGACGCTGATCCTCCTGCGCCACGCCAAGTCGAGCTGGGACCATACGGAACTGGCAGACCACGATCGGCCCCTCGGCCCGCGCGGGGAGCGCGCTTCGCTGGTGATGGGCCGGTACATGGTCCAGGCGGGGCTTCTGCCGGACCTTATCCTCTGTTCTACCGCACAGCGCGCTACGGACACATGCGCCCTGGTCATCAGCCAATGGCCGGAATCGCCGCCGATCGAGTACGACCGCGACATCTATCTCTCGGGCGACCGCCTTATCCGCCAACGCATCAGCAAGGTCGACGGCGCCATCGGCACGCTCCTGGTGGTCGGTCACAATCCCGATCTGCAGAACCTCACCGTCGCGCTGGCGGCCGGCAACAACGCGCCGCTGAAGAAGCAGGCGCGCGAGCGCTTCCCCACCGGGGCCCTGGCCGTGGTGCGGTTCGAGGTCGACGAATGGCCGGCAATCCTCGCCAGTCAGGGCACACTTTGCGAACTGACGGTGCCCCGCAGCCTGGTTTGACGGCAGCGACGAAGGACCTGGGTCAGCCGGCGATCTCCGCCCCCGCAGGCCGCCAATGTCTGCGCACGAAGCTGAGCGTGATGGACCGTCGGTGGTCGAGGCTCAAGGCGTCGATTTCGGCAACGATCTGCCGTGCCGCGGCAAAGCTGCGCTCCATGCGCTGTGTCAGATAGCCGATCACGTCACCGGGCACGCGAAGCTGCTTGTCGGCGAACAGCTTGGCCAGCACCACGGCCAGC
>JANQQD010000328.1 GCA_028285185.1 Anaerolineae bacterium | reverse complement strand
GGAGCGGCAGCGGTAATTGATGCGTGTCAAGGTCGAAACCGGCCGAACCCGGTATAGCCGGTCCAAGCTTGTAATGCTTACAAACTGCCCGTAGACCGCGATGCTCGTGCGCCGCTGTGGCTACGAGAATCCATGACATGGTGCGAACGCAAAACTCTCGCGAAGGAGACATCGGCGTGAACGTGACGGAACAAGCCGAAGCCTTGACGAAGGCTTGGACAGAGGCGCAACGCCAGGTCTGGGGCGGCTGGATGAACATGGCCCAGTCGGCCGCCAGCGGCCAGGGCGGATTGGGTGGCCTGGGCGGCATGGGAGCGCCTTCGTTCGACCCCATGGCCATGATGCGCCAGGGCATGGAGGCATGGACGTCGGCCTTCGGCAGCACGCCGACCGGCAAGCTGGCAGGCGACATGTTCAACAGCCAGTCGTCGATGCTGAAGGTCATGGACCTGGTCGTAAGGTCGTGGGGCGTTGTCGCGCCGAACCTGCAATCGGGTACGCCGTGGCAACCTGACTTCCAGAAGCTATTCGACGGCTGGATGCAGCAGTTCGGCAGCGCGCAAGAGCGGACCCAGGGCATGATGGAAGGCATGCAGCTGCTGGCCCAGGCACCGCAGAACTGGATGCAGGTCATGGCGCCATTCGCCGGCTATGTTGGCCAGGCGTTCGATACCGGGCACATGGAAAAGCTGCTGGGCACCGGCGGCTTCATGGATGCGCTTCAGGGGTCGCCGTTCCTCAACCAGTTCATGCTGTTCGGCAAGTCAGCCGAGAACGCAATCTCCGGCCTGTCCGAACTGCCCGCGGCTGGCATAGCGCGCGAGAAGAATGCCAAGCTGTTCCGCGCAGTGGATGCGCTTTCCGATGTGCGCAAGGCGACCATCAAGTACGACCTGGCCATGGCCAAGGGCCTGCGGGTGGCAGTCGAACGGCTGATGGAGGCACTGGCCGGCAAGGCTGAGAAGGGTGAGCAGATCACCAGCCTGCGTGAGCTGATGAAGCTGTGGTTCCAGATCGCCGACAAGACCCTGACCGAGGAGTTCACGTCGAGCGACTTCGTGGTCGTCCAGGACGAGATGACCGACGCGATGATGAGCTTCAAGCTGCGTCAGCGCGAGCTGGTCGAGATGTTCCTGACGCAGATGGACATGCCGACGCGCACGGAAGTGGACGACGCCTTCCGCACGATCCACGATCTGAAGAAGCAGGTGCGCCAGCTGAAGAAGCAGATGAAGGCGATCAGCGAACAGCCGGCGATAGCCGAGGCGACGCCCGCACCCGCGCGTAAGGCCGCGCCGCGCAAGGCGGCCGCGAAGGAAGCGGCCCCGAAGGAAGAGCCGGCGGCGGGTTGACGCCTCTGCCCACCATTGTCTGACGCCCTTGGTCGGTATCACCCGACCAGGGCGCCGCGTAAGGAAGACACGATATGAAGCCAGTCATCTCTTTCGGCCCGGCCGAGGCCGTCAAGGAATTCGCCGACCTCTCCCACAAGATGGCCAAGGGCATCGAGACCCTCACCCAGCTGAAGGACGAAGATGTCGATATCGGCAGCACGCCGAAAGACGTGGTCTACAGTCAGGATCGGCTGAAGCTCTATCACTACCATCCGACGGTGGATAAGAAGAAGGTGATGTCGCCGCCGTTGATCATCCATCCGCCGCTGATCAACGGCTATGAGGTGGCCGACCTGCAGCCTGACCGCTCGCTGGTCCGCAACCTGCTGAACGAGGGCTTCGATGTTCATCTGATCGACTGGGGCTATCCGCTGCCAGCGGACAAGTACCTGACGATGGACGACTACATTAACGGATACGTCGACGACTGCGTCGACTTCGTCCGCGACATGCACGGCGTCGACAAGGTCGATCTGCTCGGCATCTGCCAGGGCGGCACGATGAGCACGACCTACACGGCCCTGCATCCAGAGAAGATCCGGCACCTGATCCTCACGGTCACGCCGATCGACTTCGACCACAAGCACGATCCGAAGCAGGCGCATGTCGGCCTGCTGTTCCACCTGGCGCGCAACGCGAATGTGGACCTGATGGTCGATGCCGTCGGCAACGTGCCCGCCGATCTCTTGAACGTCTCGTTCCTGATGGCCTCGCCGTTCATCCTGAACATCGGCAAGTACCAGGACCTGGTCGATGTCATGGAAGACAAGAACGCGCTTCTGAACTTCCTTCGCATGGAGAAGTGGCTGTTCGGCGGCCCGCACGCGGCCGGCGGTGCCTACAAGGAATTCGTCAAGGAATTCCTGCAGGGCAACAAGCTGGTCAAAGGCGAGCTGGTGATCGGCGGCGAGAAGGTCAACCTGAAGAACATCAAGAACCCGGTGCTGAACATCTTCGCCGAACGCGATCACCTGGTGCCGCCGCCCTGCACCGTGGCGCTCGGCAAGCATGTCGGCTCGAAGGACTACACCGAGCTGCCCATCAAGACCGGGCATATCGGCATCTACACCGGCGGCGCATCGCAGAAGATCCTGGCGCCCAGCGTTGCCAAGTGGACGCAGGAGCACGTCGCCAAACACTGACCGCCGGATGGCCAATCCGGGGGACACGTAGTCGATACGGCCGGGCCGACAGACGGCCCGGCCGTCATATCCTAGTGAGGAGGCATCTGCGGCGGCCGCTTTGCCGTGACGGCCGCCGCCCCAGCCCAAGGAGAAACACGGTATGGCAGCGAGGAAGCTAGGCAGGGGCGTCGCCCTGGTGGGCGCCGGGATGACCAATTTCGGTGCATTCCCCGGCCTTTCGACGCGCGATCTGTTCGTCGACGCGTTCGTCGAGATGCGCAATTCCGTCGACAAGGGTTTCGACCCGGCCGACATCGAATCCCTGGTGATCGGTAACTACAGCAGCACGCTGTTCGAGAACCAGAACTTCACCGCCCCCTTCATGGCTACGGCCCTTGGCTTGGTGCCGATTCCGGCGACGCGGGTGGAAAGCGCCTGCGCCAGCAGCGGCGTCGCCTTCCGTCAGGGCGTCATGAACGTGGCCTCGGGCCTGGCCGACGTCGTTCTGGTCGGCGGCATCGAGAAGGAAACGGACCTGCCGACGGCGAAGGTGACGGATACGCTCGCCACCGCCAGCGACAGCCAGTTCGAGAATCCGTCGGGATTCACCTTCCCCGGCCTCTACGCGCTGCTGGCCACGGCGTACATGGACGCCTATGGCGCCACGCCCGAGACCTTCATGCAGGTCGGCATCAAGAACCACGAGAACGGCGCGCTCAATCCGAAGGCACAGTTCGGCCAGAGCATCCCCCAGATCATGGCCAGCAAGCGGGCAAGTGCCGAGAAGCGCGGCAAGCCGGTGCCGAGCTGGGACAACGAGCTGGCGTTCATGCATGACGACCGCTCCAACCCGGTGATCGCCTGGCCGATGCGGCTGTTCGACTGCTCGCCGGTGTCGGACGGCGCCGTCGCCATGCTGCTGGTGGCGGAAGAGATCGCTCACAACTTCACCGACAAGCCGCTGCACATCATCGGCACCGGCCAGGGCAGCGACGTGCCGACCTATGAGCGGGAATCGCTGACCTCGCTGAAATGCGCCAAGGTGGCAGCCGCGCAGGCCTATGAGATGGCGGGCGTCGGGCCGGGCGACATCGATGCCTGCGAGGTGCACGACTGCTTCACCATCGCCGAAGTCATCGCCTCGGAAGACCTGGGCTTCTTCAAGCCCGGCCACGCCCATGGCGCGATCGCCGAAGGTCAGACCCGGCGCGACGGTGCCCGGCCGATCAACTCGTCGGGCGGCCTGAAGTCGAAGGGCCATCCGGTGGGTGCCACGGGCGGCGGCCAGATCTGTGAGATCTGGAAGCAGCTGCGGGGCGAGGCCGGCGAACGGCAGTTGCCCGGCGATCCCAGCGTCGGCATGACCCACAATCTGGGCGGCAGCGGCATGGCCGCCGCCATTCACATCTTCGAGCGGAGGAACTGAGGCAATGGAAGACCTGCCCTTCAACGGAACCGGCTTCTATGCCTATCTGAAGCAGCGCAAGCTGATGGGCGTGCGCAACAAGGACAGCGGCGAATTCTATATGCCGCCGCGGCCGATGTGCCCGAAGTCCCACTCCACCAACATGGAATGGGAAGAGGTCTCCGGCAAAGGCAAGCTGTTGGCCTATACGGTGATCACGGTTGGCCCCACCCACATGAACGAAGCCGGCTACGGGCGCGACAACCCGTTCTGCTGCGGCATCGTCAAGCTCGATGAAGGCCCGGCGGTCAGCGCGCAGATCTTCGGCGTCGATGTGAAGAATCCGGAATCGATCAAGATCGGCACGGAGCTGCAGGCCACCTATATCGAGCGCGGCCAGGGTCCCGACAGCATGACCTATCTCGGCTTCGAGCCGGTCTGACCGGCATCGGAAATCGGGCTCGCCCGATAAACAAAGCCCCCGGCGACAGCCTGTCGCCGGGGGCTTTTCTTGTGGGCCGTAGGGCCGTGGGGCGCTACTTGGCGCGCTGACGCGGGCCGTAGGTCACGCCGCCGGTCACTTCGATGATCGTTGCGTCGATGGCCTCGTTCTCGATGATGTGCTGGACCGTCGACGACAGCTCTGTGGGCTCGATCAGGCGGCCGACATGCACGTCGGTGAGGATCGCCGCCAGCGCTTCCTGGTTCATGCCCAAGAGGATCGGCGTCGCGGCATAGCCCGGTGCGATACCGGCGATGCGGATGTTCTTCACACCGCGCATGTTCAGCTCACCAGCGATCACCTTTGGCCACAGGTTCAGCGCCGCCTTGGTGGACGAGTAGTTCAGCTGACCCGGCTGGCCCGTGCCGTTGATCGACGAGGTGATGACGACGACACCCGGCCAACCGTTGTCGATCATCCGGCGCACGCCTTCGCGGATCGTCAGGAACGCGCCCACGAGGTTGACATCGACCACCTTCCGGAAGGCGTCGGTGCTCATCACCGTCTTCACCTTGCCGGTCTTGTCGACATTGATGAACAGGCTGTCGATGAAGATGCCGGCGTTGGCGAACACGAAGTTGATGGCGCCGTACTCGCTGACGGCCTTCTCCATCAGCGCTTCGACATCGGCATCTTCCGTCACGCTGCCGACCGAATAGGTCGCCTGGCCGCCGGCCTCAGTGATCTCGGCGACAACCGACTTCAGGCCCTCTTCGTTGACATCGCCAACCACGACTTTGGCGCCGCCCTTGGCAA
Organism: Anaerolineae bacterium; assembly: GCA_028285185.1. Classification (GTDB taxonomy): domain Bacteria; phylum Pseudomonadota; class Alphaproteobacteria; order DSM-16000; family Inquilinaceae; genus JACKIG01. The sequence goes on along the minus strand of JANQQD010000328.1, from coordinate 1,309 downwards.
GATCCTTGGCAACCTGCGCACCGATGCCGCTGGCTCCACCGGTAATGACAGCGACACTTCCGTTGATATCCATTGATAGTCCCCCTGGATAGGCGCCTGATGAGTCTGGGTTAGGCTGTGACGCGGAGTTGTTGGCCGCGAACGACCCTGTGCGGGCCCACCGGTGCGGCCTCGCCCAGCCCCTGGATGATTGCCAAACGCGGCAACGGGGCCAGATCCATGTGGCGAGGACACTTCGCCCGGCGAGGCGCAAACGCCGCCCCGCGCCGGTCGGCCGACAACAGCGGCAGACCGGCGCGGATTTTATGATGAACGGAAAGGCGTATGGAAGGGGGCATCGGCCCGCAAAGCGGGCTGCACCCCGCGGAAATCCTCAATCGTGGCCCGGTTGCGGGCCACGACCCCGCTGTAATCCGCGGTATCCCACGCTCTCAGCCGCTGGGATGATCCAGATCAAACTTAATCCGCCAGTCGCCGATGGACAAAAATTCGAATGCTGCATTGCGGGAGAAAAACATTTCATGCTATCTTTTAACACAGACTAACATTCGGTGGCCCTCGGGGGAGTATTGTCATGAATTCGTTAGCTAACGAAATACCATCGTTCACTGCGAACTGGTTCCGCTATTGCCTCGGACTCTTCCGGGCGACCAATCGTGAGATCGCGGAATTCTCCGACAGCTGCATGATCGGCGGCCAGATCGCGGCGAAGGCGGCCCGCGACAACCCGCTGAGCATCATCGAGATGCTCGAGGTGATGCAGCACTATCAATCGCTGATGTTCAAGGGCACCATGGGCGCCAGCGAAAAACTGATCGGATATGTGAGCGATCAGGTTCAAGCCGCCAGCTCGGCCTATATCAACACGGTCTTCGGCGGCAAGGGCGAGACGCTTTCCGAATTCATGCGCCGTGAAGCCGATGTCATGGAAGCCGTCGCGAACTTCAACGAGCAGATCGAGAAGATCAAGGACGAGTTCGGCTTCCACTTCAACACGCGTGGCTACGAACTGGTGCACGAGACCGACAGCTTCCTGATGTATCAGGTGCTGCCCACACGCGACGACGTCACGGTCCGCGACGACCTGAAGCCGATGCTGCTGGTGTCTCCCTACATGCTGGGCGTCCACATCCTGTCGTTCCTGCCTGGCGAGGGGAAGAGCTACGCGCACGCCTTCGCGAATGAGGGCATTCCCACCTATGTCCGCGTCGTCAAGGACATCATGACCAATGAGGTCGTGCAGACGATGACGCCGGAAGACGACTGCATGCAGACGCTGGAGCTGTGCACCAAGCTGAAGGAAAAGCAC
>JANQQD010000324.1 GCA_028285185.1 Anaerolineae bacterium | reverse complement strand
ATCCGACTGGTCCGCCACAAGGAAACGATCGACGAAGAATTTGGTGAAGAAGGGCAATAGGAAGGCGGTGCCCAGCAGCCCGATGGCGACGGCGATCGTGACTGGAGGCAGCCTGACCGTGCTGCCAAGGATGATCTTCCAATCCTCGACCGTCCGCCGCCGGATCCGCCCTATCCGCGATTCGCCCATTGCCGGATCGGTCACCCGCAAAGGTAGGCACCGGACCAGGTTCGGTCCCAGGCCACGACAGGGGCGGCGCGCCGAGACCTCTGGCGGGGCTGTTCGATTGCGGGAAGCTGTCGCAGGGACATCATCTCCGATCCATCGCGATGCCGAGGGGGCATACCGGTGAGAACCGTTGCATACTGCCATCTGCGGCTCTGCCCTAGCCAGCGATGTTGGCGTTGCCGTTGAGCCGCCGCCGTGAAGCTCCTATCGTCCCCGGTCAACGGAGCAGCGGTAATCGAGGAATGCAGATGGCGTCGACGGACGCGGCCGAGCGGCAGCAGCGGGTGATGCGTGCCCTGGTCACGGAGATCAGGCAGCAGTTCGAAACGCCCGTCGTTGCGCTGATCGAGCTTACGAAGTTTCTGCGCGAGGACCTCGACCAGCACGGCGCATCGGACCTTAGGGAGGATCTCGACCGCGTGCTCGATGCCGCGCGCCAGCTGCGTAAGCTGGTCGGCGAGATGGGCCGGGTGGGCGAGGAAGCCGCAGGCCTCTCGGCCGACGAACTGGCGGACCTGCAGCGCCGGCTGCGGCACGACCTGAGGACGCCGCTGAACGCGGTCAAGGGCTATACGGAGATGCTGCGCGACGACGCCGAGGATCGCGGCCTGGACAAGCTGGTCGGCGAGTTCGGCGGCATTCTCTCCGCCGCCGACCACCTGCTGGGCCAGATCGATACGATCGTTCGGTTCTCCGGCTCGTCCGATGGCGGGGACGCGACACAGACGCAGGCGGCGGACCTGGCACAGGCCCTGGTCGACAGTATTCAGGCCCTGGATACGGACGCGCAGCCCCATGTCAGCACGCCGGCGTCGATCCTGGTGGTCGACGACAATCCCGACAACCGAGAGGTGTTGATGCGCCGGCTCGATCGGGAGGGCCACCATGCCACGCCCGCCGCCGGCGGCCATGAAGCCCTGTCGATGCTCGAGCGTGACACTTATGACCTGGTGCTGCTCGACCTTCTGATGCCGGATCTCAACGGTTTCCAGGTGTTGTCGCGGATGAAGCGGGATGCCCGGTTTCGCGACATTCCGGTGATCATGATCTCAGCGCTCAGCGAGTCCGACAGCATCATTCGCTGTATCGAGGTGGGTGCCGAAGACTACCTGACCAAGCCGTTCGATCCGATCCTGCTGCGGGCCCGCATCGGCTCGTCGCTGGAGAAGAAGCGGCTGCGCGAGCAGGAACAGCAGATGATGCGCCGCGAGCTGGAGATGGCGGCCATCATCCAGCGCAGCCTGTTTCCGCCGTCGCCACCACCAGACTCCCCGATCGACGGCGTCAACCGGCCATACCGCCATGTCTCCGGCGATTTCTTCGATTTCTTCTCGCGCCCCGACGGACTTGTTCCGTTTGCGCTGGGCGATGTCTCGGGCAAGGGCGTGGACGCGGCGCTCTTGATGGCGCGCATTGCCAGTCTGTTCCGCTATCTCGGCAAGACGCGGGACGATCCGGCCGAAATGCTGGAGATCCTCAATCGGGAGTTCCACGAGACATCGAGCTATGGCCGGTTCGTGACCGCGGTCGTCGGCCTGTATGATCCTAAGACGGGGCGCGTCCGGTTCGCCAACGCCGGGCATGTGCCGCCCGTCTGGGTGCAATCCGACCACGGTCACCGCACGTTCGAGGCTCCGTCGCCGCCGCTGGGCATACTGCCGGACATGATGTACGCCACCGAAGAGGTCTCTCTGGACGGCGGCTCGTTCTACGTCTTCACCGATGGACTGATTGAATGCCGTAAGGATGACGGCACCAGCGATGAGCTTGGCCTGGAAGGGCTGGTGGAGTTGTTGCAGGGCGTGGCCGGGTCGCCGCCCGGCGGGCAGCTTCGCACCCTGGTCGACAGGCTGGACCAGATCGGTTGGATCTGCCGCGACGATCTGACGGTCCTGGTGATTGCCCACCGGCCCGAAGGCAACCTCTGACCCCTGCTCTCCGATAGCGGACGTCGGCTCCCTGCATCGTGGCGGGACGCCGTCTTCTTGCCGGAACGTCAATCCAGCCCACAGACCTTGACGGCATGTTAACCATTTTGCGTAACGGTAGTGGCGGACAACTACACCTCACCCATGTTGCGAGTTTCTGCGCCGGGTAGCCGCCTACCGTGCCGATCAACCAAACCGACCGCGCAGTCCCGGACTTCGGTCCCCCCGGATCCGGCGGGGCCAGGTGGTGATGATGGCTGCTGATGCCGCCGGCGCCGCGCGCAATCCGGCCGGCAAGCGGGCGGTCAAACGTCAGCGGTTCGGCCTGCCAAGCATCCAGTGGCGCCTGATGGCGGCATTTCTCCTGGTTGCCGGGATGTCTGTTGGGTCGGCCGCGGTCGCCTGGTTGTTCGTCCATGACAGCACGGCGCGACTGGAGAGCGTGGTCGAAGAGGACCTGGGGTCCGCCACGGCCGCGCAAGCTCTGGCCAGCGATGTCGAAGCCTTCGCCGCGATGACGCGGAGATTTGCCCATGTCAGCACGGACTGGGACCGCTCCGAGCTGGTCGCGACCCTCAACATCCAGCTTGCGGCCATGTCTCGCCGCATCGACAGGCTGGAGGAGTTGGGCTTCGATTCGATTTCCATTGCCGCACTGCGTTCGCGGATCGATGGGCTGTCGGTCAATCTTGGTATTGAGAGCCAGCTGTCCGTCGCCTCGATCGCGGCGCGTGACGAACTGGCCGAAGCCGTTTCGGTGCTGCAGGACGAGCACCGTGCATTCATCGAAATGGCTGAGCCGCGCATCGAGGCGGGTTATCGGGCCTTCATCGACCAGGGCAACCGCATTATTGCGGAGCTTATCCAGTTGGACGGCCCGACGCAGGCCGGAGATCTCGTTGCCGATACGATCTCACGTGTCGGCCTGGACACGCTGGTCAATGGTCTGGCGGGGACCATGCGGGCCGATCTTGAGGCGCTGGCCGCGACCCATCTTGTCGTCGGGCTCTTGAATGAGGGCGCCAACGCCCCGGACGTGGAGCGTGTGTACGAATTGCGAGCTCAATTCGTCACCGTACGGGAATCAATGCGGAGCCTGCGGCTCGATTTCGACCCCGCCGGCGACCAAGGCCTGCCGATGCTCGACCAGGCTGAGACTATCTTCGGGTTCGGGGAAGATCCTGGCGGGATCTTCCAGTTGCGGCTCAATCAGCTCGGATCGGAGACCGTTCTGTCCGCTGTCGCGGGGCACAGCCAGCAGCTTGCCGCCGACCTGGGCCGGCAGGTGGACATGTTGCTGCAACGCGCCAGCGAGACGGTCACGGTCGCATCGGACGATCTCGCAGACCGCCTTTCGCGCGCCCTGACGATACAGACGATTGTCGCCGCGCTTGCCGTTGCTGTCGCGTTGCTGGTGGGATGGCGCTATGTCGGCCGGCGGGTGATGGGGCGGCTCCAGGTGCTGCGCTCGGCCATGGAAAGTCATGCGCAAGGCCAGGATGCGCCGATACCAGTAGACGGAGCGGACGAGATCGGGGACATGGCCCGGGCGCTGACCAGCTTCGTCGATCAGCGCCGCCATGCCGAGATCGCTCTGCGCCAGGCCAAATTCGAGGCGGAACAGGCGAACAAGGCGAAATCGACGTTCCTTGCGGCCATGAGCCACGAGCTGCGGACACCGCTGAACGCCGTGCTGGGCTTTTCGGAGATGATCCGGGACAGATACTACGGTCCGCTGGGCGACGTCCGCTACTCAGAGTATGCCGGAGACATCTTTGCCAGCGGCAGTTATCTTTTGGATCTGATCAACGATATCCTCGATATCGCTAAGATCGAGGCCGGCAAACTGGTCATCACGCCTGAGCCGACCGATCTGAGAGACCTCATCAACGCAGCTCTGCGGCTGGTTGGCGAACGGGCGGAGCGGGCCCGTATCTCGCTGGAAACGGAGGTCTCTGACCGGATCCCAATCCTGTTGGCCGACCCGCGCGCCATCAAGCAGGTGCTGTTCAACCTGCTGGCCAACGCCATCAAGTTTACCAAGCCTGGCGGGCGCGTGACCGTCGGTGCCACATGCGACGTCGGCCGCTCGCGCGTCGATCTCACGGTCAGCGACACTGGGTGCGGTATCCCGCCGGACAAGATCGATCTGGTGTTTCGCCCCTTCGAGCGCGCGGACAACAGCTTCGATCCATCGGCGGAGAAAGGGACCGGCCTGGGCCTGCCCCTGGCGAAGGGGCTGGTCGAGCTGCACGGCGGCGAGATCGCCCTCGACAGCACGCTGGACGTGGGAACCACGGTGACGATAAGGCTGCCGTTGACAGTCTGCATGCAGGACGCGCACGCGCAGGGCGATGCCCCAGACCTAACACAGGCCTTACAGGGCCTGAGCAAGGCTGTCGGGGACGACTGACCTTCGGGCTGACGGCAATCGGGACAGCCATTACTTCCAGCCCTTCCTAGTTCACCCCAAGATCCCGGGCCGTCGCGTCGACTGCCTGCCTGGCGCGGTCCATCAGCGTATCCACTTCGTCTTTCGTGATCACCAGCGGCGGGGCCAACACCATGGCGTCACGCACGGCGCGCATGACCAGGCCCTGGCGGAAGGAATGGTCTCGGCAGCGGGTGCCAACCTCGCCAGGCTTCGGGAAGTGGCGACGGGCAGCCTTGTCCTCCACCAATTCGATCGCCGCGATCAGGCCGACACCGCGAACCTCGCCGACCAGCGAGTGGTCTGCGAAGGTCTCGCGCAGCCGGGTCTGGAAGTAGGGGCCGATATCGTCGGCGACGCGCGCAACCAGCCCTTCGCGCTCGATCACCTCGATATTGGCGAGTGCGACGGCGGCGGCGACCGGATGGCCGGAATAGGTGAAGCCGTGGAAGAACTCCTCCCCCTTGTCGATCAGGGTCTCCGCAACACGGTCGCCGATCATCAGGGCGGCGAGCGGCTGATAGCCCGACGTCACGCCCTTGGCCAGCGGCATCAGATCCGGTTTGAGGCCGTAGAGGTCCGAGCCGAACCAGTGACCGGTGCGCCCGAAGCCGCAGATCACCTCGTCGACCACCAACAGCACATCGTGTTTGGCGCAGATGCGCTGGATTTCCGACCAATAGCCCTCGGGCGGGATGATCACGCCGCCAGCCCCCTGGATCGGCTCGGCGACGAAGGCGGCGATGCTATCGGCGCCAAGCTCGAGGATCCGCTCCTCCAGCGCTGCTGCGGCGCGCGCAGCGAAGGCCTCAGGGCTCTCGCCCCCGCGGGCGTAGTCGAAGCTGTAGGGCGGCATGATATGGACGATGCCGGGCAGCGGCAGATCCGCCTGGCGGTGCATGGGGCCCATGCCGCTCAGGCTGGCCGCGGCCATGGTGGAACCGTGATAGCCATAGAGGCGGGAAATGATCGTCTTCTTGCGTGGGCGGCCCTCCAGGTTCCAGAAATGCCGCACCAGGCGGACCATCGTGTCGTTCGCCTCTGAGCCGGAATTGGCGAAGAAGGCATGCCTGAGACCGTCCGGCGCCAGCGCCGAGAGCTTGGCCGCCAACGCAATCGCCGGCGGCGTCGCCGTCTTGAAGAACGTATTGTAGTAGGCGAGTTCCCGCATCTGCCGGTAGGCGGCGTCGGCCAGCTCTTGCCGTCCGTGGCCGACATTGACATTCCACAGGCCCGACATGCCGTCCAGGATGCGGTTGCCGTCGGCATCCCACAGCCATACGCCTTCGCCGCGGGTGATGATGCGGCTGCCGCCCTCCTCCGCCAGGGCACGATAGTCGGTGAACGGGTGCAGGTGGTGGCGCGTGTCAAGCGCGCGCCAGTCGGCGTCTGCCTGGTCCTGCGTCGTCATCTGGTAGCCCTCTCGGTCGTGTCTGAACCGCGTCTGCAGAAGGATCGAAATTCGTCTCAGACACGACACGGAGGGTTGAAGCCGATCCGCGCGCACAGGATCAGCAATTCAGTATGCTGGGTGCGTCCGCTTGCGCTCTCGGTTCCCGTCACCCGTGCCCCCTTTCCGGCAATAGGTGCCCCCCGGACGGACCACCAACGTACCCGCAGCGCCATCGCCAGGCTTGCCGCCTTACCAATGTCCGGTCTGCGGCGAACGGCCGAACTTACACGTTCAGCAGCAGGTTTTCGCGCTCCCACGAACTGATCACCCGCTGGTAGGCGTCATACTCGGCGCGCTTGATGTACCAGATGGCGTCCACGAAGCGCTCGCCAAGTACCTGCCGCAGCGGCTGCGATTCATTCAGCCTGTTCAGGCTGTCCCACAGATGCCGCGGCAGCGTGAAAGGCAGCCGTTTGGCGCTGCCGCCCACGGGGTCCGTCGGCGCGAGATCGTCGGACATGCCCAGATAACCGCAGGCCAGAGAGCCTGCGATCATCAGATAGGGGTTGCAGTCGGCGCCGGCGACGCGGTTCTCCACCCGCCGCGCCTCCGGTTCGTCCGCCGGCACGCGGAAGCCGACCGTTCGGTTGTCATAGCCCCACTGCACGTTGATCGGGGCATCGCTGTCGGGATCCAGCCGGCGGTAGGAATTGACGTTCGGCGCAAACAGCGCCATCGCGGCAGGCACGAACTGCTGCTGCCCGGCGATGAAGGCACGCAGCAGCGCCGTGTCGGTCCCGTCGGGCTCGCTGAACAGGTTGCGGCCGGTTGCAGCGTCGACAACGCTCTGGTGAAGATGCATGGCGCTGCCGGGTTCGTACTGCATCGGCTTGGCCATGAAGGTGGCATAGACATTGTGCCTGAGTGCAGCCTCGCGAACCGTGCGCTTGAACAGCAGCACCTGATCGGCCAGCGCCAGCGCGTCCCCATGGTTGAAGTTGATCTCGATCTGGCCGGCCCCGGCTTCGTGGCTCAGCGTATCGATGTCGAGGCCCATGGCCTCGCAATAGTCGTAGACGTCCTCGAAGATCGGATCGAATTCGTTGACCGCGTCGATGCCGAATGCCTGGCGTCCGGTCTCGGGCCTGCCGGAGCGGCCGATCGGGGGTTCCAGTGGATAGTCTGGATCGGTGTTGATCTTGACCAGGAAGAATTCCAGTTCCGGCGCCACGATCGGGCGCCAGCCGCGGCGTGCGTAGAGCTCAAGCACCCGGCGCAGCACATAGCGGGATGAGAACTCCACCTCGCGGCCGTCCGAATACTGGCTGTCGCAGATCACCTGGGCGGTCGGCTCCTCGTACCAGGGCACGATCCGCACGGTGTCTTCGTCCGGTACCATGGTCGTATCGATCACCGCCGTATCCGTCACCGTCTCATCACGCGGATAGCCGCCGGTAACGGTCTGGATGAAGATCGACTCCGGTACGCGCAGCCCTCGCGTTGCCATGCCCCTCAGGAACTTGTCGTCCGGCAGGATCTTGCCGCGGGCGATGCCGTTGACGTCCGGTACCAGGCATTCCACCTCGGTAACGCGGTGCTGATCGATGAAGGCCTTCAGTTTCGTCATGCGACTGCGGATTTGTGGGGCCGATCTTGCTCACGGCATGGCCGAAGCATCCATCAAAGCCGCATGGAAGGAAACCCTGCGACTGTAGCACGCGGCTTGACCCTTCGGGCGTGCCGGCCGACGATGCGGTCGACCGTCGATGAATGTTCGCCTCTGCAGCCGATGACAGCAGCCCACAGGCCACCCGTTCCGCATCAAGACGACATAGCAGCCTTCCTGTCCGCTAACCCAGATATCGCCGTGGTCGACACTTTGATTGCGGACCACAACGGTATCCTGCGGGGCAAGAAGATCCCCGTCGATGGGCTCGCCGCCTTCTATGCCCAGGGCATCGGCCTACCCGGCTCGCTCTACGCCATCGATATCAGCGGTGAGACGATCGAAGCCACCGGTCTCGGCTTTGCCGACGGCGACGCGGACCGTATCTGCCTGCCAGTGCCCGGTCGGCTGCATCGCGCACCGGGGCGTGGCCGCCCGGCGGCCCAGGTCCTGATGGCGATGCGCGAGGCCGACGGCGCCCCTTTCTTCGCCGATCCCAGGGCCCTGGTTGAGCGACTGACGGCAGACCTGCGGTCGGACGGGCTGACCCCCGTGGTTGCAGTAGAGCTGGAGTTCTATCTGATCGACCGAGAGCGTCTGCCGGACGGCGCGCCGCAGCCACCGGCTTCACCGGCATCCGGCCGGCGCCAGCGGACAAGCCAGGTCTATGGGGTGGACGAGCTTGACGACATCGACGACCTGCTGGCCGAAATCGAGATCGACTGTGCCGGCCTGGGCATCCCCGTCGATAGCGCGATTTCCGAATACGCGCCCGGCCAGTATGAGATCAATCTGCGTCACCGTGCCGACCCCGTGGCGGCCTGCGACGACGCTGTCTTGTTCAAGCGCGTGGTCCGCAGGGCGGCCGAGCGCCATGGGCTGCAGGCGACGTTCATAGCCAAGCCTTACGCAGACCGCTCTGGCAGTGGACTGCACGTCCATCTCAGCCTCACCGATGCCGAAGGCCGGAACCTGTTCGCCGCAGACGATGTCGCCGGGACACCGCTCTTGCGCCAGGCGCTGGCCGGAATGGCAGCGACGATGGAAGACGGCCTCGCCCTTTTCCTTCAGAACCAGAACTCGTACAGGCGCCTGAGGCCGGACACCTATGTTCCGCATGCCCCGTGCTGGGCCGTCAACAATCGGACCTGCGCCCTCAGGATCCCGCATGGCCCGCCTGCATCGCGGCGGGTGGAGCATCGCCTGGCCGGGGCGGATGCCAACCCCTACGTCGTCATGGCCGCGGTTCTGGCCGGCGCCCGCCATGGCATTGTGAATCAGCTGGACCCCGGCCCGCCGGTGACCGGAGACGCCTGTAAAGAAATCCCCAGAACCCTCAGCAATTCCTGGGCGATGGCACTGGACCGGCTGGACCGTTCGGCGTTCTATGCAGAGGCGTTCGGCCGCCGGTATCTGCACGTCTACCTGGCACTGAAACGGGGCGAGCGGGACAAGTTCGCCGGCTGTGTAACGCCGCTTGAATATCAGTGGTATCTCGACAAGGTCTAGGGATGCGCGTGCGGACCATGGTCAGCGGTTTGATCGCGGCGGGCTTGGTCGTCATGCCGGGGATCGCCGGTGCAAGTGCGATCGAGGTGCTGGCATGGGCCGATATCGGCAGCTGGCGGATCGAATGCGTCCGCGCGGACGATCCCGGCGGCATCTGTGAGATGTTCGCCATCGTGACGGTCGAGGCCGACCGTGGGCCGCGGGAAGTGATCCTGCAACTCAGCCCGAGCGAAAACGGACCCGGACAGACGGTCGCGATCGTCGCGGTCGAACTGGGCTTCGATCTGCCGCCGTCCGGCATCAGCGTTGACGGGCGGCAGATCGTCAGCCTGGCCGAACCGTCATCGGACATCCGGTGTGAAGGGCGCGTCTGCCAGATCGAGGGCATCAGTGCCGGCCTGGTCGTTGCGGCGGCCGGCATGGGGGCACAACTGGTCGTGACGGGGGTCGACGGGCAGGGCCAGGCAGTCGACTTTCCGTTCGACCTTGACGATTTCAATGAGGGATACCGGCTATGGCGACGCATGCAGACCGATTATGCGCAGTGAGCGAGAGGCGGCGTCGTCGCGCCCGTGGCGTTCGCAGACGTCGGTCGGTTCTGAGGTTGGCAGCCGCATCCATGGCCTTCGCACTGGTGGGGTGTGGATACCGACCGCGCGTTCGGCTTGAGGGAGGCAGCAAAGGGGTCGACGAGTGGCGCGTGGGTCTGCCGTTCTGAGCGAAAGGACGGCCCAATTTCCCAGCTCGTGGTACGCAGCGACGGCCAACCCGCATCCCCGGTACCCGGAACTCGATGGATCGAAAGACTGCGATGTTGTCGTCGTCGGCGGCGGCTACACCGGGCTGTCTGCGGCGCTGGAGCTGGCCCGGCATGGCTTTCGTGTGGTGCTGCTTGAGGCCCACCGTGTCGGGTGGGGGGCATCCGGGCGCAACGGCGGCCATATCGCCACAGGGTTCAACCAGTCGCCGTCGTCGATCGCAGCACTTGTTAGCGAAGGGGATGCCAGACGGCTCTGGGCGATGGGCGAGGAAGCCAAGGCGCTTCTGCGCGATCGGGTCGCCACGCATGGGATCGACTGCGATCTTCGCTGGGGGTACTTCACCGCCGCGCTGAAGCCCCGCCACCTGCGCGAGCTTGCCGAAACGGTGGAGGAGTATCGAGACCGGTACGGCTACTCATCAGTGCGATTGGTGGAGGGGGCTGACACGGCCGCCGTGGTCGATTGCCCAGCCTATATCGGCGGGATGGTGGATGCCGGGGCGGGCCAGCTGCATCCGCTGAACTATGCCCTTGGGCTCGCCGTTGCCGCAGCGGACGCGGGCGTGGCCATCCATGAAATGTCGCCGGTCGACCGGTTGGAGATCGGCGACCGGCCAGTGGCTGTCACCGCCAGGGGCGAAGTGCGGGCCCGGTATGCGATCATCGCCGGCAACGCCTATGTCCGGCCGCTGACGCACGGGGCCTGGCAAACGATGCGCAGCCGGATCATGCCCGTCGGCACCTATATGATCGCAACCGAACCCATGGCGCCGCAGCAGGCTGCCGGCCTGATCCCGAGCGGCGTGGCCGTCGCCGATGCCAATTTCGTCATCAACTACTATCGCCTCTCGCATGACCATCGGATGCTGTTCGGCGGTGGCGTCAACTATTCGGGTGTCGATCGGGGGGATCACGGCCCGCTGCTCCGGCGCACGATGCTGCGCTACTTCCCCCACCTTGCCGATCTGGCTGTCGACTTTGCCTGGGGGGGCAATGTGGCGATCACCAGGAACAGGCTGCCGCAGTTCGGGCGCCTCGCCGGCAACGTGTTCTTTGCTCAGGGATTTTCCGGTCATGGCGTGGCGTTGACCGGACTGGCCGGAGCCCTGATGGCTGAGGCCATCACCACGACGGCCGAACGGTTCGACATCTTCGCGCGACTGCCTCACCGGCCATTTCCGGGAGGCCGTGCCCTGCGCACGCCGTCCCTTGTGCTGGCGATGCTGTGGTACCGCCTGCGCGACCGGCTCTAGCGTCGACAGGGTGCTCTGCCAAATCCCGAAGTAATGGACGAAGGTGATCTATGCGCCGTCACCATCGTCCACCACGTCAAGCGTCACGATGTTGATGTTGATCACGACCTTGCCGTGGTGCTCGAAGTTTGCTGTCAGGCGGTTGCCGATCACCGATTGCACCTGACCCAGGCCCCATTCCGGATGCCGCGGATGGCGGACAATGGCGCCCGGGATCAGAGTTTCCAGCATGCTGCATCCGCTTCTTGCGCATACCCGCCACCGCGTCTGGCAGCGAAGCATCTGTGTCCTATCTGTCTGTCGTATGCTATAGGGGCAAAACGTCGATGGACAAACGCTAAGTTGTTCGTTGATCAATCATCGTTATCCGGAATTACCGCGTCCATGCCTCTTTCGGTCGACCCTCGTGTTCTTGAGCTTCTGTGCTCACGTCTGTGCCACGACCTCGTCAGCCCCGTAGGTGCCATCAACAACGGGGTCGAGTTGATGGAGGAACTGGAAGGCGATATGGCCGGCGAGGCCGTCGGTCTGGTGGCGGAAAGCGGGCGCAAGGCGGCCGCCCGGCTGCGCTGCTTCCGCCTTGCCTATGGCGCTGCCGGCGGGCAGGAAGGCGTGCCGCTGGAAGACGGCCGCCAAGCAGCGACCGACTATCTGGTCGGGAGCAAGATCGCGCTGGCGTGGCCGCCGGCAGGCTCCGGTGTCGTCACATCGCCCCCCGCAGGGGCAGTGAAGATGCTTCTCAACCTGATACTCATCGCCGAAGAAGCTTTGAGCTACGGGGGCAAGATCGAGGTCGATGCGTCGGCGGGCCCCGGTTCCGGCCCGGCCCAGGTGATCGCCACCGGTCGGGCGGCGGCACTGAACGAAGCGGCTCTGGCGGCCTTGAACGGCCAGACCGACGTGAGCGACCTCACCGCGCGGACGGTCCATGCCTATGTGACCGGCATTCTGTCCCAGCAGTATGGCATGCGGATCGAAGTGCTGAACCCTGACTCCGCAGACGGCCAGGCGGTGCTGCTGTTGCTGTTGCACATGCCCAGGGGCTGATCCGCGGTTCTTTGTCACTCCGTAGTTACCGTTTTTTTGTCGAGCACCCGCTCTCCGAAAGCAGGCCATTGGGCGTTGTCGACGCCGGCAATCGTTAGGAATCCGCACTAACGCCGGCAAAGACCGGGAATGGCGCCCTTTAGCGGCTTCTTAATTACTTTCTGCCAGCTTGAACCGGATCGACGGCGACGTGAGCGAGGAATCGCTTCCATTTTCGCTTGTTCGTACATGGGGATGGGGTGCACCAATGGATGATCTGCTCAGCGAATTCCTAACCGAAACCGCAGAAAACCTCTCGGTTCTCGATGTGGAACTCGTTCAACTCGAACAGAACCCGAATGACCCCAATCTCTTGGGCAACATTTTCCGGCTGGTGCATACGATCAAAGGTACCTGCGGCTTCCTCGGACTGCCTAGGCTGGAGAGGGTTGCGCATGCTGGCGAAAACATCCTCGGCAAGTTCCGGGACGGTGAACTCGAGGTAACGCCGGAGGCTGTCAGCCTCATTCTCGAGTCCCTCGACCGGATCAAGACGATCGTGACCCAGCTCGAGGCTACGGAGGCCGAGCCGGAGGGCGACGACACCGACCTGATCACGCGAATCAACGCCATGGCCGATGGGCAGTCGGCCCCGGCTGCCGCTGCGCCCGCGATCGACGACTCTACCGCTGACGAAGGCATGACCGCCCCGGTCGCGGCGGAAATGGACGATCTGGACAACGATCCGCTGCTCAATCAGGGCACGGCCGATGGCGACGCCGTTGAGGAGGAGCCGACAGCCGAAGCCGCACCGGAGCCGGAGGCCTCGCCGGAACCCGAGCCGGCGGTTGCCCCCGCCGCTGCAGCGGCGCCCGTTGCCGCCCCGCCGCCCGCTTCGCTGCCGGAAGCGCCCAAGGCAAAGCCGCAGGCCGCTGCACCGCAGGCCGAAGCGAAGGAATCCCAAGTGGCTGCCCAGTCGATCCGCGTCAACGTGGATCTGCTGGAGAACCTGATGACGATGGTGTCGGAGCTGGTGCTGACCCGCAACCAGCTGCTCCAGATCCTGCGCAGCCACAAGGAAAGCGAATTCGCCTCTCCGCTGCAGCGGCTGAACCATGTCACGTCAGAGCTGCAGGAAGGGGTGATGAAGACCCGGATGCAGCCGATCGGCAATGCCTGGGCCAAGCTGCCGCGCCTGATCCGCGATCTGAGCCACGAACTGTCGAAGAAGATCGAGCTTCAGATGCTCGGTCAGGACACCGAGCTCGACCGCCAGGTGCTGGAACTGATCAAGGATCCGCTGACCCATATGGTGCGGAATTCCGCCGACCACGGCATCGAAATGCCGGCCGAACGTGTCGCGGCCGGCAAGCCGGAGACCGGCAAGGTCCGCCTCAATGCGTACCACGAAGGCGGTCACATCATCATCGAGATCACCGACGACGGCAAAGGGCTGTCGGTCGACAAGATCCGCACGAAGGCGGTCACCAACGGCCTCATCACCGAGGCCGAGGCGACCGCGATGTCCGATTCGCAGATCCATCAGCTGATCTTCCGCGCCGGACTCTCCACGGCGGAGAAGGTCACCAGCGTCTCCGGCCGCGGCGTCGGCATGGATGTCGTGCGGACCAATATCGAGAAGATCGGCGGCACCATCGAGCTGAAGTCCAAGGAAGGCCG
>JANQQD010000323.1 GCA_028285185.1 Anaerolineae bacterium | reverse complement strand
CCAGGCACAGCCGGCCTGTCTAGCCGGCGGCCAAATGTCACACCGGCGTCAGATGCTGGCGTGGAAGTACCGCTCGCAGGCCCGGGCCGCCATGGCCTCTGCAGCCGACGCGATGCGGCTCAGTTCCTTGGCCAGTTCCACATTGCCTTCGTCGCGGGCGCGTGCCGCCAGCTCGGAGTGAAGCAGCGCGTGGTCGATCAGTTCCTGCTCGTTCATCCGGACAGCCATCTCTGGTTCTCCTTAAGTCTCCTGTCCAACTCGGGCGGCATTCTCCGCCACGAAGAGGCTCTGCGCTGTGCCGGCCGTCACACCGGCGACTGGAACCGCCGACATTTGTTTCAGCGGCCCGACGCATACATTGTCGGGTGAGAGACTTGAGGATCGGTAAATATCGAAACGTTGCTTCTTGGCAATGGAATGGCGGTTTGCCGCACTTTCGACGGCCGGCAACCGTCACGTCTGCTGCATGGGGACACACGCTTCGCCGTGACCGGGCCGGCCGGTCGGCATACGGGGAAAGCCGTCAGACGGGCGGAAGAAAGCCTATGGCGCCGCGAAAATCGGTGTTGGTCAGATCGGCTTCGCGGAAATCGGCATTCGTCAGGTCGGCATCGACGAAGCTGGCCTTGGAGAGGTCGGCGCCGCGGAAATCGGCAAAGCGCAGCGATGATTCGCTGAAATCGGCCGATTTCATGCGGGCATGTTCGAAGGTGGCGCCATCGAGAATGGCGTTGGCGAAGCTGGTGGACCAGCGGACATCGTGGTGCGCACCGACGATCGGCATCGCGTCGGCAACGCAATAGCGGAAATTGGCCTTGCTCAGCGTCGCGCGCCGGAAATTGGCGCCCCTTAGATTGCTGTGGGAAAAGTTCGCTTCCATGCAGTTGGCGGAATTGAACTGGGCCATCGACAGGCTGCCCGCCCGGAAATTCGTTCCGACCATCAGGGCCCGGCTGAAATCGGCGGCCGACAGGTCCAGTTCGTCAAGGTCAACGTCCGAGAGGTCGATGCTGGAGAAATTGGCCTGCTTGCCTTCCCGGCCCAGCGTGTCGATCCACTTCACATGGGCCTTCAGGATGTCCTTCAGCTTGCGGTTCAGGCCTTCCAGCTTCTGTGGGAACTGGGTTTCGTTGGTGCTGCAGGTTTCGAAGGTTTCCTTGTCGAACACGGCGGCGTTCAAGTCGGCGCCGTCCAGCGTGACATCGGCAAGGTTGGCGCCGCGCAGGATTGCGCCGTGCATGACACAGTTGCTCAGATTGGCCGAGGTCAGATCCGCGCCTTCGAACTGGACGCCGCGCAGGGTGCAGCAGGATAGATCCGCCCCGCGCAGCTTGGCCCCGCGCAGGATCGCATTCGTCATGTCCGTGGCGTAGAGGGAGTGATTGGCGAACTTCGCACCTGTCAGGTTCGCGCCGGTCAGATTGCCTTCCATCAGCCCCGACAGGGCGCCGTCGTTCACGGCCTCCAGCTCACCGCCGGCATTCTTGCGCACAAGATGGCCGCTGCGGGCGTCCGCCTGCTCCAGCGTCGCGTTCTCGAGATTTGAGCCGCGCATGATCGCGCCGCGCAGGTCGGCGTTGGTCAAATCGCACTGGCGCATCTCGCAATAGCGTAGGTCCGCGCCGAACAGATTAGCCCGCTTGAGGCTGGCCCCCACCAGGGTGCTGTGCTGCAGCCGCGCGCCGCGCAGTTCCGCGTCGTCCAGGCACATGCCGTCGAAGTTCAGATGCGATGCGTCGCAAAGGGCGAGATTGAGGCGGACGCCGCCTTCCATGCCCGCCAGATAGCGGTCGTGTAGCACGAACATGCGATCCAGGCTGGGCTGGTCGATGGCCGTCTTCGCTGCTGCCGATGCGGTGCCTACCATGGTGTTGCGCTTCGGTCCCGTTGGGGCACTGAACGATCGTCTCTTAATCTTGTCGCAGCATGGCCGCCAAAGGGTAAACAGCGGGTAAAGTGGGGGTCATTTCAACGTATTGTGGCAAGACTCTTCCGCTCAGCGTCGTCCCTCGGTGCCGAAGCAAACCCGTTCAGAGCGGAAAGACCAGCGGCACTGACAGCAGCGTCACGATCAGCACCAGAAGCTGCAGCGGGACCCCGACCTTGACGAAGTCCATGAAGCGGTAGTTGCCCGGACCGAGCACCAGCGTGTTCACCGGAGATGCCACCGGTGTGGAAAAGGCGGTAGAGGCGGCGATGGCCACCGTCATCAGGATTGGATAGGGCGATACGCCAAGCTCTCCCGCAGCCGCGATCGCCACCGGCGCAAGCAGCACTGTGGTCGCGGTGTTGGAGATGAACTGGCTGAAGACGGAGGTCAGAACGAACAGCCCGGCCATCAGCGCAATCGGCCCCATCGGACCCAGCGCTGTGACCAGGCCGTCGACGACAAGCGCGATGCCGCCGGTCTTCTCCATGGCAGTTGCCATTGGCAGCATGCCCGCAATCAGCACCAGGCTCTGCCAGTTTATCGTCCGGTAGACATCACGCGCCCGCACACAGCCGGTGACCAGCATGGCCACCGCCGCGGCCAGCACCGCCGTAACCCCGGCGACTAGGTTGAGCGTCATGACCGTCAACATGGCCAGCACGATCATCACGGCGACCGGCGCCCGGCTGCCGGCGGGCGGCAACTCCGCCTGATCGGCCGGCGTGCCGAGGACGACGACATCGCTCCGGTCTTCCTGCAGGCGCTCGATATCGTCGCGACTCCCGAAGATCAGCAGGGAGTCGCCGAAGCGAAACCGCGTTTTCGCCGGCACGATCGGCAACGGTGCACGCTTGCGCTGCGCGGCCAACACGGACAGTCGGTGCCGCTCCCGGAACTCGCTCTCTGCAAGCGTGCGGTCGATCAGGTGCGAGCCCGGTGTCAGCAGCACTTCGACCAGTCCGATACGTTCTGCCAGGTTGCGGTCGAAGTCGGGCGGCAGATCCACCGGAACGACACCCTCAGCCTCCACCAGCTTGGCGACGCAGTCGTCGGTGGCGACGACATAGAGACGGTCGCCCGCCATCACCGCGGAATCGACCAGGGCCGGCATGATGGCGGATGCGAAGCGGCCGTGCCGCTCGATGCCCATGGCCGTGACACCGTAGCGTGAGCGCATGCGCGTCTCGATGATGGTCTTGCCGGCGAGGGATGATCCCCTCTCGACCTGAACCAGATGCAACTGCCCCGCCACGCCATAGGCTTGGGCCAGTTCACGCGTCGTCTGTCCGCGCACCGGCGCCGCGCCATTCGGTGCCCCGCCCGGCAACAGCCTTCGGCCAACCATGACGACATAGAGAATGGTGACGGCCAGCACGAGCAGGCCGATGGGCGCGAAATCGAAGAACCCGAAGGGCTGAAGATCGCTGCGCTCGAGCTGTTCTGAGACGATCAGGTTCGGCGGCGTCCCGATCAGGGTCAGCATGCCGCCGACCAGCGACGCGATCGACAGCGGCATCAAGAGGCGGCCCGGCGCCGATCCCGTTCGCACGGCCAGGCCGAGAACCACCGGGATGAAAATCGCAACCGCGCCGGTTGAGCTCATGAAAGCGGACAGCCCGGCGACAACCAGCATCAACAGCACCAGCATGCGCGTCTCGCTGGTTCCGGCCGCACGGGTCAGCCAGTTGCCGATGGCAGCGGCGACCCCTGTCTGCGCCAACCCTTCCCCGACAATGAAGAGACCGGCGATCAGCAGCACGACGGTGTCGCCGAAGCCGGCCAGCGCCTCTCTCGGCGTCAGCACTTCGCTGAGGATCAGGGCCAGCACGACCAGGATGGCGATCAGGTCCAGCCGCAGCCGGTCGCTGGCGAAGGCCGCGACAGTGATGGCTAGCAGGCCGAACACGAACATGGTCTCGCCGCTCATCGGCAGGCCCCCGCGATTGCCGCTTCGGGCCTTAACCCGAGGACGGGCGCACCAGCACCATGGCCAGTGCGGCGATCACCAGACCGAGGGCCGCGATCTCGGCAACCCCGATCGGTTCGCCCAATGCTATGGCGCTCGATAACACGCCGACGACGGGGATCGCGAGCGTGCCGATCGCCGCAATGTTGGCGGGCAGCAGAGATACCGTCTTAAACCAGGCATAGTGGCAGAAGATCATCGGAATGGTGGCCGCATAGACCAGGCCGATCCAGTTCGGCAGTTCGGCTGTGGCCAGCGTCTCGGGCCGGCCGAACAGAAGGGCGCCGATCAGCACCGGCACACCGCCGAACAAGAGTTGGTACCCGGTCAGCTGCACGACCGGAAGTGTCCAGCGGACGGATTTCATGGCGACGGTGCCGCTGCCCCATCCCACCGCTGCCCCCAGCATCAGAAGCGGCCCCCACGGTTCGGCGATCACACGGTCCGCTTCCGGCGCCAAGAGCACGGCCAGACCGGTCAGCCCCAGGGCCAGCCCAAAGCCACGGCGCCATGTGAACCGCTCGCCCAGGAAGACGACGGCGAGGATCGCGGCCCAGACGGGCATCGTGTAAGCGATGATGGCTGCCCGTCCGGCCTCGATCAGCGTCAGCGCGAAGGCGGAGCAGAGATGCCAGCAGGTGATGTTCAAGAGACTGCACAGGATCGCCGGCTTCAGGTCCTGCCGCGGAATGCGCAGGTGTCCGCCCGACGCCTTGGCGATGGCCAGCAGTCCGAACCCGCCGACGGACAGGCAGATGACGCGGAAGACCCAGGGATCAACGCCTGTGACCGCCAGCTTCATCATGGGGAAGTTGAGGCCCCAGAACAGCGTCAGCCCGCCCAGAAGGGCGATCGCCTGCGGCGCCACCGTGGCCGATGCATCGGTGGCGCTCGCAGGCGTTGTCCCGGTCATTGCCGGATCGCTGGAGCGTTCAGGGACAAAGGCACCGACTGACCACCGTCAGTCATCGGCACGCTCGACCTTCAGCACGATGCCGTCGATCCCAACCACGCGGACGCGCCGCCCGACGGGCGTGTCGGGCCCTTCCACCTGCCAGCCGCCGTCGCCGATGCGCACCCGGCCGACACCGTTGACGATCGCCTCGGTCAGCGGCACGACCTTGCCCACATACTGCTCCCCCCGGCGATTGAGGGTCGGGGCATCCGTCTCGATCGGACGCCTTTTCAGGAAGGATCGATAGCCGATCACGGCGGCGACGGAGAGGGCGGCGAACAACAGAAGCTCAATCCGCCAGTCCAGGCCCGGGATCGCCAGGGCGACCACGCCGACCGCACCGGCCGCCACGCCGAGCCACAGAAAGAAGACGCCCGGCGCGAACATCTCCAGTACCACCAGGACGGCAGCCGCCACCCACCAGTACCAGAAGGGAATGGTGATCTCTTCCATCACACCTCCCACGGGCCGCGCGGCGGGCTACTAGGCGATGCCGGCGGCGTTGCCGCGCCCCCCGGCCGCGGCATGACGGGGGCGGCGGCTTGCGGTGCGCTGCCCTCTTGCCCCCGGCCGAAGCTGGACTGCGCAATCTCAGCGACGCCAGCCAAGGCGCCGATGACACCGGTCGCCTCAATCGGCAGGATCAGTGTCTTTTGGTTCGGCGCCGATGCCATCGCCTGCAGCGCCTCGACATACTTGTTGGCTACGAAATAGTTGATGGCCTGGATGTTGCCGGACGCGATGGCGTTGGACACCATCTCGGTCGCCTTGCCTTCGGCTTCGGCCTCGCGCTCGCGGGCTTCGGCGTCGCGGAACGCAGCTTCCCGCCGACCCTCGGCCTCCAGGATCGCCGCCTGCTTCAGGCCTTCCGCCCGCAGGATCTCGGCCTGGCGGTCGCCTTCGGCTTCCAGGATGGTGGCGCGGCGCTCGCGCTCCGCCTTCATCTGGCGGGCCATGCTGTCGACCAGGTCGCGCGGCGGCTGGATATCGCGGATCTCGATGCGCGTGACCTTCACTCCCCAGGGGTTCGTCGCCTCGTCGACGACGCGCAGCAGCTGGGCGTTGATGGTCTCGCGATTGGACAGCAGCTCGTCCAGGTCCATGGAGCCCAAGACGCTGCGGATGTTGGTCATGGTCAGGTTGACGGTGGCGATCTCAAGATTGGCGACCTCGTAGGCTGCCTTGGCCGCATCCAGGATCTGGTAGAAGATGACGCCGTCGGCCGTGACCATGGCGTTGTCCTTGGTGATCACCTCCTGGCTCGGGACGTCCAGCACCTGCTCCATCATGTTCAGCTTGGCGCCGATCCGGTCGATGAACGGCACGATCAGGCGCAGGCCCGGCCGTAGCGTCGTGGTGTAGCGGCCGAATCGCTCGACCGTCCATTCGCGACCCTGCGGAATGGACTTGACACCCATGAGCACGAGAATGACCGCCAGCACAACGATGGCGATCACGAACACGGAAAAGCCGGTCAGCAATTCGGGCATTCAGTCTTCCTCTCATTCTGCAGCCGGGCTTCCGGCCAGGCAGTGGCGCGCTACTCTGCCACACCACGGACGGCGAGTGCAGATTTCGGTGAGGGCTTTGGAATGCCACCGGACGCTAGGCGTCTCTTTGTCGCCTGGCCGGTGTCCTGTGGTCGCCGGATTGCCAGCCGGGTTAGACGATTCGCAGCCGGCTGCCAGCGCTCGGCGCCGGGAAGGCGCGGTCCAGAGCCGCCAGGTCGGTTTCCTCCAGCTTCAGGTCATGGGCCGCCCGGATCTCACGCACGCCCTCGATTCGGCTCGATTTAGGGATTGCAACGACATCGGGGTGCCTGAGCAGCCAGGCGATGGCGACCGTCGCGGTGGTCGCCTGATGCCGGTCGGCGACCGCCTGCAGCGCCGGGTGGCCGATCAGGCTGCCCTGATCATACGGTGAATAGGCCATGATCGGGATACGGTGCTGCCGGCACCACGGCAGCACTGTCGTCTCCGCCTCCCGGCGCGCCAGGTTGTAGTAGATCTGGTTGCTGGCGGTCAGGCCCCCATCGAGGTCCCCGATCTGCTGCATATCCTCGAGGTCAAAGTTGCTGACGCCGAAATCGAGAACCTTGCCGTCTCGGCGAAGCTGCAGAAAGGCTTCGAACGTCTCCGCCAGCGGGATGCTGCCTCGCCAATGCAACAGGTAGAGGTCGATACGGTCGGTGCGCAGCCGCGAGAGGCTTCGCTCGCAGGCAGCGACTGCGCCCTGACGTGACGCGTTGTGCGGATAGACCTTACTGACGATAAAGGCCTCGTCCCGACGGCCGGCGATGGCGTCGGCGACCACCTCTTCCGCGCCACCCTCACCATACATCTCCGCCGTGTCGATCAGGCTGAGTCCGAGGTCGAGCCCCGCGCGCAGGGCTTCGGCTTCCGCCGTCGCCGTCCGCGGCGTCTCGCCCATGCGCCAGGTACCGAGACCGAGCACCGGCATGGTCTGGCCGGAGGGCAGTTCGACAGTCCGCATGGCGCATCCTCCTCGATTTCGGGGGTCATTTCTGAGTCAGAACGATCTGGGTGCCGCGGGCTCCCCGCTTCAGTCGGTCCAGGTGGAACCGGGCCAGCGGATCCTCCGGCGACGCCGCTACCAGTGTCTCAAAGGCGGCGATCGCGGCTGCCGGATCGGCCTGCTCGTCGGTCAGCATAGCGAATGGGGGGGCGTAGGCTGCCGCCACAGTGTCGCGGTCGTCGGCAAGCGGTTCGAACGCCGCGATCGGTGTGGTCTTCCCGGGCAGCACCAGCTCGCCCACCGGGCGGAACGGCAGATGCGTGCAGCGCCCTGCCGTGTCGCCGCTGACGCAGATCGCCGTGCCGAGATGTCTGTTGGCGCCTTCCAGCCTGGATGCCGTGTTCACCGCATCGCCCACGGCCGTGTACTGGAACCGGTGTGATCCGCCGAAGTTGCCGATCGTTGCGATGCCGGTGTGAACCCCGATCCGCGTGCGCCCCAGGGAGATGCCGTGCTTGGCCTGCTCCGCCTGGAATGCCTGCGCGAACCGGTTCAATGCCAGGGCGCAGACGACCGCCCGCTCCGCATGGTCGGGCTGCAATTCCGGGGCGTTGAAAAAGACGACGACGGCGTCGCCGACAAACTTGTCCAGTGTGCCCTCATGCGCCAGCACGACCGACGTCATGCCGTCGAGATAGGCGTTCAAGAGGGTGGTCAGCGCCTCGGGCTCCAGCCGTTCCGAGAGGCCCGTAAAGCCCATCAGGTCCGTGAACAGGAAGGTGCAGTCCCGGCGTTCGCCGGCAAGCCTGAGCGCGGCCGGATCACGCTCCAGCCGCGATACCACGGCAGGCGAGACATAACGCACGAACGCGTCGCGGATGAACCGCCGCTGTGCCCTGATCCGCCGTCCGGTCAGGGCGGTGTCGACGCCGGCGGCAACCGGCAAGGCGACGCTGGCCAGAACGACCGGCACCAGCGGGCCGCCCGCCTGGAACCAGAGGGTCGTCGCAGCCCAGACGGCCGCGACGATCACAAGACCGCCCAAGAGCTTCAACGGCCAGGCCATCGCCAGACGCGCCACCGCCACGCCGGCCAGGGCCATCGTGCCTGCAAGGGCCGCGGTCAGGATGAAGCCGCCTTGTCGCGCTTCGCGCCCCTCCAGCAGCTGGGCCAGTACGTGGGCGTGAATAACGACGCCGGGGATAGAGCCTTCGCGCCATCTGAGCGGCGTGTTGTGCAAGTCCCCCCCGCCAGACGGCAGCACCGGGCCGATCAGGGCCACCCGGCCGGCGAACCAGTCGGCCGGCAGCAGATGTGCAGCGTGCGCCGGATAGATGGGGAACGGCGCCGTCTCTTGGTCGGGGCTGCCGTGCCAGGCGATGTCTTGCGGTCCGGCAGGCAACTCGGCCCCGAGCTGTGCCGCCAACGCGGCGGCGAAGCTCAGACTGCCGTCGCGTTCCGGAAGGAACCGGCGAACGGCATTATCGATGCCGTCGGTCAAAAGATTGACAAATCCTTGCGGCACCGTGCCCACGTAACTGTCCAGAAACGCCTGCTGGCGCTCGGTCAGGGGGTAAGGGGCGACCGCCGTGGCGACCACGACCGGCACCGAGGCTGACTCCAAGGCGGCGAGCAGCGCCGCATCCTTCTCCGACTCCGTCGGTTGGTCGAGCAAGAGGTCGACGCCGATGGCGGTGACCCCCGAGGCGTCGAGATGCGAAATCAGGTTTGCGATGAACGCCCGGTCGAGGGGCGATCGGTACGGCAGGCCGGCCAGGGTATCTTCGGTGATGCCGACGATGACGATACGGTCATTCTGCGGCTCTGCCGGCGCAAAGGCCGCGATGCGGACATCGTCCACCCGCGATTCGGCGAGGTGGAGCGGCGAGACCACGCGCGGCAGCGCCGCTGCCGCAAGACCCACGGCCATGGCCAGCACGATGACCGACAGCCACCGGGGGCGGTCGCCCGCCGGCATCTTCCCGGCCGTGGACCGGGTCGTCTCCCCGGCGCCGTCGGTTCGGCCATCCATCCCCGTTCTCCAACCCTCACCAGGCCTTGCCCAGGAATTCCCGTGCGGGCCATGCTACACCGCAGACCGGCCGGTATGGCATGGCCACAGCCGTTGTGGAGCTCTGACAGACCATGCGTAGCCCGAAATACCTCCGTCATGTGGCCCTGATCGCGACGGCCACGGCCGTGCTCTGGCTGCAGCCGATCTCTGACGCAGCCGCAGAGGCCGTCGTCCTGTCCAGCACGGTGCCGGAACTGCCCGCCGGCCATGTGATCGCCACCGGCGGCACCGTCAGCCTGCCGGAGGGAGCGACCGTCACGCTGATCACCCAGACGGGCGAGACGATCACCCTGACCGGGCCGCATGACGGCGTCGTGGGGCCTGCGGCCGGCGACGCTGACACCCTGTCCACGATTGCCAGGCTGGTCCAGGGCCAGCCTGAGGATCTCAGCACGCTCGGGACCACGCGCGGCTCGGCCCCCGACCCTGCCGAGGCCGGCCACGCCGAGGTTCCCTTGGACGGTGTGGATATCGAGCGGGCAGGGGTGACCTGCCTTCAGCCCGACAATGCGCCTGTGCTGGTTCGCGCGCGAACCGAGGACGATTTGCACCTCGTTTTCGCCACTGCCGTTGCGGGTACAGCTGCTGAGGCGGCGGTCCATTGGCTGGCTGGCGAAACGGTCGCGCAGTGGCCTGACGCGCTGCCGCTGTCGGACGGAGCGGAGTATGTTGCCCTGCCGTCTGGCGGCGGTCGGGAGATCCGAGTCGTGGTCATGGCGCGGGGTGAGCTGGGTGAGGTGGACTGGATCGCCCGTCTTGCCGATGTGGGATGCGAGCGCCAGGCCTATGAAGCCCTTGCGGAATTGCGCGACCGAGTGACGCCGCTGTCGCTCTACCTCACCACCGATCGCGGGCGCCGGCCGACCTATGGCCTGGGCGAAGAGTTGACGCTGCAGGTACAGGCCAGCCGGGACAGCTTTGTCTATTGTTATTACCGGCAGAGCGACGGCGTCGTGATCCCGTTGTTTCCAATGCCCGAAAGCGGTGGTGCGGGATTGGCTGCGAATACTCTGTTGGTCTTGCCGGGCCCACGCCTGGTTGGCGAACTGCAGGCCGCCCCGCCCGTTGGGGAGGACGAGGTGGTTTGCTACGGCGCCAGCCGCGATGTCACGAACGAACTGCCGCGCGCCCTGGTGCCGCTGGACTTCACGCCCCTGCCGGATCGGCTGGTGGCGGGGCTGAGCGACCGCTTCACGGCGCTGGACGATGCCGAGGTGACCGAGTCACGGGTGCGCATCGCGATCCAGTAGGGGCATGGCCAAGTGCCCGATCTGGCCGTATATGACACCTTCTTGACAAACCCGTGTCGCCGAGGCATACTTCCAACGTTACGAGGGCGTTCGGTGGAAACATCGCTAACAAATTCGTAACCATTCGGCAAATATTGCGAGATATTTGTCGGGTGAATTTGCCGACATCACTTGAGCAGGAGGGTGCCTCATCAGCATGACTCCGCCGGGTTACCGGAGGCAGAGTTAGTCATTGTTGCAAGACTTGCACGATAATCATCGGCAAGCACACATGCCCGGTCTCCATGCCGGGCGCGGGGTCCCACGATCCCCCGCTTCAGAACGCAACCCCGCCCATGACGCGTGAGCGTGCCATCCGGGCGGGGTTCGTGTGTATGGGCGACCGATCTGGAGTGTTTCGGTCCCCTGTTCTTGGGCATCCAACCAGCGACGGAGTGCGTCGATGACGGCCTTCACCATTGCGCGGTTTGCCGCCATGGCCGGCTTTCTGGCGTCAATGATCCTCATGATCTGGGTGCTGGTCGGCCTCGCGCGTCTGCGCAGCCATCCCGATTTCCAGAGCCACCTGTCAGGATCGCTCCGTCTCCACCTCATGCTGCTGGGCGCCAGTACGGCGCACCTCGATGCGGTGACGCGGCAGCGGATCGGAACGCTGCGTCTCTGCGTGCTCGCCGCACTTGCTTCGTTCGTGGCCGCTGCGGCCGTGATGATGCTGCTCGGTACCGGAGCGCCGCTGCCGGGCTGAGGGAAAGCCGGCGGCGTCACTTGAACCAGATGGCGGTCGCCGGCACGAAGGTGACGATCATCAAGACGATGAACATCGTCAGCAGATACCACTTCGCGTAGACCATCACCTGCTCGATCTTCAGGCCTGTCGTCGAACAGACGGTCAGCAGAACCGAAGCGACCGGCGGCGTCTGCTGGCCGATGCCGAGATTGAGGCATACGATCACGCCGAAATGGACCGGATCGATGCCAAGTTCCTCCGCCAGTGGTAACAGCAGCGGCACCACCACGATGATCGCGGCGCTGGCATGCAGAAACATGCCCAGCGCCAGCAGGAACACGTTGATCAACAGCATCAACAGGATCGGGTTGTCCGTGACCGTGCGCAGACCCTGGGCGATCTGCTGAGGCACCTGCTCGTTGGCGAGAAACTGTCCCAAGACGGCCGATCCGGCCACGATCAACATGACCACCGAGGTCTGACGCGCCGTGGTGTAGAGAATGCCGGCAAGCCGCTTGAACGTCAGGTCCCGCGACATGGCCAGTCCGAAGGCAAGCGCGCAGAACACGCCGATGCCGGCTGCCTCCGTCGGTGTATAGGCGCCGATGATCAGACCGCCGACGACGATCACCGGGATCATCAGCGGCACCGCCGCCCGCCATAGCGCCTTCGTGAGCCGCGGTACCTCGAACCGGGCGTCGCGTGGATGGTTCTCGCGCCGCGCGAACAGCAGGCTGGTGACCATGAAGGCTGCACCGAGCAGCAGACCCGGAACGATGCCGGCGATGAACAGGTCGCGGATCGACGTGTTCGTCGTCACGCCGTAGAGCACCAGCGGAATCGAGGGCGGGATGATGATGCCCAGCGTGGCGCTGACGGCGGTGATGGAGGCCGCGAAATTGCGCGGATAGCCCTTCGCCTCCATCTGCGGCACGAAGATCTTGCTCATCACCGCGGCGTCGGCGACGGCCGATCCGCTCATCTCGGCCATGAACATGCTGGTCACGACGTTGATGTGGCTCAGCCCGCCGCGGATCCAGCCGACAAGGGCGGAGGCCAGGTCGATCAGCCGCTGACTGATGGTCGTCGCCCCCATCAGCTCGCCCATGAAAATGAACAGCGGGATCGCCAAGAGGACGATGCTAGTCGTGCCGGAATACATCTGGATCGGCAGCGTGATCAGGTTGATGTCCGCTACCAGCATCGAGATGCCGGCCGTGATCATCAGCGCGAAGCCGATCGGCATGCCGAGCAGGATGAGCCCGAGCAGCAGCAGGATGACGAGCCATGCCATGGGTTGCGCGCGTCAGCCCCGAAGCTTCTTTGCGAGATCGATCACAAGGCCAAGGATCATCAGACCGGCCGAAATGGGCATGACGATCATGAAGGTCCAGCGCGGGATGTCGACCGTTTCGATGCGTCTTTGGCCGACGACTCCGACCATCTTCCACGACAGCCACAAGAGCGCGGCGAGAAACGCGATCACCAGCAGGTCGATCGTTACCATCACGACCTTTCGCGGCACCGGCGGCAGCTTGGTGACGAACAGGTCGAAGGCGATATGCCCGCGGTCCCGGATCGCCAGATAGGCCCCGAGAAAGCTGATCCAGACCAGCAGATAGCCGGGGATCTCGTCGGCCCAGACGAATCCCGACTCAAGAACATACCGGTTGAAGACATTCAGGCAGATCAAGACGGCGGTGACGGCGACACACGCGCCGGCCACCGCCGCCACACTCCGGTCGATCAGTCGAAGAACCGCCACGACCCCGATCCGCCTTGAACCCGATTACTCGCTTGCGGCCTCGACGATCTCCAGCCAAGCCTCGCCGTAGTCTTCGATATAGCCGGCATAGACGTCACGCGTGGCGTCCTGGAACGCAGTGAGGTCGACCTCGTTCACCGCGATCTCCATGGTCTGCATCTCTTCCAGGTACTGGGCTTCCAGTTCCGCGGCGCGAGCATAGGCGTCCATCGTGATGGCCTCGCCGACCTCTTGGAAGACCTGCTGCTGTTCCTCGGTCAGGCTGTCCCAAAAGGCGGTCGACGCGATCAGGAAAGACGGCGTGTAAACATGGCTGGTGAGGCTCAGATAGTCCTGAACCTCGTGGTGCTTCTGCTCGTAGAACCCGTAGATCGCTGCCTCTGCCCCGTCGGCCACGCCGGTCTGCATCGCGGTGAACGTCTCGGCCCATGAGATCGAGGTCGGCACGGCACCGAGCGAGGCAAAGACGTTCTGGCGAAACTCGCCACCGGAGACACGCACCTTCAAGCCGTCCAGATCGGCCGGCACGACGATCGGGCGCGCGCTATTGATCACGTGGCGGAAGCCGTTCTCGTAGATGCCGACGACGACCGTTCCCGTCAGATCCTCGATCACCGCCGCAATCTCATCTGCGAGGCCGCCGTCCTCCATGGCCCTGATGACATGATCGCGGTCGGCGAACAGCCATGGCAGGTCGAACACGCCCAGCCTGCCGTCGATCTTCAGGACGCCCGACGCGACATTGATCATCTCCAGCGAGCCGAGCTGGACATTGTCGATCAGCGCGTTCTCGCGACCGAGTTGGCCACCCGGAAAGATCTGGAAGTCGAACTGGCCGGGCAGCCGCTCTTCCACCATCGCGGCGAACATCTCGCTTTGCGCGTGCAGAGGCGCCAGTTCCGAGACGTGGCTGGCGATCCGTACCTCGATGGGTTCGGCATGGGCGCTGGCCGTGGCCAAGGCGAGGCCAGAGATCAGCAGAACGGGTATGCGTGCCATCGATCGTCTCCCTTTGCTTCGGGGGGTGTGCGCGTACCTGGAACGGAAACACGGTCGGCGAGGTTCAAACGGTGTGTGAGTTGCCGGTGACTGCAGCCAGGACCTTGCGGGAGGCGATCCCGCATCGCTACGCGCCCCGCCATCGCACGCGGCCGCCTCTTCCCTTTTTCTTAACCTTAATTTTCCGTATATAATAGGGGGATCGAACGCGAAAGGCGGGGACTGCGAACAATGCCTTCGCACCCACGGGCAGCATCGACATGAAGTCCATCGACACGCACGCACATGTCTTCACGGATTCTTGCAGGTTCGTCGAGAACCGGCGCTATACGCCCGCCTACGAGGCGCCGCTTGCGGCGTATCTGGCCGAACTGGACGCCGCGGCCGTGCCGCACGCCGTTCTGGTTCAGCCCAGCTTTCTCGGTACCGACAACGGCTACCTGGTTGATGCGCTGAAGGCGACTCATGGCCGGCTGAAGGGCATTGCCGTCGTCGATCCCGAGGTTTCGGAAGCGGAGTTGGACGAGCTGAGCGATGCCAATGTGATCGGCATGCGCCTGAACCTTGTCGGTCTGGACCCCGCCATGGTTGCCGAGCCGCGATGGCAGCACCTTTGCCGCCGTGTGGGCGTGCGTGGCTGGCTGATCGAAGTTCAGGTCGACGGACGCCATCTTGCCAATGTCCTGGAAGCGCTCTCGGGTGTCGGTGCACCCTTGGTGATCGACCATTTCGGGCGTCCTGAGGCGCGCCTCGGCCTCGACGATCTGGGCTTCCGGGCAATGCTGGAGAGGGCGCCGGAGGGCAACATCTGGGTCAAGATGTCGGCGCCATACCGCTGCGGCGATATCGACATGCGCCCCTATTCGGAGGCCCTGCTGCAAGCCTTCGGCCCCAAGCGCCTGTTGTGGGGAAGCGATTGGCCCTGGACACAGTTCGAAGTGGGCCGCAGCTATCGGCAGACCGAAGACTGGCTTGAAGAGTGGGTTCCCGATCCGGCGGCGAGACGCACAATCGAAGCCGAGACCCCCAGCCAGTTGTTCGGGTTCCACTAACGCGGCCTGCCGGCCGTCGGAGACGGCAGCCTCAGTTGAGGCCGGGATAGCTCTCGACCCATTCGATGTCGATGTCGGCATAGTGGCTGTCGACGAAACGCACGGTGAAGTCGGGGTAGTGGCTGTCCACAATCTCCCACATCCCGCAGTCGTCTGCCCAGCTGTCGACCTGTTGGACCCTGAGGTCCGCATGGTTGTCGACGACACGTACGGACAGGTCGGCATAGTGGCTGTCCGTCACGGCCACCTTGCCCCACAACGCGATGCCGTCATTGGTGCAGTCGGCCGCCACTTGCGCTGCCGCGGGCTTCACGCCGACCGATAGCAGGGCGGCCAGAGTCGCGACGATCCCCGCCGATCGGACCCTTCGGCAAGTGCACCCGCATCTCCTAAAGCCCAAGGTCACGCTCCCAGAACGCCCGGTCCGGCGCATCGGGATCGTATCGCGCCGCGATCGTGTCGCCTGACGTGATGTCGGCGAAGCGTGCGTGGGAGCCGGAAAGCGAACGAGCCTCGTGGCTCACGCCGCTTCGGTCGGTGAAGCGGAAACGGATGTGGCTGCGGCTCTTGACCTGAACCACGTCCGAAACGGTCGCCACGACCCTCTCGCCCCTGTCCCGCACAGCCACCGCGCGCGACGCACGCCGGGTGAAGAGGAACAGCAGGATCACGCCGAGCAGCGCGAAGAACCCCCCGACCAGGCCGGCGTAGAACGCGTTCTCACTGACGGCACCCGCTTCGATCTCATGGATGTCCGGCTCGGCCGGCACGAAACGCACCGGGATCTGCATGCCCGGTTCCGCGCGGTCGTAGAACGACCGCTCGACATCGCGGCGACCGTAATGCAGCGTTCCGCCGCCGATGGGGAAATGGTACCGCACGGAATAGACCGTGTCGTACCCGCTGCCGGTGCTGGAGCGCCGCCGCCGCGTCTCTGTGTTGATGACGGTCGCCTTGGCTTCCACCCCCTCGGCCTCGAGCCGCGCCGCGTCGCCGGAAGCCTGCACGCTGACGAAGACGACCCCCAAACCGATGACGAGGGGGATCACCGCGATCCAGCCGGAAAGGCGCAGGAACATTCTCAGCATTGCGTGTCGTCCGATCGCTGACGGGGGTTGTTGCCTGAACATTGCCGTCTTGGCGTCCGCTCGATTGCAAAGTCAAGGCAGTCTCGACTCTTGAGTAATGCGGGATGCGGTGCAGACGACAGAGTGGGGGCGCCTGAGGTCACTTCGTCAGCCCGATATCCAGGCTGATGCTGCGGTTAGGTCTGAGCCGTGGCGAGCCGCTGCCTTCGCGTCGAACCGATGACGCCATGCCTACGTCACGTTTGGCTGGCCTGTTCTGTGGCGAAGGGCTGGACGGTGGGCGATGGGCAGACTCTCTGCATGGATTGGCGGTAACGGCAGCACATGGGGCTGCCTGCACGGGCTGGCCCTGGCCGGTATGTTGGCGACGGGGCTGTACGGTCCGGCTGCCGCCGATATCATCGCCATCGACTGCCACTGGGGTGCCGAGGCGTGTCTGATTGCGCCGGATCAGGCGGCGTTGCCCAATCCGGTGCGTCCCGACCCGAACAACGGTCTGTTGCTGGTGTGGCGGGAGCAGCAGAATGTGCTGCTGCCGCGGGACGTGCGGGTCAACCGGGTGCTGACGGAGGCCGACGCGTTCAACGGGCAACTGATCCGGGCCGGCACTGTCGTCTCCAGCTATTACCTGCAATGGGATCCGCTCTCACGGCGCGGGCGTGTATCCGCCACACTGCATTTCGACGATACGGTCGCCGCAGCCATTACCGAGGACCATGAGCTGTTTGCGACGGACCCGGTCGTCGGTCTGCCCACGCTCGACTATGCCGATTTCACGCTGCGCGGGCTGGAGCCGGAGGATGAGATTACGTTCCACGGCACCCACGTCGACATCGTGCTGAGGGCCTCCAGCCCCGGCGACTGGGTGCGGCTGATCACGCTGCAGACTGAGGGCTCGATCGAAGACAATCTGGTCAGCGCGTGCGGCGTGACCATTCCCGTGCCGCTGGGGCAAGAGGGCGGCAGCCTCGTCGTTGTGCCGCCGGCCGACCAGCGGCTAGCGGAATTCATCGCTCAAGTGAACGAACTCTTCGGCAAATCCGGACCGCCACCACGGATCGACGTCGCCATTGGCACCGGCGCCAGCTCCGTGCTGGCGGATGCCGTTGCGACCCATCTGATCGAGCATTTGGGCGTCGTGCCGGAGCTGGTGCGCACCGTGCCGGGCGGCCCGTCGGGCCCAGGTTGCGCCGCGGATGCGTCGGGTGCCCGCGTGGTCACGCTGACGGTGGTTCCGCTGACTTGAGGTAGGCCTGGGTCGTGCGTGGACGCCCTATACCCGTTTGGCCAGCCAGATCGCGGCGCGGGAGCCGGTCTTGATGGCGGCGCTCAAAAGGCGATAGGCCGGGGCCTGCTCGGCTTCATGGTGCAGGCCGGTATCGCGATGCTCCAGCTCCTCCTGGCGGAACTGTTCGATGGTGTCGCGCAGTTCCGCTTCATCGTCGTCCAGTTCGTCGCGCTGTTCGGCATAGTGCTCGTCGATCACCTCTTCCACGGCCACGGTGCAGGCCATGGCAGCGCGCTGGCCCATCAGGGCCGTCCCGGCGCCGAGCGCAAAGCCGGCCACATGCCAGAGCGGATGCAGCAGGCTGGGGCGCACGCGACGTTCAATCAGCAGGCGCTCGAACACCTCGAGGTGCTTCGCCTCCTGCTCCGCCATCTCAGCGATCACCGGGCCGGCAGCACTGTCGCCGAGCACGGCCAACTGGCCTTCGTAGATTCGCTTGGCACCGTACTCGCCGGCATGGTCGACGCGGATCAAGCGGGCCAGCCGGTCTTCCCGCGTCATTTCGCCGGGCAGCGTGCGGGGCCCCGCCAGGTTGGCACCATCGGTCATGCGGGCGTTCCTTCCATCATCCGCCGCGACGCCAGCAGGCTGAAGGCGGCCAGAAATCCCGCGGTCAGCATGTTGTAGCCCGCGATCGATATGCCGAACAGCGACCACGCCACCTCGTCACACCGCACCACCTCGGTCTGGCGCAACGCCTCCAACAGGGCCACCGGGTCGGTGGTATCCACATTACTGTCCGGCGCGCAGCTGTCCGTGCCCTCCCACCAACGCTGCTCAACGCCCACATGGAAGCCGCCCAGGCCCGCACCGGCCAAGAAAGCGACGCCGCACAGCGCCACCAGGCCGGCGCGCAGCCGCGGTGTGCGACGCGCCGCCAGCGCGGCAGCGGCCAGCGCCATGACGATGACATAAGGCCAGCGTTGATAGATGCACAGGATGCAGGGATCGAGCCCGAAGGCGTGCTCCGCCAGCAGCGCCGCGCCAAGCGCCAGCGCGCTGGCGATCAGCAGGATGAGCGGCATATGGGGAAGGATACGGCCCATGACGCCGGCCGGTATAAGCCCGCGGGCCGACCCGGCGAAAGGGGCAACTGCGCGCACCCTTGGGAAAATCGTCTGCCGACCGCGCACAACGCAGGTGCTTTGCCCTCTCTGCTGCGGCTGGTAAAAGGGGCAACAAGGTAAGGGGCTTTACCGTGCCGGGCCGGCGGTGACCGGCGGTGGAAGGAGACGACGCCATGATCTGGAACCGCATTCGCGGCGAATTCATCGACATCATCGAATGGCTGGACTCGACCAGCGACACCATGGTCTGGCGGTTCGAACGGCACGGCAACGAGATCAAGTACGGTGCCCAGCTGACCGTCCGTGAAAGCCAGGTGGCGGTGTTCATCAACGAAGGCCAGCTGGGCGATGTGTTCCCGCCGGGACGGGTGAAGCTGGAAACGCAGAACCTGCCGGTCCTTTCCACCCTTCAGGGCTGGAAATACGGCTTCGAGAGTCCGTTCAAGGCGGAAGTCTATTTCGTCAACACCAAGCGCTTCACCGACCTGAAATGGGGCACCAAGAACCCCATCATGCTGCGCGATCCTGAATTCGGCCCCGTGCGCATCCGCGCCTTCGGCACCTATGCCATGCGCGTGAAGGATGCCGCGACCTTCATTCGTGAGATCGTCGGCACGGATGGGGAGTTCACCACGGACGAGATCACCAACCAGCTGCGCAATCTAGTGGTCTCGCGATTCTCCAGTGTGGTCGGTGAGGCGAAGATCCCGGTCTTGGACATGGCCGGCAACTATGAAGAGTTCGCGGATTTCGTCACCGGCAAGATCGGCCCGGAATTTGAGGCCTACGGGCTGGAGCTGACCAAGCTTCTGATCGAGAACATCTCGCTGCCGCAAGCGGTGGAAGAGGCGCTGGACAAGCGCACCCAGATGGGCGTGATCGGCGACCTGCACCGCTATACCCAGTTCCAGGCGGCTGAGGCGATCCAGACGGCGGCGGCCAATCCCGGCGGCATAGCCGGCGCCGGCGTCGGCATGGGCGTGGGCTGGGGCATGGGCCAGCAGATGGCATCGGCCATGGGCGGGCCGTGGGGCCAGGCGCAGGCCCAGGCACCGCAGCAACAGGCCGCCCCGGCGCCAGCGCCCGCTGCGCCTCCGCCGCTGCCCCAGGCCGTCCAGTTTTTCGTCGCCGCCGGCGGTCAGCAGACCGGCCCGTTCGACACCGCCGCGCTGCAGGGCAAGGTGCAGTCCGGCGAGGTGACACGCGACACGCTGGTGTGGAAGCAGGGCATGGCTGCCTGGACGGCGGCCGGCCAAGTGGACGAGCTGTCTTCTCTGTTCGGTGCGATGCCGCCGCCGTTGCCGCCGGCCGCCTGATCTCAACAAACCCACGACAGAAGGGACCGGCCAATGAGCCAGATGGAGACAGCGGGCGCGGAAGCCCCCGCCGGCACCTCGCCAACGCAATTCCCATGCGAGGAATGCGGCGCCGTTCTGACCTTCGCGCCGGGCATGGATGCGCTGAAGTGCCAGTATTGCGGCCACGAAAACCCGATCCCCGAAAGCGAAGAGAGCGTCGACGAACTGGACTATCACGCCGCGCTTCGCCAGGGGTCGGCCGCCGACGAGACGATCACCGAGCAGACGATCAAATGCGGCACCTGTGCCGCGGAATTCACGCTCGACCCCAACGTCACATCCGATGAATGCCCGTTCTGCGGCTCCACCGTGGTGATCGAAAGCGCCCAGTCATCGACGCATCTGAAGCCGAAATCGCTGCTGCCGTTCAAGCTGGACCATCG
Organism: Anaerolineae bacterium; assembly: GCA_028285185.1. Taxonomy (GTDB): domain Bacteria; phylum Pseudomonadota; class Alphaproteobacteria; order DSM-16000; family Inquilinaceae; genus JACKIG01. Next base: position 39,753 of record JANQQD010000323.1, on the reverse strand, counting down.
CGAGGCACGCGAATCGTTCAAGAAATGGCTGTCCAGCCGTTGGTTTGCGCCCAGCAACCTGGCGCGCTATGCGCGCGACGACGGCCCGCTGGCCGGGATGTACACGCCCTATTGGACCTATGACAGCGACACCACCAGCCACTATCGCGGCCAGCGCGGCATCAACTACACGGTGACCGTCGGCAGCGGCAAGAACAGGCGCACGGTGACCAAGACCCGATGGACGCCGGTCAGCGGCACGGTGCAGCGGTTCTTCGACGACGTGCTGGTGCTGGCCAGCAACAGCCTGCCGCGCAACATCGCGGAGAAGCTGGAGCCGTGGGATCTGGAGAATCTGGTGCCCTACAATGAAGGCTATCTGAGCGGATTCCGTGCCGAGAGCTACCAGGTCAGCCTCGATGACGGCTTCGAATACGCCAAGAAGATCATGGACCGGACGATCCGCAGCGATGTCCGACGCCAGATCGGCGGCGACAAGCAGCGGATCACCTCGCTCAGCACCCGCCACGATGGCATCACCTACAAGCATATTCTGTTGCCGGTGTGGCTGGCGGCCTACCGGTACAAGGACAAGGTCTACCGCTTCCTGGTCAATGCCCGCACCGGCGAGGTGCATGGCGAGCGGCCGTGGAGCTGGATCAAGATCGCCGCAGCCGTGCTGGGCGTCGTCGTCGTGGCCGCCGGCGCCTATTATGCCTACGTCACCTTCGGTGGTGGCGGCGGCAAGCCGGTTTGACGGTGCGGCGGTCGGGGACGGTGCCTTCGGTCTGGGTCGACGGGCTGGAGCCGCTGGCGGAGCGGTTCGACGGCTTCATCATCGACCAGTGGGGTGTGCTGCACAACGGCCAGCACACTTATCCGGGTGCGGTTGAGGCCCTGTCGCAGCTGGTGGCCCTGGGCAAACCGGCCGTCGTCCTGTCCAACTCCGGCAAGCGGGCGGCCGACAACGGCGCGCGACTGTCGTCCATGGGCATTGGGCCGGAACTCTACACAGCGGTCGTCAGCTCCGGCGAAGCCGCCTGGATGGCGCTGAAGGACGGCGAGCCTGAAGTGGCCGGGCTCGGACGCCGCTGTCTGCTGGTCAGCCGCGGCGGCGATCGCAACATTGTGAGCGACCTGGACGTCGAGCTGGTGGACGACCCCGACAAGGCCGAGTTTCTCCTGCTGGCCGGCGTCGATGAAGAGGCCTGGAGCGCGCCGGATCTCGACGACCTCTTGCATGCGTCCTGGAACTGCGGTTTGCCGATGGTTTGCGCCAACACGGACCGGCAGGGCATCATGGGTGACCAGACCTTACCGTCACCGGGAGTCCTGGCGGACAAGTATCTCGCACTCGGTGGCTCCGTGATCAGCTTCGGCAAGCCGGACCCGGCTATCTACCGCCAGGCGCAGCGGTTTTTCGGCGAGGTGCCGGCTGACCGCATCCTCGCGATCGGGGATTCCCTGGAAAACGACATCGCCGGCGGCCGGGGCGCTGGCCATGGCACCCTGCTGATCGCCAACGGCATCCACGGAGCCGCCTTCGCCGATGCGGCAGATCCGGGACAGCGTGAGGCCACGCTTGCCCAATTGTCGCAACAATATGGCGCGACTCCTGACTGGGTGATGGCGGGATTCCTTTGGTAGGTCTTACGCGCGCCACAAAGTCCCGCAATCAATGAGACAAATGAGCTTGCGCGCCGCTCAGCCAATCATGCGATTGCCCCGGCGTGTGGGTCGGCCGGGAGGCCACCAGCCGGAGCTGTGAGGATGAGCGCGCCGCATTTCGTACGGAAGATCAAGCTGGACGACCAGGAGCCGGTGCGGGTCGGCGGCCGGTTGGCAATGGAAGACCATGCCGCCCTGCAGGAGGTGCTGGCCGAACACTGCGGGCGCGATACGGCCAACCTGTTTGCCGAGCCCGTCATAACACGCGGAAATGGGGCGGCACCCAGCTCGATCTCCTGGTATGCCGCGACGCCCGGCGAGCCGGTGCCACTGCAGTCGCTGGATGCGGAAGCCCGCCAAGGGCCGGAAGAGGCGCTGAGGCGCCACCTGCAGACCATCAGGCCAGTGCTCGACGACCCCGAGGTCGGGCCGCTGGTGCGGTCGTCGCTCTATGTCGCCTCCCCTGACGATATCTTGGTGCTGAACGGCAAGCCGCTCTTGACCAATTGGGGACTGGCGCCGCCGGGCGTTCTGGCCGGTGACGAGACGCGCCGTCGCCATTTCGACGAAACCCTCGGCCGTTATGCGCTTTTTGACGCACCGTCGCTTGCGGCGGGCAGTGCGGTGGCGCCAAAGGCGAGTCCCGGACGCGCCGCCGCCGCCGGGGCTGCGGCCGCTGGTGCCGCCGCGCTGGGTGCGACCGCAATGGCCTCTGGTGCCCAGGCGGCAGGTCCGGCGGGGGCAGCGGGGGGCGCCGGCGGGGTTGTGCCGCCGACCAGTGGTACCGGGCTTCCGCCCGGAGGGGGCGGGTTGCCGCCCGGGGGCCCCGGCAGTGGCATGGTCGTGGTGGAAGAACGGCAGCGCCCCTGGCTCGGCGTCTTGATCGCGGTCATCGTCTCGGCGCTGGTGCTGGTCTTCCTTCTGCTGCCGGGCGTGCTGTTGCATCCGCCGCAGCCGGTGGCGGAAGAGCCGCGTGACTTTGACCGCGAGATCGCCTTGCAGCAAGACATCAACCGCGCGCTGGAAGAGCAGATCCGCAACACCGAGATTGCCTTGGAGATGGGGGTCTGCCGGGCGGACGATGCCTCGCTGGTGCTGCCGGGAATGCCGGGCCATCCGATGACACCGGCACCGGGCCAGGCGCTGCCGCCGGCCCAGGGCCAGCCGGGTGGAACGGGCCCGGCGCTGCCGCCGGCTCAGGGTCAGCCGGGCGGAACGGGTCAGGCGCTGCCGCCGGTTCAGGGCCAACCGGGCGAAACGGGCCCGGCGCAGCTGCCGTCTCAGGGCCAGCCGGACGAAGTGGGCGTGGCGCCGCCGACGGCCCCGAGCCAAGCGGATCAGGTGGGCGGGGTGCAGCCGGCGGTGACCGTGCCCCAATCGGTCCTGCCGCCTGAGCCGTCGAGGACGGTGCCGCCGACTGCCGCGCTGCCGCCGGGGCAAGACTTCCAGGGCACGCTGGTCGACCTCTTGGACGCGGCGACGGTCTTCATCATCACCACTGCCGACTCCCGCGATGCAATCGGTTTCGGCAGTGGTTTCTTCATCGGGCCGGAGACGGTGGTGACCAACCGCCATGTCGTGGACCGCACGAACGCGATCGTTGTCACCAACGAATCCTTGGGTTCGCTGCAGCTCGCCCGGGTCGTGCACGAGGCCGGTGGCAGGCTGACGCGGACCGGCTGGATCGGGCGGGACTACGCGGTGCTGCGGGTCCCCGGCGCGACTGACGTGCCCTATCTGGCGCTGACGCCGACGGTGTCCCGCCTTCAGAACGTGATCGCCGCCGGTTTCCCCATGCTGATGGTCGAGTTCGACCAGAACTATTGGGACCTGGCTCAGGGTGATCTTGAGTCGATCCCGGAGATGGCGCTCAGCCAAGGGGTTGTCACGGTCGTGCAGAATGTCGATCGCAGCACGCCGATTGTCGCGCACACCGCGGCGATCTCGTCGGGGAACTCCGGCGGGCCTCTGGTCGACGCTTGTGGCCGCGTTGTGGGCGTCAATACCTTCCAGCGCTATGACCGCGCCGCCGGCGGCGGCCGCGCCAACTATGCCATCGCCGCTGGAGATCTGATGGATTTCCTTTCCTCGGTCGGCGTCGACTATGCGGCGGTCGAGGGCATTTGCTCGCCGCAGCGGGTTGCTGCCGCCCCGGCGCAGCCCGAAGCCGCGGCCGAAGCACCAGCGGTGGAAGAAGAGGCGACCGCAGCCGAACCAGCCGTGGAGGAAGAAGAACCGACGGCGGCTGAGCCCGCTGGTGAGGAAGCGGAAGCGCCGGCAGCCGAGCCTGCGGACGAAGAAGCGGAAGCAGCTGCGGCCGAGCCGGCGGAGGAAGCGGACGAGCCGACCGCAGAGGAGCCGACCAACGAGGAAGCTGCCGATCCCGTCGCCGAATAGGGCGATGGCGGGAAGCGGCCTTAGGTAGATCGGCAATGACGGACACAACCCTTATCGCCACGACCCGGCAGCGCGGCTTGCATGCTGTCGGAACGGCCGGCCAGCCGGTGATGCGGGCGTACGACCAGATCTCCCGCTATCTGGCACAACAGCTCTCGCCGGCGCACGCTGCGCTTTTCGCCGAACCCAATACCAATGCCGCCCGTGCGACGGTCGACTGGTACACATCTGCCAGCGGCCCGGTTACGCGGTATCTCGATTCCGATGACGAAACCCGGGCGGCCGCCACCAAGCGCCTGGCTGAGCTGCGTGAAGAGATCGAGACGCGGGCCGCGGAGCTGACCCGCTCCAAGGAAGGCGGCGAACGGTTCCTCGGCCAGATGTTGAAGCTGGCGCTGGAAATCCCCGGCGAGGATTTCATCTACCTCGTGGGCAGCCAGCCCGTGCTTGTGTGCTGGGGCAATCTGCACGACAGCCCCCAAGCCGAGCGCGGTGTGCTTGGCCGGCTTGTCCGGGCCCGGATGCCGCCACCCTTGCCGCGGCCGGCGCCCTCCGCCGCAGCGCCAGTCGTGGCAGCGGCGCCGCCTCCTGCCGCAGCGGCAGCCGCTCCTTCCGCGGCGGTCGCCTCGGTGCCGTTTACCGCAGCGGTGTTCAGCCGTGGCTGGGGGTGGCTGACCGGCCTCTTGTGGCTGCTGTTTGCCCTGTTGCTGTTCGCCGTGTTCTTCGTGCTGTTGAGCGGCTGCGGCGTCGGCCCGCGCTGGCTGACCGAGCGTGCGCTGGTGAACTTCTGCCCCATACCGTTGATCGACAACAGCGACAACGAACTGGCGTTGGCTGAGGAACGCCAACGCACGGACCTGTTGGAAGATCGGCTCTATCAACTGAGGCTGGCGATCGCTCACCGGGAGGTCGAGTGCCGTCGCGCGGCCCAGGCGGTCACGCCGGTCCCTCCAGCGCGGGAAGAGCCGGAGCCGGAACGCCGCGTTGAGATTGTCGAGGTCGACCCCGAGCGCGACCCGGATGTCGTCGTCGTTGTGCCCGATGACGAGGGTGTTCCTGCGGTCATTGCGGAGGGCGATGTCGTGCCCGAGGTGGCAACGGACACGGAAGATCCTGGGGCCGTGGTCGCCGAGCCTGCACCGCCGGCCGTCGCCGAAGACATCGACCCTGAGGTACCGGTGGCGAGCGTCGATCCGCAGGTCGATCCCGAGACTGTCTTGGATGAGCCGCCCTCCGAAGCCGTTCCTGTGCCGGATGCTCAGGAGGAAGAGCAGATTGCGTCCGCCCCGGACGATATCGGGATCCCTGAGGATGTGGACGGTGTAGAGCCCGAAAACACCACGCCGCCGCTTCCGGAAGATGAAGAAGCCTTCGACGAACGCCTGGAACGCGAAGACGGCCAGCAGGGCGAGGTCAACGTTACCTTGATGTGGAACGGTGACGCCGATCTTGATCTGCGCGTGCAGTGCCCGAACGGCCAGCAGATCTATTTCAATCAGCCCAGCGCCTGCGGCGGGACGCTGGACGTCGACATGAATGCAGCGGACGGCGGCGGTCCGATGTCGGACGAGCCTGTGGAGAATATCGTCTGGGAAGGGAATGCCCCGCCGGGACGATACGTGGTGCGCATCGACAACTATGAAAGCCGGTCGGACGGCGAAAACCCCACGCCCTTTCGGTTGCGGGTCGCAAACGGTGACGAAACCGAGATCATCGAAGGATCGATCCGTGAAGATGAGGGCGAAGTCACATACTATGAGTTCGTTGTACCGTAGCGTGGGCCTGCGAAGGGGGACTACGTTGGAAGGGGGCCATGCTGAAGCCGCTGCCGAGTTTTCGACCGGTCGTTAGTCTTATTCCGAATAGCGGGCTTCAGTTCCTCGACTTCGGTTTCGATATCGATCGGACACTCAAGCTGACGCGATCGTTCTGGGAAGAGCGCAGGCCATTGGCGCCCGGCGAAGAGCTGGGCGACTCTGCCGCCGACCATCCCACATTGACGCTTCCGGCCAATGGCGTCGGCGCGCCGGGCGACGGCGCAGACCAGCTGGTCACGGTGATGCTGCGCTGTCTGCAGCCCCATCCCGAAGACGGTGCGCTCTTTGACCCGGCAACGGACACGATCCCACCGGATGAGGATACGTATAATCTTAACAAGACCAAGGGGTTGGAGGTCTTTCTTAACAAGTGGCTGCCAGTTCCCTTCCTGCGGATCAAGACGGAACTGGCGCCCGGCGTCTTTGATTTCGATCGAGGGCCGTCGAACTGGGCCAGGATCCGGGTCACCGAACTCGACGAGCGCGACCGCGACGGCAATACCCATCGCGTGGTGCTGGCCTTCGACACCGAACTGCGGGACGTGGAAGTCGGGCGACCCTATCTGGTCGCCGCACCTCGGGATTCGGAGGAGGAAAGCCGCTTCGCCTTTGTCCATGACGACGCCCAGAACGGCTGGTTCCTGAACGAACCCTGGGTGGACGAGTGGCTGGATGAGCTGTTTCGCGAGTTCAAGGCGGCCCAGCGGCCGGGGCGGCCGCTCAGGGATGAAGATTTTCCCAATGCCTGCGAGCATTGGGCGCGGTACCTCACCTTCCTTGAGGTCATGAAGGATGCCTGCGGGTTCCCGGTCATACGGCTGATCGACACGGTCAGCCGCGAACCCAACTTCAAGCCCATCGATGTCGATCTGGTGCTGGATGTGGGCAACAGCCGCACCTGCGGCATCCTGATCGAGCACAATCCCGACGACCGGCTGGACCTCAACGACGCCTATGTGCTGGAGCTGCGCGACCTGTCGCGGCCTGAGCACGCCCACACCCTGCCGTTCGAAAGCCGGGTGGAGTTCACCCAGGCGAGCTTCGGCAAGGATGCGCTGTCGCGGCGCAGCGGCCGCGGCAAGGGGTTCCACTGGGCCAGCTTGGTGCGTGTGGGGCCGGAGGCGGTGCGGCTGTCCGGCGGGGTCATGGGCACTGAGGGTACGTCCGGCCTGTCCAGCCCCAAGCGGTATCTCTGGGACCGCCGGCCCATCAACCAGGTGTGGCGGTTCAACTGTGTCGAGACCGAGGGTGCTGCGCATGAGCCGCCCGTGTCCGGCCCGATCATGGCCTACATCACCGAAGACGGCGACGTGCTGCGCCAGAAGCGCGGCCGCGGCACGTCGGCCGTACGCGCGAAATTCTCCCGGTCATCCCTGTTCAGCCTAATGCTGAGCGAGATCCTGCTGCAGGCGATCTTGATGATGAACGCGCCGGAGACGCGCAGCCGGCGCAAGAACGCCGATGTGCCGCGCCAGCTCCGCCGCATCATCATGACCCTGCCGCCGGCCACGCCGATTGCCGAGCAGAAGGTGATGCGCGAGCGCGCCGAGGCGGCCGTTAAGCTGACCTGGGACGTACTGGGGTGGACGCCGGGCGACGATCAACGGGTGCCGCCTGAGCCGTCCGTCCTTTTGTCCTGGGACGAGGCAAGCTGTACGCACCTCGTCTACCTCTATACGGAGATCACGCAGAAGTTTCAGGGTGCGGCCACCGATTTCTTCAGCATTCTCGGCAAGCTGCGTGACGGATACGACAACGCCCCCACCTTGCGCATCGGCAGCATCGATGTCGGCGGCGGCACGACCGATCTGATGGTGACCACCTATCAGATCGAGGGGAACCGGGCGATCAATCCGACCCAGAATTTCCGGGAAGGCTTCAAGATCGCGGGCGACGACATCGTTCAGGCTGTGGTCGAACGCCATGTGCTGCCGCCGCTAGAGCGGGGGCTGGCGTCAGCCGGGGTGGGGGACGCCAAGGCCCTGCTGCGCCGCCTGTTCAGCGATCGCGGCGGCATGTCGGAGCAGGAACGCCATCTGCGCCGGCAGTTCGTCACGCAGGTCTGCGTGCCCGTCGCGCTGTCCATGCTGCATGCCTATGAGAGCGCGCGCCCGTTCAGCATCGAGCCCACCTACGAGAAGCGCTTCGCCGATTTCTTCGATGAAGACTCCCGGATCCCGGAGCGTGTGCTCGACTATCTGACCCAGGCGGTGCGCGATGAGCGTGCCGCGGACTTCGACTTGGCTGAGGTGCGGTTCGACGTGAACCTCGATGCGCTCGGCAATACCGTTCGTCAGGTGGTCGGCGAGATCCTTGCCGATCTCTGCGAAGTGGTGCACAGCCTGGACTGCGACGTGCTTCTGGTCTCCGGACGGCCGTCGCGGCTGCCGGCGGTGACGGACGCCATCCTGGCCCACCTGCCGGTGCCCGCCGATCGCATCGTGCCGATGCATCAGTACCGTGTCGGCAACTGGTATCCGTTCCGCGACACCAGCGGCCGGATCGACGATCCCAAGACCACGGCCGCGGTCGGCAGCATGCTCTGTGCCCTGGCGGAAGGGCAGATCCAGAACTTCCTCTTGCGCACCAGCATGCTCAGAATGCGCTCCACGGCCCGGTTCGTCGGTGAGATGGAGATTTCCGGCCAGATCAAGGACGACCGCATCCTGTTCTCCGACATCGACCTGGAACAGAAGGGCCGCAATGCTGGGGAAGAGGCCAAGCTGAACTTCTACGCGCCGACCTTCATCGGCTTTCGGCAGCTGGCGATCGACCGCTGGCCGGCCACACCGCTCTACTTCCTCGACTTCGCCAATCCGCAGAGTGCCGCGCGCATGCGCCTGCCGCTGACCTTGACGCTCCAGCGCGCGGACGAGGAGGAAGAGGACGCCCAGGGCCATCGCATGGAGGATTTCAGCGTGACCGACATCGAAGACGCCGACGGGTCGACGATGCGGCCAAGCGATGTCGACATACGATTGCAGACGTTGAAAGACGAGGCCGGATACTGGCTCGATACCGGCGTGTTGTCCGTCTTTTGAGTGGCCGTGATCAACAAGAGTGCGGAATATCGGTTGGACCCATGGATACCCACTACGTTGAGGCGAATGAGCGCGTTGCGGCGCTGAGCCGGGCCACCGCCGAGGTGGCATCCGGCGCCATCGGCTGGTTCCACGACAATGCCGACAAGGTGCGCCAGGAACGCGCGTCGCTGATGCGCGAATTCCGCAAATTCGCCCAGTCGGCACGCAAGCTGGAGGTGGCGGCCCACCGGCCGATGTGCGTCGGCGTGTTTGGCCCCAGCCAGGCGGGCAAATCCTATCTCATCTCTGCGCTGGCCCGGCGCGGCACCGCGCCCTTGATGGCCGAGTTCGAAGGCCAGCCCGACGGCATCGATTTCGTGCGCGAGATCAATCCCGAAGGCGGGCAGGAGTCCACGGGCCTCGTCACCCGCTTCACCATCCGCCGCGAAAAGACGCCGCCCGGCTATCCGGTGGCGCTCAGACTGCTTTCACAGACCGATGTCGCCAAGATCCTGGGCAACACCTATCTGTCGGACCTGGATGTCAGCGAGCATCAGGCGGTCACGCCGCAGAAGATCCGGGAACTGATCGAGATGGTCCGCCGGTCGGCGCTGGCGAACCCGGTGGACCACCTGACCGAAGACGACGTCTTCGAAATGCAGGAGTATTTCGAGAAGCAGTTCAAGGGCCTGCCGCTCATCAACGCGCTGTCCAGCAGCTATTGGGCGGCGGCGGCTGAGCTTGCGCCGCGGCTGCCGATCGGTGCGCGGGCCGCACTGTTCTCGGTGCTATGGGGCGAAATCGAGCCGTTTACCGACCTCTTCAAGGAGCTCTATGGCGCACTCAACCAGCTCGGCTTTCCGACCGACGCCTATTGCCCGCTGGACGCCCTGATCCCGCGCGAGAAGAGCGTGATCGACGTGGTGACGCTGGGCGGGCTGGGGCGCGGCGGGGCGGAGCTGTTGGAGGTGCTGGCGCCCGACGGGCGCAAGGCGATGCTGCCGCGGCCCGACGTCACGGCGCTGATCGCCGAACTGCGCATCGTCATGAAGGACAAGCCGTGGGAGTTCTTCGACCACACGGACCTGCTGGACTTCCCCGGTGCGCGGTCGCGCGAGAACATCGAGGATGTCGAGAAGTTCATGCAGCAGGCCGATGCGCTGAAGAGCCTCTTCCTGCGCGGCAAGGTGGCCTACCTGTTCGAGCGCTACTGTGCTGAGCAGGAGCTGACCAGCATGCTCTTGTGCATCGGGCCGTCGAACCAGGAAGTGCGCACCCTGCCGGCCATGATCAAAGACTGGATCGACAGCACGCACGGGCCCGATCCGGCCGATCGCGAGCGGCAGGAAAACGCCCTCTTTCTGGTACTCACCAAGTTCGATACCGAGTTCAGCGAGAAGGCCGGCGAGAGCGCATCGTCCATCGAGCGGTGGAGCATCCGGCTGAACGCGTCGCTGCTCGACTTCTTCGGTAAGGCGCATGATTGGCCGCGGGAATGGACGCCGGGCCATCCCTTCCGGAATTCTTTCTGGATGCGCAATCCGAACTATCGCGCCAAAGAGATCCTGGAATACGACGCCGACGGCGTTGAGATCGGCATCCGCCAGGGCGAAGAAAACCGCATCCGCAGATTTCAGGAGGACTATCTTTCCAATCCCCTGGTGCAGAACCACTTCAACGATCCGGTCCGCGCCTGGGACGAAGCCTTTCGCCTGAATGACGGTGGCATCACATATTTGGCACAAAGCCTCGCACCCGTCTGCAATCCGGACATAAAGCGCCGGCAAATTGAGGCGCGCATCGGCCAACAGCGGGGCCTGATGCGCGATCGGCTTGCCCGCTATTACGTCTCTGGCGACCTGGATGAGGAAATGCGCAAACGCAAGGCCATGGCAGCCCTGGTCGTCAGGCACCTCGCCAATTGCGTCGAGGCGCAGCGCTTCGGCCATCTCTTGAAGGCGTTGCAGGTCACCGATGCCGAGCTTGCCGACCTCTACTACGACGTGGAGATGCACGGCAGTGCGGCGCCGGCGGAGACCGGTGAACCGGCGCGACCCGTCGTCGCAATCGGACGGCCGGTGACCGCCAGGAAACTGCTGGAGGACGTATTTGGCGACGAAGAACCGGTCGAAGCCGAAGATGCCGGTGACGTCGAACCGCCGGAACCCGGGGGGCTGCCGGTCGACAAGGCCGATCTCTTCGCCGATGCTGTGCTGCAGCATTGGATCAGTGAGATCCGTGCGGCGTCGGAAACCCCACGCATGTGCACCTATTTCCGTGTGTCGGAGGCGTCGATGTCGGCGCTTGCAAGCGAGTTGGTTTCCGGGGCGCAGAGGCTGGACATCCGCACCGATATCGCCGAGAGCGTTCGCCGGACGCTGAGCTTCCGACAGAAGATCGAACAGGCTCGGGCCAAGGCCGCACTACTGGCCGCGAACATCCTCAACGCCTATGTCAACTGGCTGGGCTTCGACAAGCTGCCGCTGGAAGAGCGGCCGACGGCGGGTCGGGGCGAGAACCGGCGATCGGTGTTCTCGCCGCGGCGGGGCGACAGCGGCAGCCTTCGCTTGCCGGAGCAGCCGACCCCGTATGACGAGATGCAGTATGTCGACTGGATGACCGCCTATCGCCGGCTGGTCGAAGACAACGCCGCCAGCCGAGACGGTGCCGCCGTCGATGTGGAGCAGAATGCGCGGCTCGGGAAACTGGTGATTGCCCTGGAACGGGCCGCCTGACGAGATCTGAGGGACGATGAGACCGAACGGCCATGTCAGCATCCGCGAAGACCGAAGCGTGCCTGGGGGAGGGCACGCGGAGGTTCGGATTGCCGGCGTGCAGGCCACGGTGGACCGCGCCAACTTCCATGTGCGCCGGCTGAACTACGAGAAGAACAATCTTGGTCCCGAAGGTTGGCAGGGACCCGAAGCGGAATGGACACCGCTGGCCGTCCGCCAGGATGGAACCGATCTGGTCGTTTCGGTCGGGCCCGACGTGGTCGACCGGATCGAGGTGGGCATGCCCGTGGAGATCGAGTTTCCTGCGCTGGGCGTGACAGCGACCACCCCATGGCCCGATATCTCGCCCTCGGCCTACAGCCGCGCCGACCGTTCCGGCACGCCGGCCCGGCGCACGCGCACGGGCGTGGTGGCTCCTCCGCCACCACCGCCTGCTGCCGAGCCCGAGCCGGTCCCTGAGCTTGTGGCCGAACCGGCGACCCCGGAACCGGCTGTCGCGGAAGACGATGGTGACGCGAAATCGGGGCCGCGCGGATGGGCGATCGCCCTCGGGGCTCTGTTGTTCCTGCTGCTCGCAGGCGGCGGGGGCGCCTACGTGCTGGTCACCGACGACGATCTCCGCCAGCGCATGGCCGCCTGGCTTCCCTTCCTTGAGGAAGAGCAGCCGGCGGCGGAAGAAGAGCCGGTGACCGAGCTTGAAGAGCCGGTCGTCGAAGAGGCCGAACCGGCGGTTGCCGCCGCCCCAGTTCCGGCGGCGATCGTGCCTGAGCCGGACCCTCCATCGGTCGCGGACGACCCGCCCGAGCCCGCCGAAGCGGAACCGGAAGCCGCCGAGGGGGACGAGGGACTTCCTTGCCTGCCAGAGCCCGGCGCCTGGGAACCGTGCGTCGCTCAGATCATGTCTGAGGGCCGGCCCAATGAAGAGATCTTCGACCTCGCCCAACGCTATCTGGAGGCGGAGGATCCGCAGATGGCGATCGGCCTCTACCGCGAGCTGATGACGCGCCGGCGGCTGACAGAGGCGGTGCTGGAGATCGGCAAGATGTATGACCCGCGCTACTACGCGCCCCATACGTCAGCCTTTTCCGAGCCCAATGCGGAGCGGGCCATCCGCTATTACCGCCAGGCAGAAGCCGCAGGCGATGAGACCGCAGGGCGAATGCTGGAGGGCCTGAGGCTCTGGCTCGAGGGTCAGGCCGAGAACGGCAATGCCGAGGCGCGGCGTCTACTCAATGCCCAGTTTCAATGACGCGCGGCGGGGTGGGCCGCCGGCCGCATCAGCAAAAGGGATTTGGACAATGTTCAGCGACGGTCTTGGCGCAGGCTCGGCACGGACGCCGCTGATCCGGCTCATCGCCGGGCTGGCCATGTGCCTGGCGCTGGTGGCGGGGGGTATGGACGCGGGCGTGCGCATCGCGGCGGCGCAGGATCGCACGCCACTGGCGATGGAAGATCAGACAGGGCAGTTCCAGCGCGTGCTGACACGGCCGGGGGCGGTATTGCGGGCGGAGCCGGCTGACACGGCGACGGTCGTCGACGACCTCGTGCCGACCTTCACGGTCTTCTACGTCTTCGAGCGCCGCGAGGCGGGCGGCCGCGAGTGGGCGGAGGTCGGTGGGCCGATCCGTGGGCCGGCACGTGGCTGGGTGCGGACGGACCAGGTGATCGACTGGGACCATGCGATGGTCGTCGCGTTCAGCAATCCCGCCAACCGCGAGCGGGTTCTCTTCTTCGACGAGCGCGACACCTTGGTCGAGCTGATGGAGTCGGAGTTGCTGATCCCGCGTTCGCACGAGCTGCGGGACGCTGCGGTCGCCGATACGCTGCCGCCCGACAGCCCGATCATCTCCATCGAGCCGGAGACCCCGCCCGACCTGTCGGAGGAATTCTATCTGCTGCCGATCCTGGAGGCCGACAGGGTTTGGCTGGCTTCGGGATTTGAAACCACGATCCTGCGTGTGGCCTCGATCCCGTTGAACGAGTCCGAGGATCGAACGGTCCAGGCGATCGACCTTGAAGAGGCGCTGCAGAGCTTCGATGTCGGCATCGTCTTCGTCATCGATACCACGACATCCATGGGACCCTATATCGACCGCACCCGTGAGGCCGTGCGCCGGATCTACCAGCGCATCGGCGGCTCGGAGATTGCGGACCGGGTCAGCTTCGGCCTGGTCGGGTTCCGCGACAACACCGTGCTGGTGCCCGGCCTCAGCTATGTCACCCGGACCTTTGTCGAGCTTGAACGCGATGTCGCGCCTGAAGTGATCCTTCAGGAGATCGACCGGGTAGCGCCGGCCGCCGTCTCGTCGGTGGGGTTCAACGAGGACTCCATGGCGGGGCTGGAGCAGGCAATCAATCTGGACGGCTGGAGCAAGCATGATTTCGGCGGACGGTACATCGTGCTGATAACCGATGCCGGTCCCAGGGCCTCCAACGATCCCAACAGCCAGACGCGGATGGGGCCGGCGGAAATCAACCGTCTGGCGCAAGAGAACAACATCGCGATCTTCACGCTCCATCTGCTGACGGAGGAGGGGGCGCCCTACCACGACGCAGCAACCGCCGCCTACCAGTCTGTCTCTGCCTACAACGGCCTGAGCGAGCCGCTTTACTATTCTGTAGACCAGGGTGATGTGGAGGCTTTCGGCCGGCAGGTCGACACCCTGACCGACGCGCTGATCGGCCAGGTCCGCACGGCCATCGACGGCCATATGGCGGAACTGACGGAACAGGCCGAAACACAGCTGGAACGCCAGGCACAGATGATCGGCCGCGCCATGCAGCTGGCCTATCTCGGCCGGGTGACCGGCAGCCGTGCGCCGGATGTCTTCCAGGCCTGGGCCGCCGACAGCGATTTCGACGATCCGCGCCGGCGGGCCCTGCAGGTCCGCGTGCTGTTGAGCAAGGCCCAGCTCAGCAATCTGAGCTGGGTGCTGCGGCTGATTCTGGAGACGGGGCGCACGGGCGAGGCGGGGCCGGAAGAGTTCTTCGGACGCCTGCGCAGCGCCGTCACCCAGGCCGCCATCGATCCGAACCTGGTGCCGCAGACAGAATTCGAGAGCCTGGGCGAGCTGATCGGTCAGTACATCGCGGGCCTGCCCTATCAGAGCCAGCTGATGGAAATCGATGAAGACCAATGGGTCGCCATCGGGCCCGGCGGGCAGATCGAGGTGCTGGACACGATCGAGTCCAAGCTCGAGCTCTACGACCAGCTCGACCGCAATGTCAGCCTCTGGGTCCCGCTCTACGAGGGCGCGCCGCCCAATGAGCATGTGTATCCGGTGCCGCTGAATGCGCTCCCGTGAACCCACGTTGACGGCGATCCCCCGGGTTGCGCCAGCCCGGGAGGAAATCGTCGACATCGTCCATGCCGCAAAACGCCGGGAGGCCGGTGACCGCGCGTTCGAACTGGTCGTGCCGCGGCTGACCTTGCGCAAGGGCGAGGCGGTCGCCTTCGTCGGCCCCAGCGGCTCGGGCAAGAGCACGCTGATCGACCTCTTGGCGATGACGCTGAAGCCGGACAGCGCCCGGCGCTTCGTCTTCATCGATCCGGCGTCCGGCCGCCCCACCGATCTGATGGCGCTGTGGCGCGCGCGATCCATGGACCGGCTGGCACGACTCAGGGCCCGCCACTTTGGCTATGTGCTGCAGACCGGCGGGCTGCTGCCCTTCCTCACCGTCTACGACAACATTGCCCTGCCCCAGCGGCTGCAGGGCCTGCACAAGCCCGAGCTGATCGAAGCCCTGGCCAAGCGGCTGGGCTTTGCCGAGGCCCTGCATGCCGAGCCTGCGAAACTGTCCGTGGGCCAGCGCCAGCGCGTGGCGATCGCCCGGGCGTTGGCCCACCGGCCGACCATCGTGCTGGCTGACGAGCCCACGGCATCGCTCGATCCGGTCAACGCCGTCACGGTGATGGATCTGTTCATGGAGCTGATCGACACGTTTCGCGCCACCCTGGTGATCGCAACGCATGACGGCACCCTGGTCGAGCGCTACGGGCTGCCCATCGTCTCGGCTGACGTGCGCCGCCGCGGCGACACCGTGGAAACGACGTTCGGCGAAGCCCTGCCGGTGCCCGCGGCCAGGGCAATCTGATCGCGGGGGCGGCGGCGATGATCCTTCGCCTTGCGCTCGCCGACGTCTTGTACGAGCGCAAGATGGCGATCTGCTATGTCGTGGCCATGGCGGCCGTGCTGGCTCCGCTGATGGTGCTCTATGGCCTGAAGCACGGCGTGGTCACGACGCTGACCGAAGAGCTGCGCCAGGACCCGCGCAACCGCGAGATCCTGGTGCTGGGCAATCTCGCCTTTCAGGAGGCGTGGCTCGACGATCTCGCAGCGCGGCCGGAGGTCGGGTTCCTAGCCCCGCGCACCCGGTCCATCGCAGCGACGATCGACGTCGAGACGCCGGACGACCGCTTCAATTCCGAGCGGGCGGAGCTGATCCCGACGGCCCCGGGCGATCCCCTGCTGTTGCCCGGCACCGACCCGCCCACGGGCAACGCGATCGCCATCAGCCGGGCCCTGGCCGAGGCGCTTGCCGTCGGCGTGGGGGACCGCCTGGTCGGGCGCGCCGTCCGGCAGCTGGGAACGGCCCGGCAGTCGGTCACCGTGGATCTGGAGATCGCCCAGGTCCTGGCAGCGGCCAGCTATCAGCGCAGAGCCGTGTTCGCGCCGATCGACCTGCTGATCGCCGTGGAGGATTACCGCGACGGCTACGCCGTGCCAAGCTTCGGCTGGGAGGGGGAGCCGCCGCGCCAGGGCGCCAGGGCGTTCGCCAGCTTCCGTCTCTATGCCCGCAGTCTCGACGATGTCGCCCCCCTGGCCGATCATCTGACGGCCGTGGGCGTGGAGATCCGCTCGCGCGCTGCCGATATCGAGACGATCGAGCTCTTGGACCGAAACCTGACACAGATCTTCCTGATCATCGCCGCTCTCGGCGGCATCGGCTATCTGCTCTCGCTGGGTGCCAATCTTTGGTCAAATGTGGAGCGTAAGCACAAAGAGCTGAGCATCATGCGATTGCTCGGCGTGACTGCGGCGGGGATGGTCCGTTTTCCGATCTATCAGGCCGTCGTCATCGCTTTGGCGGGCAGCATATTGGCATTCACCGTGTATTACGTGGCCGAGACCATCATCAATTTGCTGTTTTCCGCGCCCGTGATTTCCGGGCAGCGGGTCTGCCAGCTGTTGCCCCACCACTACATGGTCGCCGGGCTCGGCACCGCCGCGGCTGCCGTGTTCGCGTCCGCGGTGGCCGGCTGGCAGGCGAGCCGGGTGGAGCCCGCCGAAGGCATGCGCGATGTCTAGCGCAAGGCACATCGCGGCAGCGGCAATCGCCCTTGGTCTCGCAGGCTTCGCCAACGCCTCTGAGGCTGAGGTCACCTGGCAGCCGCAGTTCTACGACCCCCAGCCGGCCGAAGATGGACACGACCTGATCCTGCCCATGCCCTGCGGCGGGGCCATGGCCTTTCGCCGCATCGAAACGCCCGTGCCGATGGACTGGCTGATGGACCAGCAGATCCGGCTGGGCTCGCCGGCGGAAGACGAGCTGTCCTACGCGGAGTATCTGCGCACCGAATACATTGTGGGGTCGCTCACAGACGAAGGCTCGCGTTTCTTCTATATCGGGAAGTATGAGGTCACGACGCATCAGTGGAAGGCGGTGATGGGCGACGCGTGCCCCGAGCCTTCGATGCCGGGCCGGGTGGCCATGGGCGGCCTTACCTGGTTCGAAGGCGTCGACTTCACGCGCCGCTACACCGAATGGCTGCTGCAGAACGCGCCCGACGAACTGCCGCATGAAGAGGGCGAGCCAGCCTTTCTGCGCCTGCCGCTGGAAACCGAATGGGAATATGTGGCGCGCGGTGGCAGCGCGGTCACCCCGCTCGATTTCCGCCGCGCTGTGTTCCCGATGGACGGCTCGCTTGCAGACTATGCCTGGTACCAGGGCGCGGAGTCTGCCGCGGGCAGCATGCGCCCGGTGGGCCTTCTGTCGGCCAACCCGTTGGGTGTGTACGACGTCCTGGGCAATGCCGAAGAATTCGTCCTGGAGCCGTTTCGCATGAACCGGGCCGGCCGCAGCCACGGCCAAGCCGGCGGGTTCCTGACCAAGGGCGGATCGATCCTGACGGCGGGCAGCCGCATGCGCACCGCCATGCGCACGGAGTACAATTATTTCGACGAGAACTCCGGGTCCGCCACGCGGCTGCCGACCTTCGGCCTGCGCGTGGTGATCGCAGCCCCCGTGTCCACCAGCACCGCGCGGCTGGAAGCCATTCGCGCGAGTTGGGAGAACGTGCCGCGGGCGCGGCTGGAAACGGAGGGGCTGGACCCGATCGAGGCCCTCGGCGAGCTGGCGGGCTTTGCCGAAGACGCTGTCATCGGCGAGAATCTGAGCCTGATCGAGGCGCAGCTGCGCGACCAGGAAACGGCACTGCAGCAGGAGCAGGCGGAGCTTGCCCAGCGCGAGGCGGAGCTGCGCGACCAGGTCGCGACCATGGCCGACGCGTTTGCCGAGATCCAGGTGGCATTGCGCGAAGAACTGGAGATCCGCGACGCCATGGCGGATACCCTGGCCGATATCCAGGGCTCATTGCGCGAAGAGCTGGCCGCCCGCAACGAGGCGGAAGCCCGTGCCGTCAGCGCGCTGATCTATGCCGGCGCTGTGATGATGCGCAAGACGCGCGACGACAACCGGCGATGGGCCACCTTGCAGCGGGCGCTGGCGCTTGCCTCGTCGCTGGACCAGTCGGTCCCGGAGAACCGGCAGCAGGCGGAAAACCTGCAGCAATTGGTCGCCGCAGCACGCCAGAACTTCCAGATCTCGCGGAACGCCTATTTCTATCTACTGATCGAAACGGGCGAGACCTATACGGGCGAGCAACTGCAGCAGCAGGTGTCGGTGGTGCGCCAGGTGTTCGACCAGTTGGGCGAAAGCGACACGCCGATGGATCCGTTCATTGCGTTCGCGGAACTGTTCACCGACCAGGCCGTCGCCTACGGAGCAACGGGAGATTTCGACGAAGAGGCTACGATCCAACAGATTTTGGAACTTTGAGGGGGAGAGGACGATGCTCAGACTCTCGCGTGGGGGGGCGGCCGTGAAGCCGGTCGCAATTGCACTGGTGCTGCTGATGGGGCTCAGCGCATGCCAGGGAACGCGGACGGGCAGCCGCAACTACGGCTACTATCCCACACCGCAAGAACAGCTGCTGGCCCAGCGCCAGACCCGCTACAACCAGACGGTCGGCGAAGGCGCGCTCGCCGGTGCCGCCCTGGGTGCGCTGATCGGCGGCTTGGCCGGCGACTGGGAAGGTGCGGCCATCGGGGCCGCCAGCGGCGCGCTGGTGGGTGGTGTGGCCGGCTATTTCGTAGCTGAAGAGAATGCCAGCTACGCCAACCGCGAAGCCGCGCTGGACGGCCAGATCCGGCAGGCGCGCGCACAGGTGGCTGAATACCAGGAAGACCTGGTACTGACGCGCCAGCTGGTCGCCAACCGCCGCCAGCGCATCGCCGAGGTCAACGCAGCCCTGCAGTCCGGCCAGATCTCGCAGGCCCAGTACCGGGCGGAGATCTCGCAGGTGCAAGGCTCCATTTCCACGATCCAGCAGAACATCCAGGCGCATGAGCGCAACATCCAGCTGATCCAGGCGGACATCTCCCAGTTTCAGCGCCAGGGCTACAACACCTCGGCCCTGCAGTCGGAGCTGAACCGCTATCGCGCACTGAGGGACGAGCAGCAGAACCTGCTCTATCAGCTGATCCAGGCATCGCAGGCGTAACCCCGCGGACATCCGCGTGGATCACCTTGCAGGGTAGGGAGGGGAGAATGGCATCGAGCGCCTTGAAGCTGGCTCCGGGCCTGATTGTGGCCGCGGTCGGCCTGTCGGCCTGCGCCCAGACGCAGGATCCGGCCCGGGCCGGCTTTTTCAGCGGCACCGCCAACATCATCAGCGGCACCTACGACCAGCGGATCGCCGAGCGGGAGTCGTCCCTGGCCTCGACCCGGGCGACCTCGGCGCAGCTTGAGGCGGAGCTTGCCAGCTCGCGGGCCGAGGCCTCGGCCTTGCAGCAGCAGGAAGCGGAGCTGCAACAGCGGCTCTACGCGCTCGACGCCCAGAATGCCGGGCTGCGCCAGCAGATCGCGGTGGCGAGACAGCAGGCTGTCGCCGACGAGGCATCGCTGCGCCAGCTTGAGAGCCGCCTGACGGAGCTGGAGCAGCGGCGGAGCTATCTCCGTTCCACCACGGCCACGGCCGACCCCGGTGCTGAGGAGGAGCTTCGGCGCCTGGAACGCGAGACCGCGGAAATCCGGCGCGCTATCGACGAGATCATGGAGCTGAACCGGGTGGTGGAGTAGCGCCCCGCACGTCCCACCCGTTCTCGTCATCCCCGCGCAGGCGGGGATCTCCTGACACGGGCCGTGACCTGTCCCATAGAGGTCCTCGCCTGCGCGAGGACGACGATCTTGTTGCTGAAGAAGTAACAAAACCAGCCACTTACAGTCATCCCCGCGAAGGCGGGGATCTTGACCCCACAGAGCACGGCTCCCCCGCCGCGGTTGTGCACCACCAAGCGCTTTCCCATCTGGCGGCGGCTTCGCTAGACTGCGCCCAACAAACCGGGCCAGACAGGGAAGGAAGCCGTCCATGCGCCGCCGTAACTTTATGTCCACCGCCGCCGTCGGGGCGGCCGCAACCGGCGCGGCCAGCACGCTCGCTGCCCCCGCGATCGCGCAGGACCGCACCGAATGGACCATGGTGGCGCCGTGGCCCAAGAACGCGCCCGGCGTCGGCGTCAACGCCCAGCGCGTGGCCGACCGCATCACCGAGATGTCGGACGGGCGGCTGACCGTCACGCTCTATGGCGCGGGCGAGCTGGTGCCGCCGTTCGAGAGCTTCGATGCGGTGCAGAGCGGCAACGCCGACCTGTTGCACGCCACGCCGTACTATTGGGTCGGCAAGGCGCGGGCGCTGAACTATTTCACCACCATCCCCTTCGGCCTGACCGCGACGGAGCTGCCCGCCTGGCTCTATTTCGGCGGCGGGCAGGCGCTGTGGGACGAGGTCTATGCCGAATTCGGCGTCAAGGGCTTCTATGCCGGCTCCAGCGGCTTGCAGGCCGGCGGCTGGTTCCGCAACGAGATCAACACGCTGGACGACCTGCAGGGCCTGAAGATCCGCATCGCCGGGCTGGGCGGCGAGGTGCTGCGCCGTCTGGGTGCAGCCGTCACCCTGCTGCCGCCGGGCGAGATCTTCGCCGCCATGCAGTCCGGCGCCGTCGATGCGGCGGAATGGGTGGGGCCGTGGAACGACCTCGCCTTCGGGCTCTACCGCGTCGCCAGCTATTACTACCTGCCGGCCTTTCACGAGCCCGGGCCGGGGCTTGAGGTGGTGGTCAATCAGGAAAGCCTGGCCGCCCTGCCGAACGACCTGCAGAAGATCGTGCAATACGCCGTGTCTTCGGTCGCCAACGAGACCCTGGCCGACTTCACCTATCACAACATCGTCTCGCTCGACCCGCTGATCGAGGAACATGGGGTGGAGATCCGCCAGTTCTCCGACGAGATCGTGCAGGAGCTGGGCCGCGTCACCGCCGAGGTGATGGAGGAGGAGGCGGCAGCGGATGAGCTGACCGGCCGCGTCCACGCCGCCTATATGGACTTCCTGCAGAAAGCCGCCGCCTACAGCGCGCGGATGGAGCAGGTGGGCCTGAGCCAGCGCTCCGCCGTGCTCTAGCGTCAGCCCGCCGTCACTGAGGAGGCCTGGGCCGTGGCGCATCTCGCCATCACCGATCAGGACGCGCTCTATTACGAATACGACCCGCCGGGCGAGCGCGGGCAGACCTTCGTGTTCGTCAACGCGCTCACCGGCAACACCGGCATGTGGCAGGGGGAAATCGGCCCGGCCTTGCGCGCCGCCGGCTACGGCACGCTGGCCTACAACTATCGTGGCCAGGCCGACAGCCCGTTCGCGCCCGGCACGGTGCTGGACCAGGCGCTGATCGTCGGCGATCTCGCCCGGCTGATGCTGGAGGTCGCACCGCCGCGGCCCGTCGTCGTGGGCCTGTCCATAGGCGGGCTCTATGCCGCCTGGGCGCGCCTGGGCGGCACGGCCATGGACGGGCTTGTGCTGATCAACACCCTGCGCACGCCCGGCACGCGGCTGGAATGGATCAACACCGCCATGGCGCGGGCCGCAGCACTCGGCGGCACGCGGCTGGTCATGGACATGTTCATGCCGCTGTTGGTCAACCAGGCCCGCAGCACCGAGATCCGCGCCGGTTTCCTGACCGACGAGGCTTACGAGGGCCTGGCGCCCGACCACGGCCATGCCGTGCTGCTGGCCAATGCCGGCAGTGCCGACTGGTCCCCGCCGTGGGAGGAGGTGAAGGTGCGCACCCTGATCGTCACCGGGCTGGAAGACCGCGTCTTCCTCGACCACGGCGATGTGCGGCGGCTGACCAACCGCCTGCCCTGCGCCCGCTCGGTGCAGATGCTCGATGCCGGCCACCTGATCCCGGTGGAACGCCCGACAGACCTGGTCGCAGCCCTCCGCGACTTCGCCATGGGTCTTTAGACGCCATGGCCGGGCTCGACCGCGCGACGCTCGCCTATATCGCCGTCTTCATCGGCGTCTGCGGCCATGCGTCCAGCGAGTTCTTCGCCGTGTTGTCGGGCGTTGCGGGGCCGGAGGTCTCGGTCTGGCGCTACACCATCGGCAGCGCCGGCCTGATCGCCGCGGCGCTGATCTGGCCCGCCAGCCGCGATCTGTGGACGCCGCTGAAGGCCCATTTCTGGCGCCTGTTGTGGCTCTCCATCGTCGGCTTCACGCTCGCCTATCTCGCCTTCCACTGGTCGCTGGACTTCGCCACGGCCGTGCAGGTGGGCACGCTGGTCACCACCATCCCTATCTTCGTTGGCGTCGCTAACCTGGTGATCAACAAGGTCGTGTTCACCACGCCCAAGGTCATCACCGGCGTGGCCGCGGTGATCGGCATCGCGCTCTTGTTGACCGATGGCTATCTGTTCGAGCTGGCGGGCCGCGAAGGCTCGCTGATGGGCATCGGCCTCGCCGTAGGCTGTGCCGCATTGGTCGCCATCTACGCCGTCTCCGCCAAGCCCCTGATCACCACCTACGGCGCCATCCGCATCACCACGATCACCATGGCCATCGGCACCGTCGGCCTGTGGCTGCTGGTCGGCGCCTCCTGGGGCGTGTGGGTGAACCCGCTGACCCTGTTCGACCGAGAGCCGCAGGCCGCCTGGTCGCTGCTGGTGCTTGGCGTCTACAACACCACGATCACCCAGCTCTTCTGGCTCGGCGGCTTGGCCGCCGTGCCCGACATCACCCGCGGCTCTTACCTGTTCTTCCTGAAGCCCGTGATCACGGCCCTGCTCGCCTACCTGTTCCTGACCCAGCCCATCACCTGGATCCAGATGCTCGCCATCGCCGTGATCTGCGGCGCGGTGGTGGTGGAACTGGCGTGGGCACGGATCGCGGCGGGGGGCCGGGCGGCGGAGGCCGGGCCACGGTAGGGATAGGAACTCAGGAGGTAACTGCGCGACGGTTAGCGTCGCGGTGACGGGTGTCGAGAGCTTCTCTCCGTCTGGGCGCGACGAACGCAACTGGCGTCGGTTGGCAAACGTACCTGAATATCTCAGCGGATTTGCGGTATCTGCTCTTTGCCGGCTGTTGGAATCTTGCCTTTGAATAGGCCACCGTGCACCTACGCGCTAACGGCACCACTCAGCGGTGTCACGAAATCATCCCTCATGCGGTACGCGACCGATGAACCTGCCTCGACGAGGTGGTCCAGCAGCGCCAGCACGGCCTTCCGTACAGCTGGATCCGACTTCAGCCTGTGCGGCTCTGTGTGAACGTACCTTCGCAGCAGCGATTCCAGCAAAAACACCGTATTCTGCTCCGCCAGCATCGCTGTAGGATCGCCCACTTCCAACGATCCCGCCAGGTTCGCGAAAGCCTTCGGCAGCGATGTCTCCCCAATGTCATAGAGGAACCGGCAGTACGCGTCGAACACGGCCGCCGATCCGTCAAGCCGCCTGGCCAGCTCGTCGACTCGATACGCCTGGCCTTCAAGTCTACGCCAATGGCGCAAGTTCTCCTTCCAAGGAATCCCCAGGAAGATCGCGCGTACCAGCTCTTTTCCAGATCCGTAGCGCGAGTCGAGCCGATCAATCCAAGGTGCCGCGCAAATCGCATCAGCGAAGGCCTGCCATATCGCCCAGAAAGAGGTCTCCCTTTCACGCCGATCCTCTTCAACGACGAGATCCTGAATGAGATCTGTGACCTCACTAGGATGCCTTGTGACTGCCGTTAGGAAAGGTTCACACACATGACGCGCCTGTTTTACATCTAGCTTCAAAACGAAATGTGCGAAGGCTTGGATGAATTCACGATTAAAGCGGTAGTCGCGACTACGACGACGACTCCGGTCCTCAAGTCCCTCGTCCCAATCCTCGGCAACCGAGCTGGCGATCCGACGGTGAAATCGGATCGCTAATTCGGAATCCGCCTGGAACCCTAGGATCCGAAGAATTCGACTTGCGGAGTTTTTCCCAGGCCAATCATCCAGATCGAGTCCGTCCAATTCTGTCTCTGGATCGCGGCTCTGTTCAAGAATCATGGTGCGGAGTACGGGTCTAACCTCACGCTGAACCGCAGAAGCATCTCGTTGCTCTTGATAAGGCTTGTGTCTCTCCTTTGCGAGCCGGTCGGAGATCAGACGTGCTCCGGCAGCGATTGCCCCTATGCAGCCCTCAGAGAACGTTCTCAACTCTCCGGTCGAGTATGCCCCGATGCCATCCGCAGCGTAGACTATGACCTCCTCAACTGCATGAGTTAGCGCCTTCGCGATTCCCTCCTTGATCCGGACGACTTGCGTCTCCGACACATCTCGGCGAAGTAAACCGGGCAGGACGAAGGCCGCATGTCTGTCAGGCCGATGCGCACTCCGGCCAGTCCGTATTGTGAAATCGCCGCTGTCACTTTCCTGTTCGATCTCACCAATCAGCTTCTCGATGCACCACGCCCGGTCCTCAAGGCCCATTTCGTCCCAATGATCTCGCGCGCAGACCGCCGCGACTATGCTCGGTCCACCTCGCATGAAATCGTCCGGCTCCGGCTCTATATGTCGGGCGCGGGCCAGAAAGGCCTCCCAATTGCGAATGTCCACATTGGATGACTCCCGGCCTTCCCACACCGCCATTCCCCAGTTTAGGAGCGAGAGTTCTCGCTCCTGCTGTGCAGCGATCGGGGCATGCTCGTCGATCATTTCCTGAACGTCCGCCTCGATCTCGCCAGGCCCCAGTAGTATTCGTCGCTCTTGCGGCTCGTCCCCTTCTGACGTGCCTTCATCTGTGTCCTCTGACGCTTCCGACGGATGGTATCCCCTTATGTCCATGCGATGCAGAGCCAGACGCCACAGGCGATGCTCCTTCGATTGCTCTTCGACCGGCGGTAACGCCGCCCTATGCCGGTCGATTAGCGCGAACACATCCTCGTGACTTTCTGTTAGTTGGAGTCTAACTGCCAGCGCCTCCAGATCCAGTTTCCTGTGTGGCAGCGCATCCGACTTCTTTCGCTCCTTTACGTAGAATTCATTGATTCCAAAGCTGGGAAATATTCCAGGCAGTGCTGCATACCCCTGTTCGTGAACGAGACGAGCCCGATCCATCCACAACAGCTCCCGCGAGGACAAGAGCGCCAGTGCAGCACGACCTGCCTTGTCGGGATGCGCATTGCAGACACTCGCTACGACCGCAGTCGGCATGACGTTATTGCTCTCTCTGAGGATCTTCAGTAGGGAGAACTCCAAGTCCAAACCTTCGTGCTCATGGGCCTCCAGGAGCCATGCCTCCAGTGCCATAAGGGCGGTCTGAAGGACGTATGGACCGACTGAGTGACCCCTGTAGAGGCCCCAAAGGCGAGGATTCGCCCATTGGGTCACAGAAGCCTCGCCCGGTAGCTCAATAGTTACCAGGTATGCCGGTTCAAGCCGGTCGTACGGCCAGTATTGCTCTCCGTACCAGGCGCCAGCATGGTTCAGCAGTTCAATAACGAAGTCGATAGCTCTTTGTTGGTGATAACGTAGCAGTGGAAGGAAAACTCCCCGGATAGAACTCGCTGGGAAAGAGTCAAAGTGCATATGCTCCTGTATACCGAAAATCGGTTCGATATCCATTGAACCTCCTCGGCGCGAACCATCGCCGTCCAGATTCTCGTCATGGAGTAGAACCTTCGACTTCGTAAGACGGATGATCTCCTCTGGGAAATGTCGACATGCCATCCAGCCGTCGATACCGCCGAGGAGGATCTCCGACACCTCGTCCGAAAGCCAGTCGTGTTGTTCATCCTTGACTGCGCGGTCGACCAACGCCGCAAACGCGTTCGGATCGCCCCTAGGCACCTTCGCGATCACCTTAAGTGTGCGCTTTCGCATGTCATCCATTCGATAGCCGTTGAGATGGCTCAAGAGCCCAAAGCCGATCTTGGCAGCTTGCTCGAAGCCTCTCGGCTCTGGCTCGCGCCAGCCAATCGAGTTCGTAAAGTCCTCAATGAGCCCCAAGAGAATCGGTGTGTGTGCGGGCACAAGCTCGTCAAGACCAGCGAAGACGAGTTCGAGCACAGCCGGCCAAGCCTCTCCCGACGCGACCAACAACTGGGAGGGCAACTGTCTCGCTTCGCGCAGCCACCAGGGCGCCGCCTTGCAGGCAACGCGCATCAAATGAATTACTCGTCCCAGTATCCTCCCATCATCCTTGAAGAGGGCTTCTCGGTGCCGTTCGAGAAACTGACGCGCCGAGTTGGACCGCAGTGTGCAGACAAGCGTATCGTCACGGAAGTATGCCGGAAGCGTTTCATCCCGGAAGACGGAAAGCACGAAGCATGTCGCGGCCTCCGTCTGTCCTTGAAGCAGCTCTGAAAGCCACTTCCGATAAGCGCGCCTGACGGCCGGATATCCGCCAACATCCTCGGCCAACGGCCAGGCTGTCTTCTCATGCAGAACCCACCGCTGACCAAGCCACTGGATAATCGCCCAATCCTCAAGCACATCGTGACCGGGCGCCGCAACGGTACTTGCTTCCGGCAAGGTAACAATCAGTCCATCGTTTCGCAGCGCCTCAAGAGCGCTCGAATCCAGATCCTCAATCGCAACGAATGGACGGAGCTGCCGCGCCCGTCGTAGCGCCACTTCCTCAAACACGCGCTCACGCCGCTGCGGCATTCCACTCGCAGCCGCAGCATTGCGCCGGATCACTTCTCCCCAGCAGCGTCTCCGAAACTCCCTTTCGTTGGTGGGAAAACTCTCTGTCCCTGACCATTCCATTTGAGCCGCTTTGTCCAGGAGGTACGGTGAACGCAGTAGACGATTTAAACCTTGATGCTTCAATGCGTTCGCAAGTGCCGGCACCGCAGCGATCGCTTGATTGAGTTCCTCATCTGCTAGCGGTGGAACTTCGATTACCTTGACACCAAGATCTGTCTGACTAAGAAGCGCCGAATTGACCGTTTCCAGCGAATAGTCGCGACACGTTAGTAACAGCCCGAGACTTCGATCTCTGCGCGCAAAGTTGAGTAAGTCCGCGAAAGCGTCTCGGACTGATGCTTCAAGAAGCCGCTCAACGCTTTCCACAAGAATCAATTTCTGGCCTTGCCCGGCCAAGATTCCCAGCAGCGCATGCCCGTTTACCGGGACCTGAGCCTGCTGTAGTGTCTGGTCGATGTGGCTGGCAGCAAACTCTTCTGCCCTGAACGCAAGGCAGTAAATATCCTCACCAAGTAATTGCACGCAGCTCTTCGCTATAGCCGACTTCCCCAGACCGGCCGGGGCAGAAATCAGGACAACCTGATTCTCGGTCAGCGCCTCAAGGACTTGGTTTGTTAATGCGTCGCGTGCGATCTCGGTCGTAGGCCCAATTGTGGTCTTGATACCGTTCAGCGTTACCGCGCTATGCGCTGAAAGTGCCCGGAAGATCATGGCCGAGCGGGTATCGATCAGCCCATGCCGGCAGCGTAAGCCCTCGGGGAGGTCCGTGTACCGGTAACTAGCCGCCACCGGCATGCCAGCGCCGACTGACTCAAGCAGTTCTCGCCAGCTTGCCTCTGCCGCCACCAATGCGTCTCCTTCGTTTGCAGACGCGGCAAGTAGGGCCTTGATCCACACTTCAGTCTGCGCAGAGGCGGTGTTCAGATCGAAGTTCACGACATGGAGCACAGACAGGAAACGCCAGAATTCGTTATCCGATAGAGCAGCATCCTTGGCATCCTCAAGGATTTCCCGGATTGTCTTGGCATAATCCCGCGCCGTCCTGGAGATGAACCCATCAATCTCCAGCCTACGCATGAAGTCTGTAGCGTCAGGCGATGCACGTGCGCAATCCAGAAGGTTGTTGAAGGAATGGATAAGAACATCCGTTCCGCGTAGCGTTATTAGGGCGAGTCGATCGTTCGCGGGATCAAATTCTGAGCCCCTGAAGTCTGCCCAGAAGTCGCCGAAAGCCTTGGTGCAAGTGTCATCCTTCTTGCTAATCGTGAATCGGCGCTTGACTTGTGCTGCGAGGCG
Source organism: Anaerolineae bacterium (assembly GCA_028285185.1). Classification (GTDB taxonomy): domain Bacteria; phylum Pseudomonadota; class Alphaproteobacteria; order DSM-16000; family Inquilinaceae; genus JACKIG01. The sequence goes on along the minus strand of JANQQD010000323.1, from coordinate 11,548 downwards.
CCGACGTCGATTATCCGCCCTGATGCCTGCCACCAAAATGTCGTCGGTCTTCCAGCCAAGATGCTCTGCTTGAAGATGTACCTCCTCCACCTGACAGTCCTTCAGGACAGGAAGCGGTGCCCGCACAAGGAGCAGCGCGAGAAACAGTGCGCCTACGTGTTGCTCGAAAAACGTGCCGCCTCCGCCAGTAGAGACGGGACTTGCCACACTCGGGCCGCCAACCACTGACACTAACCATCTCCTAGCTTCGGTTAACTCTCCCCGGAGACATACAACCATAGCGCACCGAGGTTTCTTGTGCCCAGCAATTGACTGAGGTTACGGCTGGACGAACTGATCCAAATCCTTGCTATAGCGGCGAGGGGAACGTTGAACTCGGGCAGGCTCTCGCCGGTTCGACGCTTCGCTCTGCCGAAGAAGTCAACTACGTGCTCGCCAGTGCGATAGTCACCGCCAGGGCGCCATCGGTGTCACGATCGCGAGCATGAAGATATCCGCGTAGGCCTTGCGGTGGCCGATGCCGCAGACGGTCAACAGGGTGATCGCGGCGCCGTTGTGGGGCAGGGCGTCCAGCGCGCCCGGCGCGATGTCGATGATCCGGAGAAGACGGACCGCTACCAGGCTAAGGCCCTTATACACAACCACTTGCCTGTCGGGCATCTGACAGCCATAGTCTGTTATAGCGAGAACGAAAAAAGAACATTGGCGACACAGCGGGAGGACGCTGGTGTGAACCTGAAGATCGTCGCTCAACCGAACTGGTACTTCACATGATCACCTTCACCCAGGGCAACCTGCTCGACGCCGATGTTGAGGCCGTGGTGAACACGGTGAACACCGTTGGCATCATGGGTAAGGGCATAGCCCTGATGTTCAAGGAGCAGTTCCCTCGTAATTTCGAGGCCTATGAACGTGCCTGCAAAGCCGGCGAGATGCAGACCGGCAAGATGTTCGTTACGGAGAACAAGGAACTCTTCGGGCCGAAGTGGATCATCAACTTCCCAACCAAGACCCATTGGCGGGTTAAGACCAAACCGGAATGGGTCGAAGATGGGCTGCGGGACTTGGTGCGCGTGATCGAAGAGAAGGGGATTCGATCAATCGCCGTTCCGCCATTGGGATGCGGCAATGGCGGATTGGAGTGGCGGGATGTCCGACCGATGATCGTGTCGGCGCTCGGAGGGATCGAAGGGCTGGAGGCCGTAGTTTATGAGCCGACGGCCAAGTACCAGAATGTGGCCAAGCGAACGGGCGTGGAGAAGCTGACACCCGCTCGGGCGCTCGTGGCCGAGATGATCCGTCGATACTGTCTCCTTGGCATCGATTGTTCGATTCTCGAGGTCCAGAAACTCGCTTGGTTCATTGAGCGTGGCGTGAAGCGGCTTCAGGTCGATGATCCGCTGAAGTTTCGCTTCGCGGCCAACAAGTATGGGCCCTATTCCCATAACCTGCAGAAGCTGCTGGACAGCCTCGACGGCAGTTATCTGCGTTGCGACAAGCGCTTGGCTGACGCCGGCCCGCTCGACCTCATCTGGTTTGACGAGACGAAGCGCGATCGTGTGGCGGCGTATCTGAGTTCGGGCGAGGGCAAGACGTATGCCGGTGTCCTGGGCTGGGCATCGTCCACGATCGATGGCTTCGAGTCGCCGCTCGGCATGGAGCTTCTCGCGACCGTCGACTGGATGGTACAGAATGACGGCATCGAGCCGACCGTGGACGGCGTGATGGCAGGTCTCACGAACTGGGCTGGCGGTGCGAAGTCGGGTCAGCGAAAGCTCAAGATCTTCGATGAGCGCTTGGTGGGCATCGCGCTGGCACAGCTCAACGAAGCCAACAGAATGCCAACGGTAGCCTCCGCTTAGAACGACCCAAACACGCTCGCCAATCCGATAATCACCGCCAGGGCGGCCATCGGTGCCACGATGGCGACCATGAAGATATCCGCGTAGGCCTTGCGGTGGCCGATGCCGCAGACGGTCAACAGGGTGATGACGGCGCCGTTGTGGGGCAGGGCGTCGAGGGCGCCCGAGGCGACGGCGGTGACGCGGTGCATGGCCTCCAGCGACACGCCGGTGGTGCGGGCGAGGTCGGCGAAGGTGGCGCCCAGGGCGTCGAGCGCGATGCTCATGCCGCCGGAGGCGGAGCCGGTCATGGCCGATAGGGCCGTGACCGAGGCGGCGACGGTGATCAGCGGGTTGCCGCCGCCCAGCGACAACACCGCGTCGCTGATCGTGCCGAACACCGGCAGGGCCGCGATGATGGCGCCGAAGCCCACCAGGCTGGCGGTGTTGAAGATGGGCAGGACGGAGGCGTCGGCGCCCTTGTCCAGGCTCGCGCGCAGGTCTTCCAGGCGCCGCCAGTTGAAGACGATCAGCAGGATGATGGCGAGGAACAGGGCCGTGATCACGGCCCAGAGGCCGCGCACGCTCTCGATCGTCGTCGGACCCAGCGGTGGCTCGGCCAGGTACGACGTATCCATCAGCGGCACGATGAATTCGACGAAGGCGAAGTTGGCGACGATCACGGTGACCACCGGCAGCACGGCCAGCGCGAAGGGGGGCAGAGGCTCCTCCTCCCGTCTCGTTTCCGGCAGCTCGGCGATGTCGAAGCCAGCCCCTTGCGTGCGCTCGCGCATCACCACGTCGCGCGCGGGCAGGGCGTCGGCATGGTCGCCGTAGCCTTCGCCGGCCTTGCGCGCGCTCTTGGCCCGGCGGTTCAGCCAGAGAACGCCGAGCGCGAACATGATCACGGCGGCGATGATGCCCAGACCGGGGGCGGCGAACGAGGTGGTGTTGAAGAACGGCATGGGGATGGCGTTCTGGATCGCCGGCGTGCCGGGCAGGGCCGACATGGTGAAGGTGAAGGCGCCCAGCGCCAGCGTGCCGGGGATCAGCCGCTTGGGGATATCGGCGGTGCGGAACAGGGCGGCCGCCACGGGGAAGATGGCGAAGGCCACGACAAAGGCCGACACGCCGCCATAGGTCAGCACGCCGCAGCACAGGACGACGGAGACGATGGACCGTTCCGGCCCCAGCCAGGCGCTGACCGACCGGGCGATGGATTTCGCCGACCCGCTGTCGTCCATCAGCTTGCCGAACACCGCACCCAACAGGAACAGCGGGAAGAACGAGATGATGAACCCGCCCGTGCTGGTCATGAAGATCTGCGTATAGGCGGCCAGCACCGGCAGCCCACCGGTCATCACCACCGCCAGCATGGCCATGGCCGGCGCCAGCAGGATCAGCGTGATCCCGCGGAACGCCAGGAACATCAATAGCCCGAGGGCAACCAGAACGGCGGCGAGGTCGATCATGGGTGGCGGGTCCCGGTGCGGCGGGGGTGAGCCGCGGACTGTGGCGGGAGGTCCCCGCCTTCGCGGGGACGACGGTTCATGTCAGCGACGTTACCCATGTTCTCCCTCAACCTTCCCGTCGTCCTCGCGCAGGCGAGGACCTTGTGGGGACGGGCACGGACGATGGCCAAAGGTCCCCGCCTTCGCGGGGACGACGGCCGGTGGTAGCGCCGTCAGCCCGTCTCGGGATACCGGGCGTCGTAGGGGTAGGCGTCGAAGTCCTTGCCCTTCGCCCGCCAGTTGGCGAGCCAGCGCTCCGCCACCTCTTGGCCCTCGACGCGCAGGTCTTCCAGATGCTTCGGGTCGCGGTCGAATTTCGAGGTGCGGCTCAGGCCCCAGGCGGTCTCGCGCGTCATCTTGATGGTGCGGATGTCCACCACCTTGCGGTCGGCGCCGAACGCCGACTCCGCGCCGTACTTGGTGATCCACCGGTTCATGGTCAGGATGTGGTCCAGCTCCGCATTCAGCGAGATGTTGCCGGCCAGGTCGTTCTCGCGGTCGCGCATATCCTCCAGGCTGGTGATCTGCTGGGCCGCATTGATCTCCTGCGGGTTGATGCGGATCACCCAGATCTCGTCCGGCTTCTCCGCATTGGTCTCGCGGTCGACGAGCTGGCGCACCGGCGGGTTCTGGGAATAGAGGCCGTCCCAGTAGAAGGCATCGCGCTGGATGCTCTTACCGGGCGTGCCCGTGGGAAACTCCTTGTCTTCGATGCGCTGGGCCGGCAGCACCTCGGGCAGGGTGCCCGACGCCGCCACGCCCTCCAGCGAGATGCCGCGGCGCATGCGCCAGCGGGTGACGTCGTACTGGTCATGCTCCTTATGCGCGGGCCTCAGGCCCAGATCCTCTAGCGTCTTGTCGCTGTCGAAGGTCTCGAAATTGCCGCTGTAAATCTCGATCGCGCCCGCCAGCATGCGGCGGCCGGTCTTGGCCACGCCGGGCCAGTCGATGCTCTCGAAATTCGGGCAGATGGCCTCCAACAGGGCGGGGAAGGCCAGATATTGCTGGCGCGCACCCATCAGCGAGAGGCCCATCAGCGCCAGGTCGCCATAGACCTCGTAGGGGCTGGAGTCGGGAAACGGTGCGCCCCGTTCCTTCATCTCCAACAGCTTGGCAACGGCGGCGTTGTGGTACTTCTCGATCGGCGTGCTGGCGGAAAAGGTGGTCCACAGGAAGTTCAGCCGCTCGATCGCCTTGTCGAGGGTGCCGCAGGCGGGGTCGGCCGTATTCGGGGCCAGGCCGTACCAGGTGGCGAGCGCGCACAGCGCCCCGGCCGAGGTGCCGCTGATCGCGGTGATATCGAAGCGCTGGCCCTTGCTTCGATCGGCGTCCCAGGCCTTCTTGGTTTCCAGGATCTTCGTCAGCACGCCCCAGGTGAACGCGGCATGGGTGCCGCCGCCCTGACAGGCGATCGCAACCGTCTTCGTAGCCATCCGGCTGTCCCTCGATATGCCCCCAGATCGGCCCGTTGGCCGGCACCGTAATATACAACTTCAAGACGTAGATGCAGTGCAAAATCGCTCGCGTCGAATCGACGCTTCTTGGGCGGTGATGACGGGGGGCGGGGGCCAAAGGCGCCCCTTGGCGACCGCCTTTGGGACCACAAGGAGGTCCTCGCCTTCGCGAGGACGACGCTATGGTTGATGGGCTGAGGACAAATACGAACCGTTAGACGTCATGCCCGCGCAGGCGGGCATCTCCCGCCGTTGTCTCGGCACTGTCACAGCAAGTTCGGGAGTCTGACAGGGGGCCGAATTGCCTCAAGCCCCCAGCAGGCCCGCGCCCTTCAGGAACCCGGCCATCAGACCGGAGTCGTGCAGATATCCAGCGCGTTTGTGCCGGCGGATCGACGCTGACCGCTCACGAGCGTCCAAGCTCTCTACGATCGCCACCGCGTCGTCCACGCCCGTGCCCTTCGGATCGATCGTTGTGGCCAGGAAGCCCTCGACCGTCGGTGCCCGGGCCGATCCCGCGATCACGACGGCCGGGATGCCAAGCGACGCGCACAGGCCGGCGCCGTGCACGCGCGTTGTCACGGTCAGGTCGAAGCCGTCGTAGAGGTCGAAATAGTCGCGCGGGTCGTAGGAATAGAGCAGCGGCACGCGCGCGCCCAGACGGGCCCGCAGCTCCCCGATCTCATCGATGTAATGGCAGACCAGTGCGCAGTCGTATCGACCAGCCAGGCGTTCGAACAGGGCGACCGTGAAGTCCAGCACGGCGGCGTCGATGCGCTGGTGGTTGGTCTTCGCCGTGCCTTGGGTGCAGAGCGCGATGCGCCGCGGCCTGTCGCGCAACCGGTCGGTGGGCGAGGCGTATAGGCTGGGGCAGGGGCGGCGTTCCGGCGAGATCGGCGCCAAGAGATCGCGGCAGCCGGCGTCGCGCACCGTCACCAGGCCGGCGCGGCCCAGCATCTCGCGGTCCAACGGCGACAGGTCGTCGAAGCTGCGGCCGGCGTGGCCGTGGAAGTACCCGAGGCCGAGATAGGCGATCGGCATCCCGGCCGCCTGCACCATGCGCAACAGCGGCTCCACGGGCCCACCACACCATTCCGGCGTTCCGGCCATGATGCAGGCGTCGGCACCGTCGACCGGAAAGCCGGGGCGCACCGAGTTGTCCCAGCGCCAAGTGAACGACTGCGAGAGAGCGTATGGGTTGACCGTGATCCCGCGATCCGTCTCCGCACCCGGCTCGCGTACCGGGACCGCGCGGTTGTGCAGCACGCGGCCCACGACGAATTCCGGATTCCGGTTGAAGATCAGCGGGATGTGCTGCGGCAGGGCGGCCTCCACCAGCCGCCGGACGCCGTAGAGGATGAAGTCGTCGCCGCAATTCCAGGACCGCGTCGTGGAATAGACGATGGTCGGCACCATGGGCTGAGGCCGGGTCAGTGCGCCGGTGCCTCCGCCGGGGGCTCTATGGTGACATGCTCCGCCGGTTCGCCCGGTCCCTCCTTCGGCAGCATCTGGCGCAGGATCAGATAACCGCCGATGCCGGCTAGCACGGACGCAATGACGATGCTCAGCTTGGCATCGCCGATCAGGGCGCTGTCGTCGAACGCGAGTTCCGTGATGAAGATCGACATGGTGAAGCCGACCCCGGCCAGGCAGCCGGCACCCAGGATCTGCCCCCAGTTCACCCCCTCCGGCATGCTGGCCAGGCGCAGCTGCACAGTCAGCCAGCTGAACAGCATGATGCCGATCGGCTTGCCCAGGAACAGGCCAAGGATGATGCCCAGGCTGACGGTGCTGCCGAACGACTGCTCACCCACTGCCACGCCCGCGTTGAACAGGGCGAACAGCGGCAACACGAACAGGGTCTGGATCGGGTGCAGGTAATGCTCCAGCGACAGGCCGAACGGTGTCAGCTCCCTCGTCGCCGAGTGCAGGTCTTCGATCGCCTCGAGCTGCTGGTGGTTCTCGATCATGCTGTCCTTGGTCACGTCGTCGCGGCGCAGCCGGCGCAGCTTGTCCGACGCGAAGTCGATCAGCTTCTGCGGTTGGATGCGCACCCGCACGGGCACCAGGAAGGCCATCACGACGCCGGCAACGGTGGCATGGATGCCCGAGGCGAACACGCCGACCCAGACGCCGACGATCAGCACCATCATCACGCTGATCCGCGCGAGCCGGATCTGGAAGGCCACCATCAGCGGCACCAGCAGCGCGCCGGCGACGATCAGCGGTACGAAGTTGATCTGCTCGGTATAGAACAGCGCGATCACCGACACCGCGGCCAGGTCGTCGGCAATGGCCAGCGCCGTCAGGAAGATTTTGAGGCCGATCGGCACGCGCTTGCCGAACATCGCCAGGATGCCCAGCGCGAACGCGATGTCGGTCGCCATGGGAATGCCCCAGCCGCGCACCATGTCCGCTTCGCCGTAGTTCAGCGCGTAGTAGATGCCGGCCGGCAGGGCGACGCCGCCGATCGCCGCCATCACCGGCAGCGATGCCTGGCGGAACGACGACAGATGGCCCAGCAACAGCTCGCGCTTGATCTCCAGCCCGACGACGAAGAAGAAGATCACCATCAGCGCGTCGTTGACCCAGTGCTGCAGCGACATCTGGTACGTCGCCTCGCCCCAGCTGAAGCCCAGATAGGTGTGGATCAGCGCGAAATAGTCTTCCGCCCAGGGGCTGTTGGCCCAGATGAGCGCCGTGGCCGCACAGGCCAGCAGCACCATGCTGCCCATGACCTGCGAATGGACGAACGAGTCGAAGGTGCGGTCCTTGCCCAGACGTTCGGTGTTGGCACTCATGCGGCGGCCCCCCTCGATGCGTCATTGTTTTCGTCCGGTGGACAGGGGCAGCAATACAGGACAGTCCAGTGACCGATCAATCCACGATGGGGTTGGTGGGCCGCGTAACGTGCGATGCCTAGTCTTGCGAGCGCCCTTAATGGAGAAATTCGCCAGTACGGCTGCACTTTAGAAGGGTTGGGCGCGAGCCCCCGGGTCAACCGAAGGGGACGAAGGACGATTTCGGGCCCTGGCAGTCGGGGCAGACCCAGTCGTCCGGCAGGTCGTCGAAAGCGGTGCCGGCTGGGATGCCCTGCGACGGATCTCCTCGTGCTGGGTCGTAGACGTAAGGCGAGCAGTCGGGCTCAAGACAGATGTACCGTTGTTGTGCCGGATCGCTGGCGCGTGCCAGGTTGCTGGGCGTCAGCCAGGTCAGGGCTGCGCCGCCGAGCAGGGAGGCAAGCAGGTCGCGCCGGCCGGGCAGGGGTATCGGTGGGGAAGGGGCGGTGCGGATCATCTTGGCGTGTTCCCGTCTGTTTCGGGTGAGTCTGAAGATCCGCATCGGAGCTTGGCACTGCGCCTGAGCCGTCGCCATGACGTGGCTCATGGACAGGAACGGCGGTCTGGCGGCACTCTCGCCCGATCAGCTTCGCGCCCGTGCCAGGTAGGCGGCACGGCGCCGCGCCTCTTCCTCCCCATAGAGGAACGTCAACAGCACGAACCGGCGTCCCGCCGTCACGTCCGTGGCTTCATGCAGGTGGGCACAGGAGAAGACGACGGCACCGCCCGCCGGCGGCGCGTAAAGCTCTGGCCCGTATTCTGGAAAGCGCAGCTCGCCGCCTTCGTATTGGCCGGTGTTGAGATTGAGGGTCATGGCGAAGCGGCGGTGCGCCGCATCTGGCGTCGTGTTGTCGCGGTGCGGGCGGAAATAGCCGCCGGTCTCGGCGTCGTAGCAGACGACCTTCAGGGCCTCGAATCGCGTGGCCTGGAAGCAGAAGGCCTTGGCGATCTCCGGCAGCAGCCTGCGGGTCAGGCGGCTTGTCACGGCTTCGCCCAGCGCCGGATCCGTGATGGTGTGGTCGCGCCGAACCTTCGCACTCGGATCTTCGACCAGGGCCGGCTTGCCGTCGACCAGCCGCGGCATGCCCGAGGCGACATTGCCCTGGGTTTCGTGCGCATCCATCAGTGCCGCGCAGAGGCCGCGATCCAGAACGTCGGGGACGATCAGCACGGGCGCACCGCCCACGACCCTGCTTGCCGGCGCAGTGCCGAGGCCCGCCACGGCGTCGGCCATGTCTCTGCCGTGATCGGCGATCGGGAGGATCGCAGCAATGTGGAATGTCGGGCTCAGGACGATGGCGGTGGGGGATGGCGACGGCCCGAGAAAGGCGGCCGTTACGGCGCCGTCCTCGTCGGCCAAGACGATCGCCTTCGTCCGGCTGGCGAAGGCGGCCGCGGCGTCCACCGTTCCCTGGACAAGGGCGACGGCCGCTTCGCCGAGTTGATCGAGGCTGGCTGCGAGCGCGTCGTCGGGCGCCGCGCCGAGCACCAGCACGGTCGGCCGGCCGCACAGCCGTTCGTAGAAATGGAAGGGCCGGCCGTCGGAGTCGCGGCGCGCGAAGTCGATCGCGCGGTCTCCGGGCTGCAGCGGTGGCTGAAGTGCAGTGGCCATGCGACACTTGTTCTCCGACAGGCAGTCCGGACGGCACACGCTATCGTGCCGCCGCGGAAAAAGGAAAGGGCGGCCGTTTGGGGCCGCCCTGCAGTCTCGTCGCGGCGGCAGCGCCGATGGCGCTGCCGCGTTCATGTGCGTGGCGTCCTAGACGCCGATCTCGCCGCCGTCGTCCTTGGTGATGACGACAACCGACGGGCGCGGAGGCACGCCGTCCTGGAAGTCCGGCCAGCGGGTGGCCGGATCTTCGAAGGTGGAATTGCGCTCGAAGCCGGGGAACGCCGACGTGCCGTCGGTCGCCGGATGCTGAACGGCGACGAACAGCGTGCGGTCATCCGGCGTGAAGCGCGGGCCGCACATCTCGGCACCCACCGGCACGCGGAAGAACATCTTGCCGGTGCCGCGCAGCTCGCCATCGGTCTCCAGACCCCAGACACCGTCGGCCGAACCGGACACGCGGCTCCACGAACCGCCCTGGTCCGTCGTGATCCACAGCCGGCCCTTGCCGTCGACAGCCATGTTGTCCGGGCAGCTGAACCAGCCGTTTTCCGACGTGGCGGAGTTCCAGATCGCGCCGACTTCCGCATCGGCCGGATCGCCGCACTGCACCAGGATCTCCCACGTGAAGGTGGTCGCTGCGTGGTCGTCGCCGTCCTGGGTGATCTCGATGATCTGGCCCCAGGCGTTCTCCGCACGCGGGTTGGCAGCGTCGACGTCTTCGGGATTACGCCGCGTGTTGTTGGTCAGGTTGACGTAGATCTTGTTGGTGACAGGGTTGGGCTCGACATCCTCCGGGCGGTCCATCGGCGTGGCGCCCAGCAGATCTGCCGATTTGCGGGTCTCGATCACGACGTCGGCCTGGCTGTCGAGACCGTTCTCGGCCGTCAGCGGGCCCTCGCCGTGGGTCAGGGCCAGCCACTCGCCGGTTCCGTCAGCATCGAACCGGGCGACATACAGTGTCCCGCTGTCGAGCAGGTCCATGTTCGCCGCACGGTCGTCTGCGTTGTAGGTGCCGTCGGAGACGAACTTGTAGAGATACTCGAACCGCTGATCGTCGCCGGTGTAGACGACGACCCGGCCGTCGCCGTTGACGATCATCTCAGCATTCTCGTGCTTCGCCCGGCCCATCGCGGTCCGCTTCTTCGGCACGGAGTTGCGGTCCAGCGGATCGACCTCGACGATCCAGCCGAAACGGTTGGCCTCGTTCGGCACGGCGTTGATGTCGAAGCGGTCGTGGAATTTGCCCCAGGCGTACCAGTTGCCCGGAACGCCGTAGCGGTCGTAGTTCTCGAATTCCGGATGGCCCGCATCCAGGTCGCCCCAGAAATAGCCGTGGAAGTTCTCCTCGGCCGTCAGGAAGGTGCCCCAGGGCGTCTGTCCGCCGGCACAGTTGTTGATCGTGCCGATCACCCGAGAGCCAGAGGGGTCGGCCGGGGTCTTCATCCGGTCGTGCCCGGCGGCAGGGCCGCTCAGCTCCATCCATGTCGTGCGCATGGTGATCCGGCGGGCATACTCGCTTTCGGGCACAACGCTCCAGGTGCCGCCTTCCTTGCGGACTTCGATGACCGAGCAGCCATGGGCCGACATCTCGATGTCGACCAGGTCGCGGGTCATGCCGGTGAAGCCAGCGTTGTCCTGCTTGCCGAGGCCGGGGAACATGACCTCTTCGTTCGTGTATTCGTGGTTCACGAACAGCACGCCGTGCTCGCTGTTGTCGGAGCCGAGCGGCAGGCCGACATAGCCGATGAAGTCGTTGTTGTAGCCGAACTGCATCTCCTGCGCGTCCGGCGTCTGGTTCATCGGGTCGAATTCCGGCGCGTCGGCTTCCACCGGGTCGCCCCAGCGGATCAGGACGTTGGCCGTATAGCCCTCGGCAACGTGATGCGTCTCGTCGACGCCGTGCTCGATCTCGCTGAAGACGTAGCGGCTGTCTTCCGCACGGGCCTGGCCGCTCTTCAGCAGCATCGGCGCGGCGGTCGCCGAGATCGCGCTTACGGCCAGTGCTCCGCGAATGGCGTCGCGGCGGCCGAACCGCGTGTTGATGATGTCCCCCAAGGTGGGGGTGGCGGTGGGATTGATCGGCGTGTCGTCGGCAGCCTCGAAGGCCTCGCCCTTGTTGCCGAACATCGAGATGTCCCGGTTGTCCATTGTCTCGCCTCTCCCTTGTTGGCGGTCGTTTGATACGGGTTGTTGGCCGGGAAGAAGGGCCCGGAAAAGATGCGCCGGACCATAAAACCCCCCTGTGACGGATATGTTACATGGACGTGACTCGGTAGTGAAATCACTCTGC
>JANQQD010000310.1 GCA_028285185.1 Anaerolineae bacterium | reverse complement strand
CTGGGGCAGTCGCCCGCCGATCTGGTCGTGCTGTCCTTCTCCGACAGCGACCTTGGCGCCTTCGCGGCGGGATGGCACCGGGGCGGCGGGCCGGAGGGGCGGCTGCCAACGCTGCGGCTGGCCAATATCGCCGCGCTCAAGCACCCGCTCTCGGTCGACACCTATGTCGAGCAGACGCTCGAGGGCGCGCAAGGCATCCTGATCCGCCTGATCGGCGGCGTGCCCTACTGGCCCTACGGGCTTCAGCAGATCGAGGCGCTGGCCCGCCGGAAGGGCATCGCGCTGGCCGTGCTGCCCGCCGACGGACGTCCCGATGCCCGGCTCGATGCGGTCTCTACCGTGCCCGTCTCCACGCTGCGCCGTCTGGCCCATCTCTGCGACACCGGGGGCGCTGTGGCTGCGCAGGCGGCCCTGGCGCAGATGGCGCTGGCCGCCGGACTTTACGCCCGGCCCGTGCCGGGGACGAAGACGCTGCCGTCAGTGGGCGCCTGGACGCCCGAGGAGGGGGTGGCCTGTCCGGCTCCAACCCGGTTCGACGAGGGCGCGCCGCTTGTCCTGGTCGTCTTCTACCGCTCCTATCTCGTCGCCGCCGATCTCGCCCCGGTGGAGGCGCTCTTTGCCGCCCTGCGCGCCCGGGGCTTCCGCGCGCTTGGTCTCTTCGCGCCCTCACTCAAGGCGCCGGATGCGCGGGAGTGGCTGGAGCGCCAGGTCCGGGACCTCGCCCCGGCCGCTATCGTGAATGCCACCTCCTTTTCAGGCCGGGGCGATGCGGGATCGTCTCCGCTCGATGCGGGCGGCGTGCCGGTGTTCCAGGTCGCGCTGGCCACCTCGACCCGGGACGCCTGGGCAGAGGCGGAGCGGGGGCTGTCGCCCGCCGACCTCGCCATGCATGTCGTCCTGCCCGAGGTGGACGGACGGCTCTTCGCAGGGGTCGCGTCGTTCAAGGAGCCGGGGGACCGGGACGGTGATCTGCAATTCGCCCGATACGCCCACACGCCCGAGGCAGGCCGCGTCGAGGCCATCGCCGACCGCGTTGCGGCCTGGCACCGGCTGGCAGTCACGCCGCCCGCCGACCGGCGCACCGCGCTGGTGCTCTCGACCTATCCCGGGCGCGACTGGAACATGGCGCATGCCGTCGGGCTCGACGCGCTGGCCTCGGCGGAGGCGATTCTGGGCGATCTGGCGGGGGCAGGGGACCGCATTGCATCTGGCGCGCCTCTCCACGCGGCCCTCGCGAGCGAGCGCCTGCACTGGCCGATGGAGGACTACCGCGCCGCGCTCGCCCGGCTGCCGCAGCGCCTTCGGGACGATCTGCGCACGGCCTGGGGCGGCCCCGAGGAAGACCCGGACGCAAATCCCGCCGGTTTCGCCTTTGCCGCCCTGCGTCGTGGCAACGCTCTGGTCGCCCTGCAACCCGAGCGCGGTACGCCAAGGACGCGCGAGGACGACTATCACGACCTCTCCCGCGTCCCGCGCCATGCCTACGTCGCCTTCTACCTCTGGCTTCGGGAACAGGCCGACGCGCTGATCCATATCGGCGCCCATGGCACGCTTGAATGGCTGCCGGGCAAGTCCGTCGCGCTGTCGGACACCTGCTGGCCAGAGGCGCTGATCGGCGACCTCCCCGTCATCTACCCTTTCATCGTCAACGACCCCGGCGAGGCGGCGCAGGCCAAACGGCGGATCGGCGCGGTCACGCTGGGCCACATCCCGCCGCCGCTGAAAGCCTCAAGCACGCCCCAACGGCTCGTCCGCCTCGAAGCGCTGCTCGACGAGTTCTCGAACGCCGACGGGCTGGACCCGCGCCGCCGCGACCGGCTGATGGGCGATATCCGCGATGAGGCGCAGGCGTTGGGCGTCGAGAGCGATCTGGGGATCGAGGCCGCCTCTTGTCCTGCCGAGGCGATCACCCGGATCGACCGCTTCGTCTGCGATGTGAAGGAAAGCCAGTTCGGCGACGGGCTGCATGTCTGGGGCCGCCCGCCGGGCACCAACGCCGCCTTTGATATGACCGGATCTGCAAAGGCCGAACGACAGGCGCTGCTGGACGCGCTGGCGGGCCGCCGGATAGACCCCGGCCCCTCGGGATCGCCCTATCGCGGGCGCACCGATGTGCTGCCCACCGGTCGCAACCTCTTCACCACCGATCCGCGTAGCGTGCCCACGCGCGCCGCGTTCCGTCAGGGCGTCGCGCTGGCCGATGAGCTGATCCGCCGCCACCTGCAGGACGAAGGCGACTGGCCGAAGGGGCTGATCGTCGATCTCTGGGGCTCGGCCACGATGCGTACGGCGGGCGAGGAATTCGCCATGGCGCTGGCGCTGCTCGGCGTGCGCCCGGTCTGGGATGAGGGGTCCGAGCGGGTCTCGGGCCTGTTCCGCGACGTCTTCCCGACGCTCTCGGCGCTGTTCCAGCAGGCGGTGCGGGCGCTCTCGGCCCGTGACGAGGCGCCTGATTGGAACCCCTATGTCGGCCGCGACGAGGCGCGTGTCTACGGTCCCGCGCCGGGGAGCTTCGGGCTGGGCATGGGGCCGTCGCTCGGCGACTATTCCGAGGAGGGGCGGCGGGCGGCGGGCGATGCCTGGCTGGCGGCATCCGCTTGGGCGCTGGACGGCGACCGGCAGAGCCGGGACATCGAGGGTCTGAAGGCGCGCGTGGCGGGTGCCGACGCCTTCGTGCATCTGCAGGATCTGCCAGAGACCGACCTGCTTCTCGCCGAGGACTATGCCAGCCATGAGGCCGGGTTCGCCGCCGCGCAACAGATCACGGGCGGCGCGGCGCGGCTCTATCATTTCGACAACACCGACCCCGCGCGCCCCCGGGCCCGGGCACTGACCGAAGAGGTCGCCCGTGTTGTGCAGGCCCGCGCCGCCAACCCCGACTGGATCGCGAGCATGCGCCGTCACGGCTTCCGTGGCGCGGCCGAGATTGCCGCGACGCTAGAGAACATGGCGGCCTTCGCTCACCTAGCGGGCGTCGTCGGCCCACACCTCTTCGACCAGTTCTGGGAGGCCACATTGGGCGACGAGGCCGTGACCAGCTTCTTGGAGGACGCAAACCCCGAGGCGCTCGCTGCGATGCGCGCGCGGTTCGTGGAGCTTCATGCGGCGGGTCTCTGGCAGTCGCGGCGCAACTCGATCCTCGCCGAACTTGCGGCGCCTGCCCTGGAGACCGGCACATGAGCGCCCCCGCGATCCGCGGCTGGTGCCCCGGCGCGCACCGGCCCATGGCCTCGGGAGACGGGCTGGTCGTGCGTGTCCGTCCCCCGCTTGGCGAACTGAACGTCCCGCAGGCGCGCGGGATCGCCGCGCTGTCGCGGTCTTTCGGCAACGGGCTGATCGACCTGACGAACCGGGCGAACCTGCAACTGAGGGGCGTGACCGAAGACGGTCACGAATCCCTGCTGCAGGGATTGGCGGCGCTCGGTCTTCTCGACGCCGATCCGGACGTCGAGGGTCGGCGGAACATCGTCGTCGATCCGTTCCGTGGCGATGAGGACAGCCAGTCGTTGATCGCCGCCGTCCTTGCCGAAGGTCTGCGCGCGCAGGAATTCGCGCCCTTGCCGTCGAAATTCGGTTTCGTGGTTGATACGGGACCGGAGCGGCGGCTGGGCGACGTGAACGGAGATGTCCGGATCGAGGCGGATGGTCACCGTCTTGTCGTGCGCGCCGACGGGTCTGAGACGGGCCGGGCAGCGCAAGATGCTCGGAGCGCCGTTGCCCTCGCGCTCGATCTTGCCCGCTGGTTCATCGCCTCCGGCGGGGTCGGTGAAGACGGCCGGGGCCGCATGGCCCGCCACTTGGCCGCGGGAGCAATCCTGCCGGGTGAGTTGGCAGGGGATCGGGCGCCGAACCCAGCCGCGCCGGAGCCCGCACCCGGCGCGGTGCCCGGCGGGCTTCTCGTTGCAACAGCCTTCGGTCAGCTCACGCCGTCCGATCTGGACCTCCTTGCCGATGCGGGCGCGGCCACGCTGAGAATCACGCCGTGGCGGATGATCTTCCTGCCGGGATTGGACGATGCCGCCTGTTTCGACGGCCACGGCACGCTCCTGACCGACCCGTCGGATCCGCTCCTGCGCATCCACGCCTGTACTGGTGCCGCCGGCTGCCCGCAGGCCAGCGTCGAGACCCGCGCTCTGGCCCGCGCGCTCGCCCCCGACCTGCCAGCGGACGCCTCGCTGCATGTGTCCGGCTGCGCCAAAGGCTGTGCGCATCCCGGGCGCTCGGACCTGACGCTTGTCGGCCGAAACGGCCGCTTCGACCTTGTCAGGGACGGCGCGCCGTGGGACGAGCCGGACCAGCGCGGCCTCGATGCGGGGCAGGTGGCGGGTATCATAGGCGGCTGACCCATGCCCTACAGCTATGAGACAGACGGCGCGGCGATCTATGCGACAAGCTTCGCCACGATCCGGGCCGAGGCCGATCTGGCACGGTTCGAGGGGGACGAGGAACAGGTTGCCGTCCGGATGATCCATGCCGCCGGTTTGGTGGGGCTGGAGGCCGATCTGCGGTTCTCCCCCGGCATGGTCGCCGCCTCCCGCGTGGCGTTGGAAGCGGGCGCCCCGATCCTCTGCGACGCCCGTATGGTCAGCGAGGGCGTGACGCGCAAACGCCTGCCCGCCGACAATACGGTGATCTGCACGCTGCAAGAGCCTGAGGTGCCGGACCTCGCTGCCCGTCTGGGGACGACCCGGTCGGCTGCGGCGCTGGAGCTGTGGCGGCCCGACCTTGCCGGTAGCGTTGTCGCCATCGGCAACGCCCCCACCGCGCTCTTCCATCTTCTGGAGATGCTGGAAGACCCCGCCTGCCCGCGCCCCGCCGCGATCATCGGCTGCCCGGTGGGCTTCGTTGGCGCGGCGGAATCGAAAGCCGCGCTTTGGAAGGCGCAGCCCGCGCCTTGCCTGATCGTCGAAGGCCGATTGGGCGGCAGCGCGATCACCGTCGCCGCCATCAACGCCATCGCGAGCCGCGCGGAATGAGCGGGCAAACCGGCACGATCTGGGGTGTCGGCCTCGGCCCCGGCGATCCCGATCTGATGAGCGTCCGCGCCGACCGGCTGGTGCGCACTGCCCGCCATGTGGCCTTCTTTCGCAAAGCCGGGCGGGCCGGGCGGGCGCGGACCATCGTGAAGGACATACTGCACCCCGAGGCGGTCGATATCCCGATGGAGTACCCGGTCACGACCGAAATCCCGCTCGACGATCCCCGCTATGCCGCCTGCCTTTCTGGATTCTATGCCGAGGTGACGGCGCGTCTGCGGGACCTCGCTCTCTCCGGCGAGGACGTGGTTGTGCTCTGCGAGGGCGATCCGTTCTTCTACGGCTCCTTCATGCACCTTTACACGCGCCTCAAGGACGACGTGCCGGTGCGCGTGGTGCCCGCAATCACCGGTATGTCGGCGGCCTGGACGGCGACAGGCCTCCCCGTGACCTGGGGCGATGACGTCCTCACGGTGCTTCTGGGCACGATGCCGGAGGCGGAGCTGACCCGGCGTATGGGGGACAGCGACGCGATCGTGGTGATGAAGGTGGGGCGCAACCTGCCCAAGGTGCGCGATGCCCTGCAGGCGGCGGGCAAGCTCGACCGGGCCTGGCTCGTCGAATGCGCCAGCATGGCGGACGAACGGTCGGTGCCGCTGGCCGAGGCCGGGGATCGCGCCGCGCCCTATTTCTCCATCGTTATCGTCCATGGCCAGGGCCGGCGGCCATGAGCGGCTGGCTGGTGATTGCGGGACTTGGGCCGGGCGACGAGGCGCAGGTGACGCCCGAGGTGACGGCGGCGCTGAGTGAGGCGAGCGATGTGGTGGGGTACATCCCCTATGTCCGGCGTGTCGCGGACCGTCCCGGCCTGACCCGTCACGAGACCGACAATCGGGAGGAACTTGACCGCGCCCGGCATGCGCTGGAGATGGCGGCCGGTGGCGGCCGCGTCGTCATCGTCAGCTCCGGCGATCCAGGCGTCTTCGCAATGGCGTCGGCTGTCTTCGAGGCGGTCGAGGCAGGCCCGCAGGCATGGCGCGCCCTCGACATCCGCGTCTTGCCCGGCATCACCGCGATGCTGGCCGCCGCCGCCCGGGCCGGGGCGCCGCTCGGCCACGATTTCTGCGTCCTCAATCTGAGCGACAACCTCAAACCCTGGGACCTGATCGAGCGGCGGCTGCGGCTGGCGGTGGAGGCGGACTTCGCCATCGCGCTCTACAATCCACGCTCCAAGGCGCGCCCCGAAGGGTTCGGCCGCGCGCTGGCGCTGCTGCGCGAAACCTGCGCACCAGACCATGTGCTGATCTTCGCGCGGGCGGTCTCCACCCCCGACGAAGAGCTGCGCGTCGTCCGTTTGGCGGAGGCCGCGCCGGAAATGGCCGACATGCGTACCGTCGTGCTGATTGGCTCCTCGGCCACCCGGGTTATCCCGCGCAACGGGACACCCCTCGTCTATACCCCGAGATCGGTGACGGTATGAGCGATCCAGTCAAAGACCGCCTCCATATCGTGGACCTCGGCCCGCCGCGGCGGCGTCGGACGGTCGATCATGACGACCGGCAGGCCCAGGGAGCGGGCGGCCGCGATCTTGGCATACGCTCCTGTGCCGCCGGAGTTTTTCGAGACGACCAGTTCGATCCCATGCCGCTCCATCAGCGCGCGATCGCTCTTCTCATCGAACGGCCCGCGGTCGACGATCACGTCCGCTTCCGGAAAGGGCAGGGGGTCCTTCGGCGGATCAACGAGCCGCAACAGGTAGTGGTGCTGCGGGTTGGGGGCGAACTCGGTCAGATGCATCCGGCCCACCGCCAGCAGGACATGCGCGCGGGGACGGTCGAGTGCGGCGACCGCACCGGCGATGTCGGGCACCCGATGCCAGCGGTCGCCTATCTGCGCCTGCCATTCCGGCCGCGTCAGCGCGATGAGCGGGACACCCGTTGCGGCGCTGGCCTCGACCGCATTCCGGCTCATCTGGACCGCAAAGGGGTGGGTAGCGTCGATCACATGGGTGACGCGGGTCTCCCTCAGATATCGCGCCAGCCCCGCCGTCCCCCCAAAACCGCCCACGCGCTGCGGCAGGGGTTGGCGCAGGGGCCGCTCGACCCGGCCCGCGAAGGACACCGTGCCGGTCATCCCGCGCCCGGCGACAGCGCCGGCCAGCGCCGTCGCCTCGGTCGTGCCGGCCAGGATCAGCAGGTTGGGCGCCATGTCTGAGGCTCCGTCGAAGCGGGCGTGGCTCACCATCGTGGGTCTGGGCGAGGATGGCCCGGACGGGTTGCCGCCTGCAAGCCGCAGCGTACTGGAGAAAGCCGAGGTTGTGATGGGACCGCCCCGTCATCTGGCGCTGCTGCCGCGGCTGGAGGCCGAAACACTAGACTGGCCGGTCCCTTTCACGGCGGGGCTGCCGGTGCTCAAAGGGCTGCGCGGCAGGCGTGTCGTTGTGCTCGTCTCCGGTGATCCGTTCTGGTTCGGGGCCGGCACGGTCATCGCCCGGGAGTTTGCGCGCGAGGACTGGGACGCGTTGCCGGGCCCCTCGACCTTCGCGCTGGCGGCCGCACGTCTGGGGTGGCCGCTGGAGCACACGCTTTGCCTTGGCCTCCATGCCGCGCCGATGACCCGGTTGAGGCCGCATCTTGCGCCGGGCGTTCGGGCCGTTCTGCTCCTGCGCGAGGGGGAGGCGGTGCAAGACCTGGCCCGGTACCTCAGCGACGCGGGCTTTGGAGACAGCCGCCTAACCGTGATGGAAGCGCTCGGCGGGCCTCGGGAGCGGATCACCGAAGCACCCGCGCACCGCCTGCCGGACACGGCCTTCCATCACCCGGTCGCAGTTGCGGTCGAGATCGCGGGGACCGGCGCGGTCGTGCCGCGCGCGAGTGGGATTGACGACGCCCTTTTCGACAGCGATGGCCAGATCACGAAACGACCGGTGCGGGCGCTGGCACTCTCCGCGCTGGCGCCAAGGCCCGGCGAGACCCTTTGGGATATTGGCGGCGGATCGGGGTCCATCGCCATCGAGTGGCTGTTGGCGGACCCCTCGACCCAGGCGGTCAGCATCGAGGCGCGCAGTGATCGGACCGCTCGCATCGGCGCCAACGCCGCCCGCCTTGGGGTGGATCGGCTGATTGTGGTGGAGGGCGAGGCGCCAGCGGCCCTGGAGGGGCTGTCGCCGCCGCAGGCCGTCTTCATCGGGGGCGGCCTGTCCGAGGCGCTGCTGACCGATCTCAAGTCCCGCCTCGCACCGGGCACCCGGCTGGTTGCGCATGCGGTCACGCTGGAATCCGAGGCGCTTCTGATGACCTGGTCCGAGCGGGCAGGGGGCACGCTTCTGCGCGTCGAGTTGTCCGAGGCCGGGCCGCTCGGGCCAAGGCGCGGATGGAAGGCGGCCTATCCGGTCGTGCAATGGCGGGTGGTGCTGTGATCGTGGCGGGGTTCGGGTTCCGCGCCGGGGCGACCGCCGAGAGCCTGGTGGACGCCCTTGAGCGGGCAGGCGGGAGGAACGGGGTCGCTGCGCTCGCCACGGCTGCTGACAAGGCGCGCGCGGCGTCCTTCGCGAGCTTCGCCGAGGCGCTCTTGCTGCCGGTCCACCCGATTGACGCCGGCAGACTTGAGGTGCAGGAGACGGTGACGCGGTCCGCGGCCGCGCTGGCCGCGCGCGGCACAGGGAGTGTGGCGGAGGCGGCCGCGCTCGCCGCCGCAGGACAGGGTGCGCGGCTGATCGGGCCGCGCGTCGCCTCGGGCGACGGCATGGCCACTTGCGCGCTGGCCGAAGGAAACGACGCATGAGTGTGCATTTCATTGGGGCCGGGCCGGGCGCGCCGGACCTACTAACGCTCCGGGGCCGTGACCTGATCGCGCGCTGCCCGGTCTGCCTCTACGCCGGATCGCTTGTGCCCGAGGCCGTGCTCGCCCATTGCCCGCCCGAGGCGCGGATCGTGAACACCGCGCCCATGGACCTCGACACGATCATGGCCGAGATCACCCAGGCCCATGCCGAGGGGCTGGACATCGCGCGCCTCCATTCCGGCGATCTGTCGGTCTGGTCGGCGATGGGCGAGCAGCTGCGCAGGCTTGACGCGATGGGCATCCCCTACACCGTCACGCCCGGCGTTCCCGCCTTTGCGGCGGCCGCCGCCGCGCTGGGCACCGAGCTGACCCTGCCGGGCGTGGCGCAATCGGTCGTGCTGACCCGCACGCCCGGGCGCGCCTCGACCATGCCCGAGGGTGAGACACTGGCCGCCTTCGGGGCCACCGGGTCGATGCTGGCCATCCACCTGTCGATCCAGAACCTCGCGCAGGTCACCGCCGATCTGATCCCGCATTACGGCGCGGACTGTCCGGTCGCTGTCGTCTGGCGGGCAAGCTGGCCGGACGAGCGGGTCGTGCGCGCCACCCTCGCGACCATCGAAGCGGCGATGCCGGAGGGGATCGAGCGCACCGCGCTTATCCTCGTCGGACCCGCGCTGGGCGAGACGGAGTTCACCGAAAGCCGCCTCTACGCCACCGATTATGACCGCCGTTACCGTCCACAGACCGCCGACAGCCCCTGGGCAGCGTGGAGCGATAACGATGACTGACCCGCGCTGTCCCCCCGGTTTTCTCGTCTCGGCCCCGGCCTCGGGCACCGGCAAGACCACGGTGATGCTGGGTCTCTTGCGCGCGTTGTCCGAGGATGGGCTCAGCGTTCAGCCCTTCAAGTCTGGCCCCGACTACATCGATCCCGCCTTCCACCGCGCGGCGACCGGGCGCGCCTCGTTCAACCTCGACACCTGGGCGATGGGGGCGGACCTGTTCGCGGCCATCGCGGGAGAGGCTGAAGGGGCCGATATCTGCGTGGCGGAAGGCTCGATGGGCCTTTACGACGGCGTGGCGACGCGCGGCCGCTCCGGGTTCGGCTCCAGCGCCGAGACGGCCAAGGTGATGGGCTGGCCGGTCGTTCTGGTGCTTGATGTGGGCGGGCAGGCGCAGTCGGCGGCGGCCACCGCGCTCGGCTTCGCGCGCTACGACGCCGATCTGCCCTTTGCGGGCGTCATCCTGAACCGCGTCGCCAGCCCGCGTCACGAGCGGTTGACCCGGCTGGGGATGGAGCGCGCCGGTCTGCCGGTGCTCGGGGCCTTGCCCCGGCGCGGCGACCTGACGCTGCCCGAACGGCATCTTGGGCTGGTGCAGGCGGTCGAGCATCCGGACCTGGAGACCGCCATCGCGGGCTACGCCGCCTTCCTGCGCGAGCATGTCGACCTGTCCGCCATCCGGACTGCCGCGCTTGGCCGGAGACCCGGGCCCGCCGGGACCCTGCCGACGCCGCCCGCGCAACGGATCGCGCTGGCGCAGGATGCGGCGTTTTCCTTCACCTACCCGCACCTTCTGGAGGGCTGGCGCCGGGCAGGGGCCGAGATCCTGCCGTTCTCGCCCTTGGCCGATGAGCCGCCGGACCCCTCGGCCGATCTTGTCTGGCTGCCCGGCGGCTATCCCGAACTCCACGCCGGCAAGCTGGCCGCCGCAAGCCGGTTCCTCGCCGCGCTCCGCAGCCACGCGGAGACAAAGCCCGTGCATGGCGAATGCGGGGGATACATGGCGCTCGGGCGGGCCCTGATCGACAAGGACGGTCTGCGCCACGAGATGGCAGGACTCTTGGGACTCGTGACCTCCTATGAGAAACGCAAGTTCCACTTGGGCTATCGCCGCGCCGTGCTGCGCGAGGCGATGCCGGGGCATCCGGCCGGGGCTGCGCTGCGCGGGCATGAGTTCCATTACTCGACGATCCTCGATGAGCCCGACGCCCCGCTGGCCGACGTTATGGATGCCGATGGCAACCCGGTTCACGAGACCGGCTCGCGGCGCGGGAATGTCACCGGGACGTTCTTCCACCTGATCGCGGGAGAGACGGGATGACGGGGTTTGTCAGTTTCGTCGGTTCCGGACCCGGCGACCCCGAGCTTCTGACCCTCAAAGCAGTCGACCGGCTGAAGCGGGCCGATGCGATCCTCTATGACGACCTGTCTTCGGGGCCGATCCTCTCCTATGCCCGCCCAGGCGCCGATCTGGTGGGCGTCGGCAAGCGCGCCGGGCGGCGTTCGCCCCGCCAGCACCATGTCAGCCGCCTGCTGGTGGACTATGCCCAGGGCGGCGGCAGGATCGTCCGCCTGAAATCCGGCGACGGGGGCCTCTTCGGCCGGCTCGAAGAGGAACTGGTTGCGCTGTGCGAGGCGGGCATTCCGTTCGAGATCGTCCCCGGCGTGGCCTCGCCGCTGGCCGCTGCCGCCGCCGCGGGCATTCCGCTGACCCGGCGGCTGACCGCGCGGCGGGTGCAGTTCGTCACCGGGCACGATGTGTCTGGCCAGTTGCCCGGCGACCTCGACCTCGCCGCGCTGGCCGACCCGGCCGCATGTACGGTGGTCTTCATGGGTAAGCGGACTTTTCCGGCGCTGGCCGACGCTTTGATGGCACAGGGGCTGCCCCCCGACACGCCCGCAATGCTGGCCGAAGCGGTCAGCACGCCCGAGGCGGCGACACACCGGACAACCATCGCCGCCCTGGCCGCGCACCTGGCCGAGGATGTCGGCGAGAAACCGGCCCTGATCTTCTATGGACCTCTGGCCGACGGGGCGCCCGATGACTGAGCTGTGGCTCATCGGGATTGGCACGGGCAATCCGGCCCATGTGACGCTGGAGGCGCAAGAGGCGCTGCGCGCCGCCGCGCTGGTGATGGTGCCGCGAAAGGGGCCGGACAAGGCCGATCTGGCCGATCTGCGCCACAGGATCCTCGCAGAGAGCGGCAGCGCCGCGCCGGTCGTCGAGTTCGACATGCCGGTACGCGACGAAAGCCTGCCCTATCTGAAACGGGTGACGCGCTGGCACGACGGGATCGCCCATATCTGGGCCGAAACCATCGACGCCGCCCAGCCCGAAGGGGCCGTCGCGCTCATGGTCTGGGGCGATCCGGGGCTCTACGATTCCACCCTGCGCATCGCGGCCCGCCTGACCCCGCGCCCGCGCCTGCGCGTCGTGCCGGGGATCACCGCCTTGCAGGCGCTGACCGCGGCCCATGCGATTCCATTCAACACGGTGAATGGTGCCGTCACCGTCACCACCGGCCGCCGGTTGCGCGACCACGGCTGGCCCGAAGGGGCCGAAACGGTCGCGGTGATGCTCGATGGCGAATGCAGTTTCCAGCGCCTGCCGCCCGAGGGCCTGCACATCTGGTGGGGCGGGTTTCTCGGGATGGACGCGCAAGTGCTCGATGCAGGGCCACTGGCCGAGGCGGCGCCCCGCATCGCCGCCACCCGCGCCGAAACCCGCGCGCGGCACGGCTGGATCATGGACAGCTATCTGCTGCGCAGAGCGCCCGATCCGGACGCCTGACGGCGCCGCCGATCCGGCGCCCGGTGGACCCGGGCGCCGGCATTACCGCTCAGTCGCACACCCATTTCATGGTGTGGAAGTTGAACTCGAAGCTCTGCATCGGCACCCAGGTGAAGCCCTGAAGGCAGTTGTGAAACGCCTGCTGGCTGCGCTGGGTCAGCAGGAAGACACCCACCTGATCGTTGACGAGCTTGCGTTGAAGGTCCTGGTAGATCGCGTTCTGCTCATCGACATCCGGGGTCGCGCGGGCCGCGTCGATCATCGCGTCGACCTCGGGGTCCTGCACCCATTCCATCGAGGCCCAGGTGCCCGCGGCGCGGCTATGATACTGCGTGAAGAAATAGGTGTCCGGCGAGGGGTAGGTCGCGCCGTAGAACACCTGGTTGATCGCCGGGGTGCTGTCGACATCGCCGGCCAGTTCGGTCATCCGGTTCCAGGGTTCCGGCCTGAGGATCGTGTTGAAGCCGATCGGGTCGAGGATCGACTTCATCAGCAGGCCGATCTCCTCCTCGAAGGCGAGGCCGGCGACATACATGATCTCGATGTCGATCGGGCCCTGGCCGGCATATCGCGAGGCATTGACGTATTCCTGCGCCCTGGCGACGTCGAAGACCGGTATCTCGACATCGTCCGGGTAGGCATCGGCGAAGATCGGCGGCATCGGCCCCGAAAGCGGTTCGCCGGGCAGGATCACGTCGCGGATCGTCTCGTAATCCGTGGCATAGGCGATGGCCTTGCGGATGTTGACGTCGTCGGTGGGCGGCCGGCTGTTGTTAAGCTTGAAGTAGAAGTTCGTCGCCGTGGGATATTCGACGATCCGGTAATCCTCCAGCGCGCCGATGCTGTCATAGGTCTCCTGCGCCTGTGCGTCCGAGGACATCGACAACTCACCGGATGCGGCGAGCGCCTTGACCGTGGCTTCCTCGTTGGTGACGACGAAGCGCACCTCGTCGATGCTGTCCTCGTCCCAGCCCAGGTGATAGCCCTCATAGGCCGTGATCGTCATGCTCGCCCCGCGCTCCCAACTGTCGAGCATGAATGCGCCCGCGCCGATGGAATTGTTGGCGATGAAGTCCTGCGCCCAGGGGTCGTCTCCGGTCGCGTTCTCCGCCGCCAGGTCGGAATTGACGACAAACAGGATCGGGGTCGTGGTCAGAAACGGCGCATAGGTCTGGGAGAGCACGAACTGGACCGTGCGGCTGTCGATCTCGGTGACGGCGCCTTCTTCCAGGACGCCCTCAAAGAGGTAGGACGGGCCTTCATTGATCGCCAGAAGCCGGTCGACCGACCACACGACATCCTTCGCCTCGACCGGAGTGCCGTCCTGGAAGGTGGCGCCCTGCTTGAGCGTAAAGGTCCAGGTCAGCCCGTCCTCGGATGTCGTCCAGCTTTCGGCCAGAAGCGGCTGGATCGCACCGGAGCCGTCCAGCGTGGTGAGCGCCTCATAGAGGTTCACGCCCGCCATGTACTCGGTATAGTCGTTGATCTTGGCCGGATCGACAGTGCCGAAGATCTGCACCGCGTTGACGGTGACGACGTTCTCCGCCGTGGCCGTCCCGGCACCGAATGCCATGGCAAGTGCCGTTGCGGCGGTCGTCAGTCTGAGGGTCTTCATGGGTCGTCCTCCTTGTTGTCAGGATTTTTCGTTAAGTTTTTCAATGG
The DNA here is from genome assembly GCA_028285185.1 of Anaerolineae bacterium. Lineage (GTDB taxonomy): Bacteria > Pseudomonadota > Alphaproteobacteria > DSM-16000 > Inquilinaceae > JACKIG01. The sequence goes on along the minus strand of JANQQD010000310.1, from coordinate 62,258 downwards.
TCTGATAGTCGACATCGTAGCCGAAATAGCGTGGGCCGACGAGGTCGAGACCGTGATCGCTGCGCCATTTCGGGTCGCAGGGCAGGCCGAAGACGATCACCCGAAAACCATAGGCCATGGTCTCGGTGGTGATCGGTTCCCCGGTTTCGAGGTCGAGCAGGCAGATCAGATCGGGCGTCATCGCCCGGGGGGTGCCGTCGCCTGTCTCGGCCATCAGGAACTCGTTCTGGAACTGGAGCGTCAGGGTCTGCCCCTGGTAGCTATCGAGCCCCTCGAAGCGCGCCCGGCCGCGCGCGAAGCCGCCCTCGGTGCGGCGATCCACATCCGTCACCCGGCCCTCGAAGAGACGCACGCCGCCGAGATCGGCGGCCAGCCGCTCGGCCGGGTTGCGGTTGGCGGCCTGTTCCGACCGGATGATGCGCCCGATATCGGCGATGAGCGAGAGCGAGCCGCGCAGGATGGCGCGTTTCGCCTGCGCCCCGGTCATCGGGTAGAGCGCGATCAGCCCCGCGCCCCCCATCTCGACCGTGATGACCCGGGCGAATTTCTCGGTCGACAGATTGTCGACGGTATTGAGCACGAGCGCGTTGCCCTTCTCGTCGGCCATGGCCATGGGGCAGGCGTGAATGCCGAACATGGTCATCGACACCATCTGCAATTCGGGAAACGCCCGGCCCATGCCGTCGCCATCGACGATGGGAAGGCCCGCGCTGGCGGCCACGGCGATGGGAATGGTCGAGTTGAGCCCCCCGGCCTCGATGCAGAAGATCGCGTCGGCCGTCCGGCCCAGTACGGCTTCCAGAGAACGCAGCGCGCCGATCGCCTCGTCGCCGCGGGGCAGCTTTTCGAGCATCACCGTCGGCGCCCCCATCATGGCGACAGGAACGACAAGGGCGTCGTCGTCGAGCGCGTCGACATCGATCACCGGGACCGGGCCGTTGGCGTCGATGGCCTGCTCGGCCATCAGCCGCCCGATATAGGGATCGCCGCCGCCGCCGGTGCCGAGGAACGCTCCGCCCAGGGCGATTGTCGCCATGTCGTCCCGGGCGATCGTGGTGAGCTTGCTCATGAGGCGTCCTCCATCGGTCTGAAGGTGATCCCGGGATAGCCGAAGGCGGCGGGGCCGACGACGGCGAGCGCCTCGGGCGAGCGCATCAGCGGGTGCGCGGGCAGGCCGAGGACGGCGATGCGCTGGCCGTAGCGCAGCATTTCGGTGGTGATCGGCAGGCCGGTATCGCTGTCGAGCACGACAACGAGGTCCGGCGTGCAGACCTCCACGACATCGTTGCGCCGGAAGATCAGGAACTCGTTCTGAAGCTCGATGCGGCCGGTATCTCCCGCGAAGCCGCCGAAGCCCTCGAGCGCGAGATGACCCACGGCGAAACCGCCCTTCAAATGGCGTTCGAGGTCGACGATCTTCGCCGTCATCAGAAGCCGGCCGCGTTCGCTGTCGATCACCGTCTGTACCGGATCGGCATTGGTTCTGTGGGCGTCGAGCACGGCGCGCCCGAGCTTCAGGGCCTGGGTGATGGTGCCCGGCACCGCCGCGCGTTTGACGAAGGCGCCGCGCATCGGCTGCGTCGCCAGGCCCGCCGCCGCGCCCATGGTCACCACGACCGACCGGGCGATCCGTTCGAGCCAGACATCGTCCACCGTGTCGCGGATCACGACGATATTGCCCTTCTCGTCGGCCATTGCCCCCGGCGCCTCGCGATGGCCGTAGATCGACCAGGTGCACATCTGCATCTCGGGAAACGCCCGGCCCATGCCGTCGCCATCGACCACCGGCAACCCGGCCTGGGCGGCCGTGAGCATCGGCTCCATCGAGTTGGCGCCGCCGATCTCGGCCGAGATCAACGCATCGACCTTGACTCCAAGCTCCTTTTCGAGGGCGCGCAGGGCGCGGAGGCATTCCTCCCCCTCTTCGATCTTCTCGACCCCGACCACCGGTGCGCCGATGCCGCCGAGCGACACGACGAGCGCGTCATCGGGCAGTTCGGCGAGCGGGATCACCGGGATCCGGCGGCCCTTCTTCAGCTCCTCGCGGCAGCGGAGCTTGCCGATATAGGGGTTGCCGCCGCCCCCGGTGCCGAGGATGGCCGCGCCGATCTCGATGGCGTCCAGATCGGCGTCGGTGACTTCTCTGAGGACCTCAGCCATGCATGTCACCCACGACCTTGAGGCGGATGCGGGTGGCGTTGCCGGGCAGGTAGGCAAGCGGCACGTCTTCCTGATCGAGAAGCTCGATGCTGTCGGGGGCGGCGCCCGCCGCAATCGCCTTACCGGTGGCCTCCTTGCGGGCCTCCGCCAGGGCGTCCTCGCGCGTGGTCTTCTCCAGCGAGAAGATGCGATCCACCTCGCCGGAAATCTGGCCGATGGCCGCGCCGACGGCATTGGCGACCGAGAAATGGTCCGGCCGGATGACGTCGAGGTCGCCCACCTTGTCGGGGACGAGGATCGATCCACCGCCGACCGCGAGCACCGGGATCGGTTCCGGCGAGACCCGCATCCGCTCCACGGCGTTGAGCAGCATCTCGTCGGTGCGCGCCTTGACGGCTTTCAGATGGGCCGGGTCGAGGCCCGCGACGGCGGATTTATCGCCGAATCCGGCGATGCCGAGACCGACCGCGACATCCGACGTGGTGAGCGTCTTGCCCCCGAAGATCAGCGCCTCCTCGGTCAGCCGGTAGCCGACCGATTGCGGGCCGACCCTGAGGTTCCCGCCCTCACCCGAAACGATGCTGCCGCCGCCCAGACCGATGGCGAAGACATCGGGCATCCGGAAATTGGTGCGCACGCCGCCGACATCGACGGTGGTGCTGGCCGGGCGCGGGAAGCCTTTGACAAGCGCGCCGACATCCGTGGTGGTGCCGCCCACATCCACCACGATGGCGTCGCTCCGCCCCGACAGGAACGCCGCGCCCCGCATCGAATTGGTCGGGCCGGAGGCGAAGGTCAGCACCGGGTAGGATTGCACGAACTCGCGGCTCATCAGCGTGCCGTCGTTCTGGGTGATGTAGTAGCGGCAGGTGAGGCCGACCTTTTCCAGCGCCCGTCCGAAGGCGGCGACGGTACGCTCAGACAGGGCGCGCAGCGAGGCGTTCATGATCGCGGCATTCTCGCGTTCGAGGATGCCGAGGCGGCCGATCTCGCTCGACAGGGTGAAATCGACGCCGGGCAGCCGTTCGGCCAGACGCGCCATCGCCTTGCGCTCCATCTCGTCGCTGACCGGCGAGAAGACCGAGGTGATGGCGACCGAGGCGATGCCCCGCTCGCCGATCTCGGCGGCGATGCCATCCAGTTCCGCCATGTCGAGGTCCGAGATGGTGCGGCCGTCGAACTCGTTGCCGCCCTTGGCCATCCAGTAGGCCCCGCCGACCGCCTCTCGGATGTCGTCGGGCCAGTCCACCATGGGCGGCAGGCATTGCGCCGCGGGCAGGCACAGACGGACGGCCGCGGTCCGCGCCAGATGACGGCGCTCGACGACGGCGTTGGTGAAATGGGTGGTACCGATCATCACCGCGTCCACCGCGCCGGTCTCCACGCCGCTATCGGCCAGGGCGCGGGTCACCGCGTCGACCACCCCGCTCATGACATCCTCGGTGGTGGGCGACTTGACCCCCGCGAGCACCGTGTCGCCCCGCATGACCACAGCGTCGGTATTCGTGCCGCCGACATCCACGCCGATGCGATACATGTTCAATCCTCCAATTCCGTCGAGGTCGCCAGCACCCTGGCGCGCTCTTCCTTCGTGACTTTCGGTTTCCGGGCTTCCTCCTCCGGCGAGATCACCGGGATCGCCGAGAGCAGGGCACGGGTATAGGGATGGGTCGGGGCGTCGAATATCGCGCCGACGGCGCCGGTCTCGACGACCTCGCCCCGCAGCATCACCGCGACCCGGTTGCAGAAGTTGCGCATCAGGCTGAGATCGTGGCTGATGAACAGATAAGTGAGGTCGAACTCGTCGCGCAGCCGGTTCAGAAGGTCGATCACGGTCGACTGCACCAGCACGTCGAGCGCCGAGGTCGGTTCGTCGAGAACCAGTATCCGGGGATTGACGGAGAGCGCCCGCGCGATGGCGACGCGCTGCTTCTGGCCGCCGGACAATTCGTGGGGATACATCGAGCCATAGGATTGCGGCAGATCGACGAGTTCGAGAAGCTCGCCAATGCGCCGAGCGATGGCCGTGCGCCCCTCGCCGGTGAATTTCAGCGGCACCGCGAGCTGATCGGCCACGGTGCGGCGCGGGTTCAGCGAGGAGCCGGGATTCTGATAGACGATCTGGATGAGCTTGCGGAACGCGCGGGTGCCGGCGAACTCAGAGACGGGCCGGCCATCGATGCTGATCTCCCCGGATGTCGGCGGGGTCAGCCCCATCACCATTTTCGCCAGCGTCGTCTTGCCGGACCCGCTTTCCCCTGCGACCCCGAAGATGTCGCCCTTGTCGACGCGGAGGCTGACATCGCGCACCGCCTGCACCTCTCCCGTGACGCGATTGAACAGCCCGGCGCGGGTGCGGAACCGTTTCGAGACCTTGCCTATGGTCAGAAGCGGACCGGTCGCGGTGTGGGTCACGGTTCGGACCTGATCCCCGTAGAGCGGCGGCACCGCGGCCATCAGCTTGCGGGTATAGGGATGCTTGGGGGCATGGAAGATGTCGTCGCGTGTTCCGGTTTCCACGATGCGGCCGCGCTCCATCACATAGACCCGATCCGCCATCTCGCGGACCACGCCGAGATTGTGGGTGATGAGCAGGAGCGACAGGCCCTCCTCGGCGACAAGCCGGTTCAGCAGGGCGAGGATTTCGTCCTGCGTGGTGACGTCGAGGGCGGTGCCCGGCTCGTCGGCGATCAGCAGACGCGGCTTGTTGAGAAGCGCCATGCCGATCAGGACCCGCTGGCGCATCCCGCCCGAGAGCATCATCGGGTAGCTGTTGAGGATCCGTCCGCCATCCGTGAGCTGCACCTTGCGCAGCGTGTCGATCATATGCGCGCGCCGGTCGACCTTCGACCGGTTTTGGCCGAGCCGGATGTCGGCGTAGCGGATGATGTCGTCCATCTGCCGCCCGATGGTCAGCACCGGGTTGAACGACAGCATCGGGTCCTGAAGTACGATGGAAATGCCGGTGCCCTTGAGCCGGTTCCGCTCCGGTGGCGACAGATCGAGAAGCGACCGCCCGTCGTAGTGAATGCTGCCCTTTTCGACCTTTCCGGGCGGCATCGGCAGCGTGCCGATGATGGTGCGCATGGTGACGGTCTTGCCTGATCCCGACTGGCCGATGAGCGAAACACGCTCGCCCTCGTCGACCCGCATGCTGACATCGTGGAGCACGCGGCGATGCCTGCCATAGGCGACAAATCCGATCGAAAGATCGCGGATGTCGAGAAGCGCGCTCACAGCTCGACATCCAGCATGTCGCGCAACCCGTCGCCCAGCAGGTTGAAGCCGAGGATCGCATAGAGGATCGCCAGACCCGGCATCACCGCCTGCCACCACATTTCGGGCATGTATTCCGCCCCCGTCGCGACCATGGTGCCAAGATCCGGCGCCGGCGGCTGAACCCCGAGGCCGAGAAAAGACAACGCCGCGCCGAACAGGATGACGAAACCCGCGTCGAGCGAGATCTTGACCGCGACGGCCGAGAAGCAGTTCGGCAGAAGTTCGCGGAACAGGATGTGGAAATGGCTCGCCCCGGCGACCCGGGCGGCTTCGACATAATCCTCGTTCATCTGCGCCTTCACGATGCGGTAGATCAGGCGGGTGTGCCAGGTCCACCAGAGCAGCGTGATGGCGATCATCGCGTTGATCAGGTTCGGCGACAGCACGGCGGTGATCGCCAGCGCCATGGCCAGCGGCGGCAGAGCGAGCATGATGTCGGTGAACCGCATGACGATGGTCTCGGTCCAGCCGCCGAAATACCCGGCGACGAGCCCGAGGACGACGCCGAAAGGGACGGCCACGCCGAGCACGCCGACCACCAGGCCAAGCGAAATCCGATAGCCGAAGATCACCCGGCTGAAGACGTCGCGCCCCACATTGTCGGTTCCCATCGGGTGATCCCAGGACGGCGGCGCGTGCCGGTTGCGAAAATCGACGAAGGCGCCCGCGCTCTCGGGTGAGGGGGCGAGCCAGGGCGCGAAGATCGCAGCGAGGATGACGCTCAGAACGATCAGCGCCCCGACCACCGCGAGCGGGTTGCGGCGGAACCGGTAGAACGCCATCTGGCGGGCGGACAGCCCGCGGTCCGGGGCATCGGGGTCGTCGATCAGCGCGCTCATCCGTCCCGTCCCGCGCGGATCCGGTGGCGCGGATCGAGAAGCCCCAGGATGAGGTCGATCGTGAGGTTCGCCACGACGAAGAAGACGCCGGAGACGAGCACCACGCCGATCACCGCGTTGAGGTCCTTTTGCAGGATCGTGCGCACGCCGTAGCTGGCGATGCCGGGCCAGGAGAACACGAACTCGACGATGAAGGCGTTGCCGATCAGGGACGCGAATTCCAGCCCGAGGATGGTCAGCGGCGCGACGGCGGCGACCCGCAGCATGTAGCGGAACCGGACGACCCGCTCGGGGATGCCGTAGGCGCGGCTGGCCTCGACGAAATCGCGGCCCGAGACCTCGATCATCGCGGTGCGGGTGATCCGCATGACCTGACCGATGCCGGCGGCGGCCAGCGCAATCGAGGGCAGGAACAGATGCCGGATCGCGTCCAGCACGACGTCGAACCGGCCATAGAGCGCGCCATCGATCAGCAGGAGGCCGGTAATGTCGGCCGTGAAGTCGATGCTGCCGTCGAGCCGCCCGGTCACCGGGAAGAAGCCGAAGTAATGCGCGGCGACGAGTTGCAGGATGATCGCCAGCAGGAAGCCCGGGGTCACGACGCCGATCAGCGAGATCACCCGAAGCACGTTGTCGACCCAGGTGTTGCGGTAGATCGCGGCCATCACGCCGAGCGGGATCGACACGGCAATCTGGAGGATGATGGTGAACAGCACGAGTTCAAACGTCGCGGGCAGGGCGGCGCGGATATCGTCCATGACCGGCCGCGAGGTCAGCAGCGACTTGCCGAGATCGCCTTGGGCGAGACCCGTCAGGTAGGTCCAGAGCTGCACCGGAAAGGATTCGTTGAGCCCCATCTCCTCGCGGAGCTCGGCCACCTGATCGGCGGTCGCAAGCGGGCCGAGGGCGATGCGGGCGGGATCGCCCGGGACGATCCGCGCGATCACGAAGATCAGGATCGCGAGCCCCAGAAGGACCAGCAGCAGCGTGATTGCGCGTTTGAGCAGGTAGATGAACATGCAGCCCCTTTCCCGGAGCCGATGCTGTCGAAAAGGCGAGGCGGGTGTGATCGGAAAAAAGTCGAATGATCGACAAAAACGTCTAGGAAATGGAAAAAACTTCAGAATCTAACATAAAATCAATAAGTTGCCCTCTTTTTGATGTGCCGGTCAATCGGTAGAGATTTGTCAGGTGATACTTCACCGTTGCCTCGGAGGTGCCCAATTGGCGGGCGATCTGCTTGTTGCTTGCCCCGGACTGCAACGCGGCGGCCACCCGATACTGGCGGCGGCTGAACCCGGCGCGGCGCAGCGCCTCGGGAACGACATAGCTCTCCGTGACCAGACGGCAGACCTTGCTCACCATGCGTCCCAGCCGTCCTCGAGTCCGCAGCCCGCCGCGGCGCGCCAGGGCGCTATTGGTCCCCAGAAAGACGTCGCGGTGTTCGAGGAACGGCGCGATATGCCCCTCCTCGAAGGCACGTCGGAGGGCGCGTTCGAGCGCGTCGCAGCGTCGGCGGCCCCGGGCGGTTCGGGCCTGCTGCAACGCTTCGACGACCCGTCCCCGTGGCGTCGACGGATCGACCATCTCCGCACGGCCCAGAGCGACGCCCAGTTCACTGAACAGCATCTGGCCGACCGCACTCTGGATCGGGCGCTCGCGGATCTGGTCCCATATGCGCTCGGCCGCGTCGGGGTGCCAGTCGAGGTGCCAGATCAGCGCCTTGAGCCCGTCCATCGCCACGGCGTCGCCATTGTGGCGGCGCGCATAATCGGCCTGAAAGTCGGCGAGTTCGGCAAGAGCCGCCTGGCTGCCGTCAAGGAAGTATGCGCTGAGAACCGCGATCCGCGTCAGCTGAATGAAAAGCTCGGACCAACTGTCGCCGACCAGCAGGCTGTTGCGCAACTTCGCGGCCCCCGTGCGGACCGAATGAAGCTCGCCGCGTTCGTAGTGCACCGCCAGCCGTGCAATCGCGATCACCGCCTCCTCGTTGCCATATCGGACGCCGGACTGGCTCAGGCAGCGCTCGGCCGCCGCCAACCCCTGTGTCGCGCGATGCAGCCTGCCTTCGATCACGTCGAGATCGGCAAGGTGGATATGGATGAAGTGTTCCAGATAGACATGCCGCGCCTCGCGATAACATGAAATGGCCTGTTGGCCGGTCACACGGGCATCGGCGGGACGTCCAAGCCGGACATACATCGCCATCATCGAATTGTAATAGAGCCCGAGCAGCAGCGGCTCAGATATCGGGAGGGTCCGCTCCAGCCTGCGCCAGTTGCGCAGTTTCCGTTCGCTGACGGGTTCGCCGAGGTGGAGGGCCAGGAGCAGTTCGAGCACGGTGAACTGGTCGGTCTTGTCGAATTCCAGTTCGACCGCGGTCAAGTAGGACTTGGCCCGCGCAGCCTGTCCGCGCTTGACCAGTAGCATGACCACGCCGCCCAGCACGGCCTCGTCGCGTCGCCATGCGTCGACCGGCATGCGTTCGAGCAGCCGTTCGAGCGCGCCGTAGCCGTGACGGAACGGGTACAGAAACCCGCCGCCGCGATGGAGTTCCCGCAGCGCCTCCGCGCCGCGCCTAGACATCTTCTGGGTTCTCTGCACGACCGAAATTCACACCAATTGGCGGCCGAACGCAAAGGGCAGAGGACGGTACCGCAAGATCGTGCCGATGAAGGCCGTCTGAACGGACCGGGTTCGGTCACGACCAAACGGGCCCGCGCCTGCCCCGCTCAAGGCGCGTTCCTCGGACAGGGCGCTTGCAGAGGCTGAGACCAACGGGCTCGCGGCCCGGGGGGACAACCATGTCCGAGCCGAATGCGGCGCGCGCAACGATGCGCTCGGGCGGCGCAGCGATCTCGAAGGGCTGCCGACGGTCGTCGATGACCTGACCCGGGACCCTCCCGGCCCAAACAGGGCCGTCTTGCCAGTTTCGAGCATGCGCATGGAGAGGGCACGCAGTCGACGCCCTTTCCTTTCGCGCATTCTTGTGGGGTCGGTTCACCTGAGTATTCTGGTCAAGAGTTGGATTGCCGCGGTTGCGCCTCGTCGATCCTGCGGGGCGGATCGAACCATCGCGTTGCTCTTGACCCTTGGGGATCAGCCGTCGGGTCATGCAAAGTGATGTAGGGCGCCATATCGCGGCAGGGGGGAGTGCTGAAATACGATCGTCAGCCCCCATCGCAGGATATTGAACGTGTCGACCACAGACGACAGCCCTTCTTTCCCCACGGAACCGGCGGCGGCAGCCTCCTCCGCACGTCCTGCGCGGGCGCTCTTGGCACCGGTCCGACGCCGACGGATCATCGCCTGTGTCCTGCAGGGCATGAGCGCCTTTGCCGGCGTGGTCCCGTTCATCGCTGTGGCCGAGATCGGACGGGTGCTGCTGAGCGATGCGGCCGATCCGGCATCCGTCTGGTGGATCGTCGGCGCCGCCGTCCTCGCCCTGGCGATCCGCCTCATCTGCCTGATGGCGGCAGGTGCGCTGACCCATCTTGCCGATGTCGACCTGCAACTCGATCTGCGGCGACGGATGGCGGCGCAGGCGCGGCAGGCTTATGGGCGCTTGTCGGTCCGTCCGGCGCGGGCAAGTCGACGCTCGCAGGTCTTCTCCCGCGCTTCTGGGATGTCGGGCACGGGCCGATCACCATCGGCGGCGTCGATCTGCGTGAGATGGAAGCGGCAACGCTCTACCGCTCGGTGTCCTTCGTCTTTCAGGATGTCCAACTCCTGCGCATGAGCCTCGCCGAGAACATCGCGCTCGCCCGCCCCGCGGCCGGCCCGGCGGAGATCGAGGCCGCCGCCCGCGCCGCACAGATCCACGACCGGCTGATCACACGGCCGCGCGGCTACGCCTCCGTCCCGGGCGAGGACGCGCATCTGTCGGGCGGCGAGGCACAACGCGTCGCCATCGCCCGCGCGATCCTGAAAGACGCGCCGATCGTGTTGCTGGACGAAGCGACATCGGCGCTCGACCCGATCAATGAGCTTGCGGTTCAGGCCGGCTTGCGGGCGCTGACCCGGAACAAGACCCTGATCGTTGTCGCCCACCGCCTGCAAACCGTCCGTGCGGCGGATCGGATCGTTGTGCTCGGCGACGGTCGTGTGACCGAATTCGGCGACCACGAGACGCTGCTCTCGGCAAACGGCAGATATGCGGATTTCTGGAACGAACGGCACAAGGCGGCGGGCTGGCGCCTTGGATCGAGGCAGCCGTGACGAGGCCACGCATCTCCCTCCCGGACGGCGATCCCGGACCGGGCTCGATCGCGCGTCAGGCGGTGGAGCGCTACGCGGCAGCGGCCGAAGCCGCAGGGTGTGAGTTGCGGCTGACCCACTGGCTCGGGAACCATGTTTCAGAATGGACCACTCCTCAGGGGCAGGCCAGTTCGGATCGGTGGATCAACCCACCGTCTCCTATCCAAATGACAAGTATCGTGAAGACTGGGATCTGATGGCGGTGCTGGCAGATTAATTCGAACCGGTCTCTGGTAGGACAGTGGCTCTGTCCCTTATCCAGCGCACATGCACCAACAATCAAACCGGACCACCAAAGTGGGGTTGATCAGTTCGGCATGGCGGATCTGCCTGATCCGATCACCTGGACTATCGGTTAGCTGCCCTTGACCCGGATCACCATTTTGCCGCGCCGGTCACTTGTATTGTATTGATCGTCAAAGGCCTTCCTCCAATCCTTCAGATCATAGACCGGGCCGACCCGCAGCTTGATATGTCCCTTGTCAATCGCGTCGTAGATGAAGGGAATAGCTCGGCTGCGCAGATCGTCGTCGACAATATAGTGAAAGACGGAAAACGGCTTCATAATCGCGTTGGTCCGCACCATCTCGGTTGCCGGCAGAATCGTGTCACTCTGATCAATGCCGCCGTATAGAAAGATGATCGCGTTCATTGCGAGTGCATCTTTGTACTCTTCGACGATCTTCCCGCCGATAGGGTCATAGATGACCCGCGATCCTTTCCCATTCGAGACCTGGTTCACCACTTCGGACATGCTGTCGGTGTCTTGCGCCACAACATGATCGAAGCCCAGATCGAGCAGATATTCTCTCTTAGCGTTGGTCCGGGTCGTGGCGATCGTGGTGGCCCCGATCATCCGGCACATTTCCATCGCGGCGATCCCGGCTGTACTGCTCCCGGCGGTAATGAGTACGACGTCGTCGGGCTGCACATCGGCGATCTCGATCATGGCCGTGTAGGCCGTGAAGTACGCCGTCCAGATGGTACAGGCTTCAATGCTGCTCATTGAGTCCGGGACCGGAGCGCAGAACCGGGAATCGAACAGGGCGACTTCGCCGTCCACCCCATTTGCGCCGTAGATGACGGGCATCGTCGCAACCCTGTCGCCCACCTTGAAGTTTGCCACATCCGGGCCGAGGGCAATGACTGTTCCCGCGCATTCGTCACCGAAGCGCGCCGGGAGGTCGAGCGTGAACGTGTATTTCTCGCAGAACAGTTCGAAGTCGCCGTAGTTCAGGGCAAACGCATCGACATCGATCAAGACCTCGTGACCTGTCGGGACGGGCATCTCGATGTCTTCCAGGTCAATCGCCGAGAAGTCTCCATACTCTCTAAACTCACGTACAATCAGGGCCTTGGGCATCGGATCTCCTTTCTACTGTCAGCGGGGATTGCGGAAGAGGTCGAACGGCGCGGTCGGTAAGCGGTGTTCTGAGGCGCTTTCAGCCGAACCCTTCGCCGCGAGGGGCGGGCCCGACTTCGCGGTCTTGGACGCCCAAAGCCTGGCGAAGGCCCCGTTCATCCGCCGTCACTCGTATCCCGTCTGTTCCTGTTCGGCAGATGCTGCCCTCCAATGAATTCCGAAACGGAAGCAAGATGTGTCAGATTTACCTGTATCGGAAATGATTGTATAGATGATTCTGTGGGAGGCCGAGATGACCCATGCGATAGACGACCTCGATATTGAAATCATTGACATTTTGTCCGCCGACGGCCGCGCTTCCGCTTCGGAAATCGCACAGAGAATCGGCAAGGTGTCAGAGCGCACGATCCGGAACCGGATCGCGGCACTGCTGGAATCTCGTCAGATCGTGATAAGTGCGATCCCGGACTCAACCCTGACCCAGCCAGGCGTCGAGGCCGAGGTGATGATCGATGTTCGGCCCGGTTGCGTTGAGAGCGTCGCTGCGGTGCTCGCTGAGTATGATCAAGTGGGCTACCTGGCCGCAACGACCGGTGACTTCAGCCTGATCGCGTCGGTGTTCGGGGATACAAACACCGACCTTCTGGATTTCGCGGAAACCCATATTGCGCAGGCCGAAGGGGTCAGGCGGGTCAATATCAACCTGGTCATGCGCCTCTACAAGGTTTTCGGCACCCGCACGACGGCGCTCAGCAAAGACAGCGGCGCTTCTCCCCCTCGTCTCCGGCGCCGGAATCTGCGTGTGAAATGAATGGAGAGCTGCGAATAGGCGTGGATGTCGGCGGCACCAATACCGACGCCGCTCTTTTGCGCGGTGCCGAGGTTCTGGCGACTCTCAAGACCGCGACAACGAAGAATGCCAATGATGGCGTTTTCGCCGCCATTCAGGGTTTGTTGGATGCAAAGGATGTCGCTGAAAGCGATGTCGCGGCCGTGATGATCGGGACAACCCGCTTTCTCAATGCCGTGATCCAACGACAAGATCTGCAAAAGGTGGGGGTCTTTCGATTGTGTGGTTCGGCCACGCGATCGCTGCCACCCATGGTCGACTGGCCGAGGGACCTTCGAGACAGGATCGGCGCCGACTGCGCTCTTGTCGCCGGGGGTGTCGAGTTTGACGGGCGCCCGATTGCCCCCCTCGACAGCGATGCCATCCGCCTGACCTGCCGCGAGTGGCGGAACAAGGGGATCGAATACGTCGCGATCTGTTCGGTGTTTGCCCTGGTTGACAGCAAAATGGAGATCGAGGCAGCGCGTATCGTCGAAGAGGAAATGCCAGGAGTTGGTTTGAGTCTTTCCCATAGAATCGGGCATACCGGTTTGCTGCAGCGGGAGAGCGCGACCATCCTGAATGCCAGTTTGATGAAACTGGGAAGCCAGACGGTCGCCGCGTTCCAGAGCGCATTCTCTAGGTTGAACTTGGAATGTGCGCTCTACCTGACCCAGAATGACGGGACGGTCATGTCGGCCGACTATGCCGCCCGCTATCCGATATTCACCATCGCATCCGGTCCGACGAACTCGATGCGGGGCGCGGCCTTTCTATCGGGAATCGGTGACGCCATCGTCATCGATATCGGAGGAACCACGACCGATATTGGCCTTCTTTCAGGAGGATTCCCGAGAAGCCGTGGCGAGGGTGCGGAAATTGCGGGGGTTAGGACCAACTTCCGCGTCCCTGACGTCTTCTCGATGGGGCTTGGTGGCGGGAGCATTGTCCGGTCCGAGGGCCGGGCGGTTTCCGTTGGCCCTGAATCGGTCGGATATCGTCTGACTGAACTGGCGAGTGTCTTCGGAGGTAAAGAGCTGACGGCCACTGACATTGCCGTAGCCGGCGGGCAGGCCGTTCTTGGCGACCCTTTGAACGTGGATGATCTGGACCCGGAACTCGTCGGCGCGGCGCTGGCGCATATGAAGGCGAGAATCGAGGATATCGTCGATCGGATGAAGCCGGGCCCGGACCCGATCCCGGCCATCCTTGTCGGTGGCGGATCCGTTCTGATCGGGGGTGGTCTGAAAGGGTGCAATAGGGTTGAAAAACCTGCGCATTTCGGTTCGGCCAATGCCATAGGCGCAGCAATCGCCCAGATTTCAGGTGAGGTTGACACGGTCGTTTCGCTTGATGGGCAAAGCCGTGAGGCTGCGATCCAGAGCGTCATTGGCGATGCCCGCGAACGTGCCGTCGAAGCCGGGGCGAGCGCACGCAATCTAGAAGTCGTCGAACTGTCCGAGACGCCTCTGGCATATCTGCCCGGTAACGCCGTTCGGATGTCGGTCAAAGTGGTCGGAGACCTGGATCGATGAAGACCTGGAAGATCACCGAAAATGACATCAATAGCATCGCGATCGGTGCAGGTATTCTGGGGACCGGAGGGGGCGGTAGCCCGTATCTTGGCCAGCTGAGGGTGAATGCGCTGTTGGAGCAGGGCCACACGATTGAATTGGTTCTGCCCGAAGACCTACCCGATGATGCAGTCGTCGTTTCAGTCGGCGGTATTGGCGCGCCCACCGTCGGCATTGAAAAAATGGAAGAGGGAAACGAAGGCCGTCGCGCAATCGAGACAATTGAGAAATTCATCGGGCGCAAGGTGAGTGCCTTGGTGGCGGACGAAGTAGGCGGTTCGAACGGTATGTCGCCGATGATCCCGGCGGCGCATCTCGGCATTCCCGTCGTCGATGCTGACGGGATGGGGCGTGCATTTCCGGAAACGCAGATGACCAGTTTCTTCATCGGCGGCCTCGCAACCGCCCCGTCCGTTCTCACCGATGCCCAGGGAAACACGCTGGTGGTTACGGCGGCTGAAAGCCCCGAGCGCCTCGAACGGATCATGCGTGACGGCACGATTTCGATGGGATGCACCGCCTTCATGACCTCCGCGCCAATGTCAGGGGCATTTGTCCGCGAGAATGGAATTTCTCATTCGGTTAGCTTTTGCAGACAGATCGGCGATGCTGTGCGGAACGCCCGGTCCGAGAAGGCCGACCCTGTCAGAGCAATTACCGAAGCGGCTCGGGGTGCGTATCTGATAAGCGGGAAGGTCGTTGATATCGAACGCGGAATCAGCGGTGGATTTGTTCGCGGAAAGCTGACGATCTCGGGTCTTGGTCCGCATAAGGGCCGCGAGATGGAAATAGACATCCAAAACGAGTTCATCGTGGCGCGTGAAAATCAATCAAACGTTGCAATGGTGCCGGACCTGATTTGCGTCGTCGATAGCGAGTCCGGTCGACCGGTCGCCACTGAGGAGCTTCGGTATGGAATGCGCGTGTCAGCGCTTTGCCTGCCTGCTCCCCGGCTTTTCCGCAGCCCGAAGGCCCTGGACGTCGTTGGGCCACGGGCCTTCGGTTACGATTTTGACTTTGTTGCAGTGGGTTCGCCGCATGATCCGGAACCCGTCGCAAACTACCACCAGAAGGAAGTAGAGCCCTCCAAACAATAAGCAAAGGGAGTCAAGAAGATGAAAAGACGCGCGTTTATTCAGAACAGTGCTTTAGCCGCTCTCGCCACCGCCAGCTATAATGCGGCCGGGCTGTTCTCGGGCGCTCAGGCGCAGGGAAGGAATGTCTTCACCCTATCCGTCCCCACCGGATTCCCCGATTTTGACCCGGCAACATCATTCGGTGGCGATGGGTATGTCTTGGCGAACTGCTATGAAACGCTCACCCGCTATATTCCGGACGTCGAAAACGCGACTGGCCGGGTCGAGCCTCTGCTGGCGGAGCGCTGGGAGACCTCGGATGACGGGCTGACATGGACCTTCTATCTGCGTAGCGGTGTCACGTTCTCGGATGGCGAGCCGTTGACGTCGGCGAATGTCAAGAAATCAATCGAGCGCACGATGCGCATTGAGGGCGGTGCCTCGTTTATCTGGGCCCCGGTCGAAGCAATCGAAACCCCGGACGATCTGACCGTTGTCATGAAGCTGGCCTGGCAACAGCCGATGGATATGGCAGCCTCGGCCTTCTACGCGGCCTGGATCTACAGTTCGGCTGCCACCGATCAGGACAATGCCTGGTTCAATCAGGGCAATACGGGTGGCACTGGTCCCTATGTGATCAGTCGCTATGAACCAGGTCAGCGAGCCATTCTGTCGCGCAACGAAGACTATTGGGGCGGATGGGAGGACGGCCAGTTCGATAACGTCGTTTTTGAAGTCGTTGAGGATTTGGTCCTTGCTCAGTCCATGATCATGAATGGACAGGCTGACTGGACCTACAACCTTCCCTTCGAGAACATTGAGCAGCTCCGACAGAATCCGGAATTGTCGGTTGTTGTTAATCCGTCGTTCCAGAATCTGTTGGGATTGATCAACGTCCAGCGCGCGCCCCTGGATGACGCTCGGGTCCGTCAAGCGATCTCCCTGGCCTTTCCATATGACGACGTGATTTCGGCCGGAACGGCAGGTCTGGGAAGCCGGTCCAAAGGCGCTCTGCCGCCAGGTATCTGGGGCCACGACCCCGACCTGCCCCTCACACCCACCGATTTGGACGCCGCACGCGAGTTGCTCGACCAGGCCGGGATTGAACCGGGTCTGAAGATCACGGTGACTTACAATACGGGTGACGCGCTTCAGGCCCTTGCTGGCGAGCTGTGGCGGGCGAACCTGGCAACGCTCGGCATCGATCTTGAGCTTCAGCCGATGGCATGGGAGGCGCAATGGGAGCTTGCGAAGGGGGATCCGCAGGCGGCCCAGGACATCTACATGATCTATTGGTGGCCGACCTTCATCACGCCTTATGATTTTCTCTACAGCATGTTCAACACCGAGGAAGAAACGGTGTTCAACCTCGGCTACTACTCCAATCCGGAATTCGATGCGCTGTTGGACGAGGCCAATGTGCTTTCCGGCTCCGACCGCCCGGCCTCGATCGCCAAGTTTCAAGAGGCCCAGAGGATTGTAGTGGACGAGGCCGCGGCGGTGTTCATGCTGGATCTGCCGAATGTACACTTCATTCGTTCTGACATCGAGGGGTACACGGACAACCCGGCCTATTCGCACGCTGTTTTTGTTCATCAGCTTCGCCGTTAGACCTTACTGATCCAGAGGTCACGTCATGCGCCTGTTCCGATATGCTCTAAGACGGGCTTTCATGTCGGTTTTTGTTGTGTTCGGCGTGACCTTCCTGGTCTTCATTGCGTCACGATTGGTGCCGTCTGATCCGGCGGCACTGTTCGCCGGACCCCGCCCCACCGCGGACCAGATCGAAGCCGCTCGCGCAATGTTGAAGCTTGATGATCCAATGATCGTCCGGTTCTTCGATTTCGTATCGTCGACTCTTGCCGGAGATCTCGGCTTTTCCTATCGCACCCGCAGGCTGATATCGGACGATCTCGCGGTTTTTCTGCCGGCAACCCTGGAACTCGCACTTTTTGCGACGGGTTTGGCGCTCATCTTCGGTATTCCGCTTGGTGTCCTAACCGCTGGCTGGCGTGGCAGCTGGTTTGACAGATCGGCGGGATTGGCATCGATTGCCGCGGTCGCGATGCCGACTTTCTTCCTGGCCATGGTATTGCAGTTCGTATTTGCACAATGGCTGGAGCTCTTTCCGCTTGCCGGGCGAATCTCTCGGGACCTATCGCTGTTCGATCCGATTGAACCCGTGACGGGTTTCTTATTGCTCGACAGCCTGATTGCCGGTCGCCTTGATGCGTTTTGGGATGCGATGCGCCATCTTGCGCTGCCGGCCCTTACCCTGGCGGCGTATCCAACAGGTATCGCGCTGCGATTGACGCGATCCCTGATGATTGAGATTCTCCAGCGCAAACATATCGTTACCGCGCAGGCTGTGGGCTTGTCACGCCGTCGCATTCTGTTTGGCCACGCTCTTCCAAACGCTGTGGGTCCCGCCCTGACCATAATCGGCTTGAGCTTCGCGTTTTCCTTGACCGGCGCCGTGCTGGTCGAGATCATTTTCGCTTGGCCGGGATTGGGGCGATACATCTTCGAGGCAATCCTATCCAAGGATTTCCCGGTTATCGCGGCCTCCACTTTGGTTGTCACCGTTTGCTACGTCTTGATGAACCTGCTGATCGACGTGGCGCAGGCCGTCATTGATCCGAGAGTGACGGTCTCGTGAGAACCCTTATTTCCAGACTGGGATTGACGGGAACCCTGAGCCTTGGCGCGATCATCGTCTTCCTGACGGCGATCATTTTCGCCCATCTGGTCTCTCCCTATCCGGACCATGGTGCGGGCGCCCCAAACATTGCCGAGCGGTTTCAGCCGCCTTCGGCGCAATACTGGTTGGGAACCGATGGGTTCGGCCGCGATGTATTGTCCCGCATACTCTATGGAGGGCGCGTCTCGGTCACGATCGGTTTGACCGTGGTCTTGTTCGCCCTTTTGATCGGTCTGCCGATCGGCATTGTCGCCGGATATGCCGGCGGGTGGCTGGACGAAGTCCTGATGCGTATCACCGACGTGTTTTTGGCGTTTCCAGCCTTGTTGCTGGCGGTTCTTCTCGCGGCGGCCCTCGGGGCCGGCATGTTCAACTGCATACTGGCGATCTCTGTCAGTTGGTGGCCGTGGTACGCGCGTCTTGCCCGGTCCGAAGTATTGGTTCTCCGCAGCCAGCCATATGTGACGGCGGCCCAGATCATGGGCGTCTCTCACTTTGGCATCCTTGTTCGTCACATCCTACCCTCGGTTCTGCGCCCGCTGAGTGTTCAGGGGGCCTTGGATTTCGGTCCGGCGCTGCTCACAGGTTCGGCCTTGTCGTTTCTGGGTCTGGGCGTCCGGCCGCCGATTGCGGACTGGGGCGCGATGGTCAATGCAGGGCGCATCGTCTTCCCCGACCGCTGGTGGATCGCCGTTGCGCCTGGTGTTGCGATTTTCGTCCTGGCACTTGCGTTCAGCCTGCTGGGTGATGCGCTGCGCGACACAGAAAAGAGCCGGTCCGATGTTGATTGAGGTTCAGAACCTGGAAATCACGCTTGGACTCAAGGACAGGCCGCTTCGCCTGGTTCGCGACGTAACGTTGGGGATCGAGGCAGGAACGATACATGGGATGATCGGAGAATCTGGAAGTGGAAAGTCCATTACCGGCATGTCGATGCTGGGCCTGCTGCCCGAAGGGGCCAGGATTGCCGCCCGGAAGTTTCACTTTGATGGGATCGACCTGGCAAAGAATGCTCAGGATCTGCGGGGCACGAGAATTTCGCTCATTTCACAGGATCCTGCCGCAGCTTTGAACCCGGTCCTGACGATCGGGAAGCAGATCAAGGACGTGCTGAAAGCCCACGGGGTGAAATCGTCCCAAGAACGTCAGCGGATGGCTCTTGAGCTTCTGGAGGCCACCAGGTTGCCAGACTGCCGAAAGGTCATGCGCAGTTATCCGCACGAGTTGTCCGGCGGCATGCAGCAGCGCGTCGTGATTGCGCAGGCTTTGGCCACGGGTGCGGAGTTTCTGATCGCAGACGAACCGACGACCGCCCTGGACAAGACCATTGCGAAACAGATTTTGACTGTCTTGAAGTCACTTGTGGCTGGGCGCGGGCTCACGGTTCTTCTGATTACGCATGATATGGATGTCATTGCCGAGAGCTGTACGCGCGCCAGTGTTCTCTATGCCGGCGCCACGGTTGAGGATGGGAGGGCGGATGAGATTCTGTCCGATCCGAAACACCCTTATACACGTGCCCTTCTGAATGCCCGTCCGGCCCGCATTCCGAAGGAATCGCGCCTGGCCACAATCGATGGGCATCCGAAAAAGCCGGCAGAGGTGCAGACCGGGTGCCTGTTCTCCGATCGCTGTCCCTGGGCGCTTCCCATGTGTTCGAGGTCGGTGCCAAAGATGCGAAGGCAAGGCGACCGCAACTGGTCTTGTCACTTGGATGATGGCGATGCCCAATTCGGTTCTTAGAGTTGACGACCTGCTGATCCGTTACCGGAAGCAGTCGATGTTCTCCCGGCGGCCAGAGCCGGCGGTCTGCGGTGTGAGCTTTGATCTGAGATCGCGGCAGACACTTGGCATTGTCGGGGAAAGCGGCTCCGGAAAGACGACGGTTCTCAATGCCATCTTGCGATTGATCCCGGTCGAGAGCGGGACAATTCAAATCAACGGCGAGGACTGGTTGGCGCTAAAACCCGGCGACATGCGTATGAAACGCGCCCGTATTGGCGTCGTCGGCCAGAACCCGTTTCTCTCGCTCAGCCCAAGGTTCACTGTTGCTCAGATCCTTGCCGAGCCGATGCTTTCGGCAGAGTCTTTTTCGCGGCGAGAGATAGAGCAAAGATCGCAAGAGCTTCTGAGCCAATGCGGCTTGCCGGCAGATTACCTGAAATGCCGGGCCATCGAACTATCCGGTGGTCAAGCGCAACGTGTTGCCATCGCCCGTGCGCTCGCACTGAAGCCGACTTTGATGATACTGGACGAGCCGACTTCGGCGCTGGATGTATCTGTGCAAGCCCAGGTTCTCAACTTGTTATGTGACCTAAAGGACCAGCTCGGGCTGTCCATGTTGTTTGTCACGCATGATCTGCATGTGGTCCGTTACATGTCAGACAACTTGCTCGTCATGCGGCATGGAGATTGTATCGAGTATGGCCCGACAGATCAGGTTATCGCGTCACCAGTCCACGAATACACTCGTGAGTTGCTCCATGCCTGAGATTGGCTTTGACGACCGCAATGATGATGTCGGCGGACTTCCCGATGTCGTTGGTGTATCGACCCCATTTCTGCAATAGC
Source organism: Anaerolineae bacterium (assembly GCA_028285185.1). Taxonomy (GTDB): domain Bacteria; phylum Pseudomonadota; class Alphaproteobacteria; order DSM-16000; family Inquilinaceae; genus JACKIG01. The sequence goes on along the minus strand of JANQQD010000310.1, from coordinate 41,609 downwards.
TACGAGGGTGCAGTCGGACGAGTTCGGGCCAGTCTCTGTCTGGACAGGGGCGCCATCCTCTCACCCGCCCAAAGACGGCGCCATTGAGAGAGGGCGGCGGTTCGGTTCTGTTTGAAGAGGTGTCGGCGAGAGGCTGCGGTCCTTCCTGGTCGATGCAATCCGTCGACAGGGTGTCTCGGCCATCGCCACGGCCGCTGCCTCCGGGGAGGTGCGGCCGGGACTGATCGCCATCGCGCTGGATCGGTGTGCGCTCGCCGAGACGATCGGTCTTCCCGGGGCCGCCCTCGATCCTGACCTCCGCGCCATCGATGCCCCGTTCACCTGCCGGCGCCGGGGTGTCGGAACGAAAACCATCGCTGGAGACCGACAGCCCTGCCCGACCCGACACTGCTCCGTTCACTGTATCGCTGGCGTTTCGCCTCGCAAAAAAGCCGGTGGCGGAGGGGACGGGACCGGGATCGAACGTTCTCTGGCGTTTAAGTAATTGAAATTATTGATCCAGCTGATGGCTCCAGCAGTCATCTGGTTCAATTGCGACTGGCACCGAACCGCGCGAGCCGCAGTCGCGACAGCCTCTGCTGGAACAGCGTCAGTCGGTCCGCAGCAGCGCCTTGAACTTGGAGCACGTCCTTTGCGAGATCGACGCCGACGATGGTAGCCTTTCCCATGGGTACCCGATCCTTCAAGATGAAATTTTGTTGCCTAGCGGCGAGAAGGACAGCAGTCTGGACCCCAGATGCCTAGCCTGCGCTAGATGATGAAAGACGAGGGTGCCAGTGTTTGCACAACCCCTGCCAAGTCATTCTACAAAAAATGCCATTCGCTTGATTGAACAGTACAGAGGCAATAGTGGCTAGATCTCGATTTTCCGCCTGGATTGACCTCCAGTCCGACGAAAACGCAGAGGTTATCCGGCGTGGCCGTCCGATGCGCGAACGGCTCATGCGGGTCTTTGATCGCCAAAGCCTCGCCACCTGGTTATTCTATGCGATCTTGACTCTCACGTTCGTGTCGTTCGCAACAACAGCGTTAGCGCTCTATGAGTTACTAATCGCCGGGTCCAATCAGGCCTTGGATCGCGCTGGCTTGTTCGATCCAATCACGCGGGGAGTGATTGCAGCCGGTACGACACTCGGGATCCAGATCATAGCAGTCGTGCTTTCGCTGTTCTTCGGCGGGCAGTTGGTACGCCTTTTTACGGCGTCGCACGTGCCGCTTAGTTTACCGCGTTGGCGCCGCATAGCTACGGCGGTGTCCGTTAGAGGACTACAGGTGGTCGGCGTAGTCGTAGTCGGTGTGCTACTTGCTCCTTTTCTCGCGTTTTCGATAGCTTTCTCATATGCGACCTTCCATCATACGCTGGAGACGGATGAAGAGATCGCGCGAACCACTCTGAACGATGTACCGGAGCTCTTCGAGGTTGGGCGAGCAAGAATCCAACAAGCGATTCTTCGAGAGATCGAAGCACGTAGCGCCAGTTGGTCGCCAGCTTCGGGAGAACTTGGAGCGGGCGCCCAAGAAGCCAGCCTGAACCTCGTCGCACAATTGGGCGGGCCGCTTTTCAATACTCGCCAACGGTTGCGTAGAGTGCTCGACACAGAAGACGGGGACGCGTTGCCAGACGAGGAGCGCAATGCAATTCAAGAAAATATAGGCCGCTGGCAAACAGAGATTCGTGCAGCGGAAAGGTCACTTTTGCTGACTGAAAAGCGTCTTGCGATTGTGAATGGTCAGACAAATTGGGAGCACGGCCTAGTCTTCGATTTTTTCGATGCAAACCCGGAGGATCCAGAAGACTTAGATAGTGGTGGCGGTTTGTGCACGCGCGAGGCCTTTCGGACTTCAGTGGCCAGGCTTGAGGTTGCCGCGATCGCCGGAATTCTCAGGACAATTCTTGAACGTGAAGAAGCTGGACTTACTAGTTTCGCACTACGACTGGAGGACGAAAATGACCGCGAACAAGCCCGCTTAATCCGCGATGCGCTCATTACATTTATTGAGGATGATTCAACAACAGTCGAGAGCCTTTCTGGACTGACTGCTGATCAGCTCGATAAGATCACATATCCGAACCTTCAAGCCACCCTTTTCGGGATCGTAGATGCCTTGGAAGGCGGTCCACCGAATTGCTCACGCGCCACTTCGATCCCAGGGCGTGGTGTGTCCTATTTCGACCAACTTAGAAGACAAGCGATTGGATACCTTCGTGATCGACGGGAAGCGGAGGCAACAATAGCCACGCGTAGGTCAGACATTGAGAGAGCGCAGCAGATGCTGCGAGATGACAACATACGTCGAACTGATCAAGGACGGCGCGCACTCACGGAAGCTTTGCTTGCCGAAATGACGAGGCTTGAGAACTACGCTGCCACCGTCCCGGAATTTGGTGACGATGCGATGGCAGGCCTTTCTGGAGCGGGTCTCGAAGGGATTGAAACGTTTGCGGTTGCTGTGGACGAAGCACTTCTAAGTGTCGTGGAGAGTCGCCTCAGTGGCTCTCTCGGCGCGTTGACGTGCAGCAATATGGATAGGCCACCTGATCCGCCATTGCAAAGTGTCGAGCCACCCCAAGCTGGCGATTGTCTTCTTATCGCTCGACTTGCATGCCAAGAACTCGACAGTGTTCTTCGAAACCTGCAAGAGGCGGCCAATGTCGACCTGGAAAACCCGGAGCCAATTCGAGGCCTTATTTGTCAACGTTTCGCTCCATCTTCCACAACATACCAAGCCATCGGGAGGCTGCATATCGCTCGGATAAGGGTCGCCGAGGTCGAATTGGATAACCCTGAGCTTGCCGACCCAGAACCTGTTTTGACGCTACGCCGAAACGCAGAGTTGGCTCTCAGTGAACTGCGTGTTACGCGTCCCGTCGGGGCGAGGGAAATGCTCTCTGGTACGTATACAGGCACTTTAGCTGACCTCAGCCAAGCGATCTCGAACTTGGACGGGCGTGCGACAGTGCGCAGGTCTTGGCAACGGATGATCCTTATGTTGCAGCGAGACATGGGCAACGCTCTCTCCGACTTGTCGGGTGTAGCGACAGATGTAATAGCGTGGCTGGCCAGCCCGTTCATGTGGGTCTTGGGCATAAACGAAGCGGAAAGCTCGTCTGTGGAGCGAGAGACATCATGGTCCGGTGGTATCACCTACATATACGAGTTCTATGCCTTTGCCATCGCGGTAATGATTGACATCATGATCGTGCTTATGGCGATCTGCGTTGTAATCCTCCGTCGAAGTACCTTAATCGGCGTCGAGGCTCATGAAGGCGTTCGATTCGACGAGCAGGTGATTGAAAGCGCTTTGAGTGGGATTTCGCGAGAAGATCCAACGATCTTCAGCACTATCGTCCAGCACTTCAAGCTCACGGGCAGTGCGGATTACCCGGTTACCATCAACATTTCGCGGATTACTGGATCGCCACGCCGGGCCCGCGCCCGGCGAATACTTGCTTTGCTAGGCAATTTAGTGCGCAAGACGACCGAAGACATATACGAACTCCGACCAGCGGCACAGGTGTATCTGCAGTACCTAGCGGCAGATGAAAGACACGGCGTCAAGGCAAACCCTGAAGACCTAGAAGGTGAGCCTGCGTGATGCAATGTCAGAGACGCGCATCCTCGAAACTCGACCAGTCAGTTTCACAGAGTTCCATGGCCGTGAACATGGCGAAATCGCCGCTGGCAGCGAGCAGCGGACCTACAACGTTGAAGGGGCGCCAAGCGGGGCGTACGGCGTCCACAATGGCGCGCCTGGTCTCGGGGAGCGGACGCCCGCGCTGGATATAGAAATCCCGCGACCTGAGCCTTTCCAGCGCCGGGTCTAGCGGGTCCCGGTTGACACATCCGACCGAAGGAATGTCTCCCGCAAGATCCATCGGCACACAGATCAGCGGAACTTCCCGGTCGTGCCCGGAGACGAGGCGAATGTTCCCTGCGAGACGCGCACATCCCCTAATAATCGACGCATGACGCCTAAGCAGGGGAAGTGCCCCGACTTGGAATAGGGTATCAGCATCGTATTCTGCCAGCGGTCTCTTCGTCCCAGCCACCGTCTGTCCGACGCCGCCAACTGAAATGACTATTCTCTTCAATCGCACTACCGTATTCGCTAACCAGTCTGCGCCATTATCCTGCGCGGCACGACCGGCCAACCCGGCCTCCGTGGTCATGATGTCTAGCAAAGAATCTAGAGAGGCCGCGTTCGCGTGGTCAGCGGGATGATCGGTTCCAATCCAGATAACGATCGCATCTCGGCCAAGTAATTCTCGTGCTGCGGCCTGCCGCGCTTGGGTCACGTCGCTCGCCGCAGCGAGGTCGTGAGCACGCGAGAATGCCGAAGGCAGGCTTATGTCGAGTTCGGTAAGGTGAACGTTCCCCTTGATCATCAACGGGCGCAAGCCACGACCGCTTCTTGGCGGTCCTTCCGACATTGCAAGCCCTGCAACGCGCACTTGACCTGAAAGCGCCATATCCTCTGACAAGCCATTTCGGTACTCGGATTGCTTCTCAGGTGGATCGTAGAGCCGGTCCAAACGATCAGGATGCATCGGCCGTTGAACAAAGTGCTCGGAGTGAGGTGTCTCGGTCAGGCTATGCAAGCGGTCATATGCTGCTAGAAGGGCCGCATCGCGCAGAGGGCCATGCAGGTCGACCGTCCCGCGGCCTGCCCAACCCTCTCCACCGAGATCGACGTCGATCGACTCACTGTGCGTCAGGCCTAGTAGATGCAGACCCAAGCCGCGGAGCACGCTTTCCCTGGTCTGCGTGCACGGAACAAGAGCGATATCCATAGGCCCTCACGAAAGAAGTGAGTTTGTTGTTTCTGGCAGGGAAAGTTTTTGCAATGATCCCGTTAGTTAATCAAACTTCACAGTCGCTCGATGACAACTCTTTTTTGGACGCAAGAGACAGGCGACCTGGTTCTGGTCACGGAACACTCGCCGGAAAAGCCTGAAGGGCCTGAGCCCACAGGCAGTTCGGACAGGCGAGTCTTGGCGTCGCTGTCTGCTCGCTCGGCCTCTGGCGCGGGAGAGGTGACGCTCTCAGTAGCCGTTGCTTGGCCGGAGCCCCCCCCCGCAGCCGGCGAGAAATCTAGCAAGAGCATCTGGCTGACGGGTCGACTGCCCACCGCACTACAGGCGCAAAGAGATGTCATCGTGGATTTTCGCCAGTACGGGCGGCAGGTGGCGCGGTTCGTATTGCGTCAGTCTCGCCCACCGCGTGACGCGCAGAGCGCAGCCGTAGTGCTATACGTGCCAGAGCACTCTGCTACCTGCCTCAAAGTGACCTCATCGCCGGACGCGCAGGCGGCGCAAGAAGGTTGCACGTTGCTCGGGATGACGCGCATGGCTCGTCTTGCTGACGAAGCCATCGCAGTCTGGCCCTTCGAGATTGCCAAGCGGAGATCTGGCACGAGGGAAGTCCGGTTATCTGCGGGGCGCAGGTCGGGCAAGCGCTACTCCGTGACGGTGACGGATGAGAAGCGCACTCCCGATAGCGATCTCGCACTGGGTGACTGCGTGGCGGTGGTCGTGTTGGCACGAGACGAGATGCGGCGCGCACCCGACACTAGCCCGCAAGAGCCCGTCATTAAGATGGACGCGACGGAGATCCGGATTCGTCGCGTCTCCGAAATGCCGGCCGCTCTGCCGCCCACCGAGTTCTCAACGCCCGAAGCTGCCCAGCAGTATGAGATCGAGCTCTCTCTGGATCTCCTCCCTAGGGATCTCGTGGCATTCTTTGGCCTAGACAAAACAGCGTTGTTCACATCGGTCTCGCCAATGACCGACGCCAAGGCGGATCTCGGTGCAGAGCTTGCTTCCGCAAGCCCGCGAACTGTTCTCTTCGAAGCGACACTCCAGGGACTGACGCCAATTTCCCGAGATGCCGAGGTCGGGGCACCTACGCCAATAGACACCGACGTCCACAGCAGGGCACTACGCTGGTTGAACTCCGAAACAGCGAATCGCCTGGCCGAGAGCAGCTTTAACCAGGCGCCCGGGCGCGAACTGACCACTGCGGACTTATTCGGAGTTTGGCTTGCACCTTCGATGCAGGCCGTGCTGAACGGGATCGGTCCGCCTTTGGCGCTTTCGGCACCGTTGCTCGCTGCAATCGAGGCGCTCTGGAGCGACGACTTCACGGGACCTGTTGTCCGGGCGCGCGGCGGGATCGAGCTGCTCCCGCTGCTTCACCCGCGCAATGATGCCAGCGGAATGATTGCGGATCTTGAGGGCGCCTCCCTTTCTGGAGAGACAATCTTCGAGCGTCTTGTCGGCTTTTTCTGGGAATCGCCGCCAGACGAGGCACACAAGGTCTCGGCGCCCGAACAATCCCTTATCGTCGCGGGTCTCTCCCGATCAGCTATCGCCCGGTGGATTGCGCGGGAGTTTACGCCCCCTCTTGCAAGTCTTGCCGAGGCACTGCAAGCCGATTGGAACGCTCACGATCCGAATTCAGAGTGGCTGCACTCGGCCTATTCGGATCTCGACACGCTGGAGATCTTCTTTAAAGCGGACGTGAACCGACCGTCGCGCAACCTCACTCTGACGGATGTAATGCGCCATGTTCTTGACGTGTCAGATGTCAGGCGGGCTTACCCAAGGCTTGCTGCGCTGCTCGGTGCTGGGGAAGGTGCCGTGCGTCCTGGCTCACCGCTGCCAGAGATCAAGGCGCTTCGCACCATCGTCGATCGGCTATCAGGTGAGATTGACTCAGCGCTGGACGGATTGAGCCGACGCGAGATCGATAAGACCCTTGCTGCTCAAGAGGATGATCTCGAACGAGCCGTTGAGGCCCTGGACCCCTTCACTAGACGTCCAGGTCTGCCCCCAGACGAAGGCAAAGCGGAGACGAGGCTGCACACTACAGCACTGCGCCTGATCGCGGCCATTCAGCTTGCTCGCGCGGCTAAGGCGGGCTGAGAACGGAGGGGAGCGGAATGGTGAACTGGATCCAGGTTGGTGCACTCGGCTGCTCTCTCGGTGAGGTGCCGAAAACCGAACTCTTGCGAGCGCTGGCGCTGACCTGTGAGGACCCGGGACGCGCACTCGATTTGATCCGTTTAGGATCATCCAGCCAAGTCGTGTCACACGGGATCTCGGTCAACCCGTTTTCCGGCGCCGCCGGCCGAAGTGATATCGAGACTACGTCAAAGGACGCTCCTCCCCCCGCGGTATTTGTCTTGGTAGTTCGCGACGCGTCGAGGCGACCCGCAGAAGACAGCCTTCTGGCCAAAGCCTTGAGCCGCTCTCCAGTTGTCCTGCTCGCCCATTGTGAGCCAGGCAGGACTGTTGGTCCGCATCTCCGCGCCCTTCAGAACGGCATCCAGGGTTTCGATTCGCAAACGATCTCGTGGGTTGACCTCTCAACATCCGGGGATGGTGATCGTCATCCGACTTGGCCAGCCGAGCTATTGCCTGAAGCCCCGATGCCCTTGAAGGCCAGCGCAATCCGGCGGAGCTCTGTACGTTCGCCTGTGACTGAGGCCGGAGCGCATCTCGCGTTGACGCTCGACGCCCCTTGGTGCTGGGTCGAGACACGGCCCTCAAAACCAGAAAAAGGCACCCTGAGTGACCCTTCAAAAGCTCTTCGCCGGAAGCTTGTGGAATTGGTCACCGAATGGCTCGACGCACCAGACAAGACCGTGACCGTTGTCGCGACGGGACGAGGAGCGGACCCTGCCGCATTGCACCCGGACCTCGCGCCTGTGCTCGCTCCCGGCGCGCCAGGAGGCGTTGCCTGGCAGCGGGTTGATCCGCCTGCACCCCTCACCGTGCGTCTCAGCCGTGCGTCGGCTGCAGAGACTGCGCAGATTCGTTATGACCTTGATCGGGCAACAACCCTCCGGCCGGTCACGCCCGAAGCCAGCACGTCGCCCAAGGGCGACCCGATCCAAGCCTACAAGGCGCTCGTTCAAGGACAAAGCGACAGCCTTGCCAACGTCCGCCCAGCCGACCCAACCCGCACAATTCAGCAGCTCGTTGCCCAAGCCGACCAAGAAACCGAGCGCTTCGTTCAGCTTCTGACAACCCATGCGGAGGCCCGTCTAAAACTACGCAACACGGCGCCGGCGCTCCTGTCGAGGTTGGCGGTAGCACAGACGGACCTTATCCATGAAGAGACGCGGGCTTTCACCGATGCTCGCGAGAAAAGGACTGATCCATCGGTCATTTTGCGCCTCGCCGATGGGGCGCGATCCGAGATCGTGCAGCGCACTCTCGCCGTTCTCGATGGTCTGACCGCCGGGCAAGCCCATCTCCTCCGCCTATACTGGCTACGCCGGCTGCGCCCTCGCTACACCGATATCGTGAAGTCCGAGCTTGGCGATGCCAGCGCTAATCCCCGACTGCCGGAAATCGATGCTGTACACACCAGCTTCAAGCCGCTTGTCGGACATCCGGTGGAGGTTCGGCGCAGGCTCGAGGAACGAATGAAGTGGCCGGGCGAACAACGTGTGCCGACCGCTTGGAACCCGAAGCAGATCAAAGGGCAGTCTCGAAAATTCACGCGCATCCTCGCTGTCGGCGTCGGTATCGTTGCGTTGGCCGGCTTCACGGGAGCTGCACTGAGCGACGGGTTCAATCGCTACGTTGCACGCGAAGAAGTTGTGCGCTCAGACGATCCCGGATGTCCTTCGCACTACGCGGCGTGGCATATTCCGGGGAATGAGAACGGGGCGCAAGATGATCAAGAGAACCGAAAAGGTGGAGTCCTTGAGAAAGTACTCGACACGCTTGACAATAGCGTGTTGGGCGAAATCGCGTCGGGACAAGACCAAAGAATTGTTCGCGACGCGATCATTGCATCAGTTCAAAGCGGCAATCCGCTGATCCGTGTCTCGCCAGCCTGGCAAAACCTTTGGGGCTGGCTATTGCCCAAAGATCCGTCTGGCCTCGACATGACGGATACGACTTGGGAAACGGCAGCGGAGCAGCGCAACCGCTTGCGCTGGCTCGCGGAGGTGGAATACACCCGGCTGCGGGACAAGATCGCCGATTGCACCGAAACGGACAATGAGCAGCGCGCCGCCACAGGCCGCCAAATGCTCGGCGAAATGTCCGCCCTGGCCCAAGCGTGGGCCTTTCTCGCATTCTCAGTGACCGTACTAGTCACCACGAACTGGCTGTTGACGTCGTTACTGTTGCTCCTACTCGCGCTGAACATTTGGCTTGCCTTTAAGACTATTGTGCTCACGCGCCGAGACATGAAGCTAGACAAGATCGCGACGATTGAACAGGGGGCGTCCAACGCCGTGGATGGCGTCCTGCTAGAAGTATTCGGCGAGTGGCGCCGTCACCTCGAGGTCGAACGCAAGGCCTTTCTCGAGCGCTTTGCTGAGCAAATCGCACGCAGCCTTGGACGCCCGGGCGAGGACGCGATCGCTCGCTTCTCAATCATCGAGCAGCACTTGAAGGCAGATGCCAAACTGGTGGCCGATGAAATGCGCAAGCAGGCGGATAAGCAGAAAGAGGCAGACGACGCGGTCAAAGAGGCGCGCGGACGTTTGAAGACCTCGCTCGCACGGGCATTGGGCGACTTGGCGGGAGGGCGATAGCAAAATGTCGGATGAACAACTCTTCCGGATAGCGATCGGCACGCGAGAGATGCATGTGCACGCTCCGGGCGCAAAGACTTCCGAGATCGCTTGCGTAGCGGTGCGCCGACAGTTTTCGGATGCGGCGATGACCGGCGGAATCCGTCACCATGAGGCAGAGGCTTGGGTCGCTGGCGACGACGCAAACGCACTGGCCTATGCAATCAATGGTGGCGGAGCCGGGACACTCGGCGGGCACGCACAAGGGCGGATGCTGCGCGTATATCCCGACTGGGACGAGATCCCGCGCGACGATCCGGATCGCTGCCGCTTCTTGATCGCGCTACTCGCGGAGGCGCGGGCACGCATCGCGGCGCAGTTGGAAACTTCGACCGGTGTCCGAACGCTATTCCTCCTTCCTCCGCCGAAGGAGGCTGGAGGCGAGCAGAAGACGTCGGAGCCTCGGATGCCGCCTTTCTGGCTGGTCTACGGCCTGCGCAGGCTGCGCTGGCCCGGGCAAACCTACCTGCGCTTCGATCCGAACCCGCTGGAGGCGCCCGCATTGCATGTCCCGGTGCCGCGGGATGAATTTTCGACCGACCCGATGCTCCAGCGCAGCGCCGGCACTTGGCTCGCGCGTGAAGCTGAAGCAGATCGTGCTCTGCGTCGTCCGCTGAGCGTCAGGCTTCTTGCCCCCGGGCGTCAGCCTTCATGCATCGCACCGGAGTTCGCTGCGCTGCCCGTCGTAGATCACGCCCGCTTCCGCGAAAACACGAGCGAAACGCTGCGTCAGGACGGGCGGTTGATCATCTATCGTGACACCAGCGGTACGGAAGCGAACTGCACAACCATCACCATCACGCGCCAGGAGAGTCCCATGCATGGCGAAGAGGAGGGGTATGCCAGTGCGGCAGAGGCACCACCGGAAGCCACCACTTCCTATACGCTGCGCATTGAGATCGACGCTTGGGGTCGGCTTCGCTGCCAACTCCTGGACCCGCTTGGCATGCCGGTCGCACTCTCGCACCACAACCGCGTTCGCCCCGATCGGCCCGAGACCACGTTGAAAGCCTATCGTCTGCACCTCGCCAACCTGATGTTCCCGCATTCCAGCGACGATTACCTCCTGTCCAGGGTGTCGCTTGTAGCACCGAATGCGTCGGGCACCGACGAGTCACGCGACATCGTCGATCTTCTGGATCTTACGAGCTTTCCCGGCTTCCCTGCCGAGCAGCCGCGCGGTGCCACGGGCCAGCCACGATACCAATTGGAGCCAACGCAATTCTGGCCTGGCGAAATGATTTGGCTGGGGCGGGAACTCGCCAAGAGCAAGGATGTCGTCGTGCACACCGAGATGGCAGCAACAGCCCTGGACACCGTGCGCGACCCCGACGACCCACGCACGCAGACACACAGCTTCCAACCTGCCGACGCCCGGGCGTTGGAGGGGTTAGTCAATGGAAGTCGGCTAGTATCGCATCTGAAGCCCATAGCCGAAGGCGCAAAGTCCGCTGACCCCGGCGAGAGCAAGGCCACGGAGATCACCCAAGCCGAAGTTGGGCTATTCTTAGAGGCACTTGCACGGATGCTGCCTTCAGACACGATGCAGCTTAGCGCCGAACTAAAAAGCTGGAGGAAATGGGTCTCGACTGACCCGACGGGCGTAACGGGGCCGAGACATCAGGACGAGTTAGAGGGAGGAGTTCAAAATGGATGACCGCCTCGCCGCCGAGATCGCCCGAGCGCTAGCCGACGGAGAGGCACGCCTTGACGGGATGGAATCCGCTCTCAACGCTGCGGAAGAGATTGTCGAGGTCGTCGAAGGTCTGGGCGCCCGGCTTACCCGCGTAGCTGCTCTGATTTCCGACACCGATCCCGAGGAGCGCGCAGAGACTTATGTAGCGGCCAGTTTCGCCACGCTGGATGCGGCGCTTACGGAAGTCGAGGGAGCCCTACCTCCCGCCGCGTTCGACACTGCTTGGGACGAGACAGCTGCCGACGAGGTCGAAGGCGCTGTAGGCGACGCGCTCGGCGAGTACACCGAAGCTGCCGACTCTGCGACCGAGACGATTGCGACTGCTGCAACCGAGACCACTGGCCAGATCGTCGAGACGCTAGGCACGGTACACGACCGTTTTAGTGGAGTCCTCGAGGAGGCCACAGAGGCCTCTGTCAGTGCGCGCGAAGGTCACGAGCGACTGCAAGAGCTCATGAGCAAGCAAATGCCGGATCTCAGCGGCTTCGTACGCGAGCTAGTTGGCGAAGTGTTCGCCGAGAAATTGCGCGTGTTGGCAGCGAGAATTAACTCGGTGCTGACCCACATCGAGACGCTGGTCGACAGTGCTGCCGCCGAAATCATCGACCGGCTCTCGGCTGTGGCGGACCTATTGGAGGAGATCAATAATATCGTCCAGCCGCTTGAGCCCGCTTTTGATGCCTTTGAGATCCTAAATTGATGGCCACCGTTGAGAAATTCCGGCATGCGCTAGCTGAGGGGCGTCGCTTGTTGGAGGTAGTGAAAAGGGAGGCGGCGGCGATCGAGTTAGAGCTAATGAAGAGGAAGACAGCGGCGACCGAAGAAAAGATCATCAATAATAGGCACAACATCGAAAACGAAATCGACGTGCTTCAGGCCGAAATTGATGAGCTCAAAAAAAAGCTAGAATTGCCCATGGATGAGCTTACAGCAGAATCTAGGGTTGATATGCTGCGCGACGCCGAAATGTATGAGATCTTCGCTGCATCAGGCACGGTGTTTTTAGATCTAATTTGTGATAAGATTTGGGAGCTTTCCGTCAAGATTAGCACGATCATTAAAGGCGATTTCGAAGGCGCAGACGAGGGGTCTCTTGAAAAGCAGGAAGAGGAACTACGGGATGTACAGTTCGCTCTTCATCGCTACGTTTGCGCTCTCGTTGCCTTCGAGCCCGTTGTCGATGCCTTTGAGGCCCTGACCTAATGGCGACCAATGAAGAGCTCCGGCGCGCGCTCGCCGAGGTGCAACGCTCGGCAGGGGCGGTGAAGATTGAAATAGAGACCATCGGCGCTGCGCTAGCTGACCGCAAACAAACGCTCGACGCCATTGCAGGGCGCTTGAGCCACGGGGCGCGGGACGTCGGCCGAACCGCCTCGGAATCCGGGGATGCCGTCGTCGGCGTGACCAAGTCCCGGACGGACCGGCTAAGAGCACTCGTGCTTGTCGACGACATGACCGACGGGGCCCGAGACGCCGCAACGTCGTCCGCCCGGGAACTTCAGCAGGCTCTCTTCCAGCTACGTCAGAATGCGGACGACGCGGTAGAGGCGACGCGCGACGCGCTTCTCAGCTATGGAGACGACACTGAGAAGAAAATCGAAGCGCTCCGCGATTTCATCACCGAGGAGCTCGAGGAGGCGATCGAAGAGGCGCTCGCCGAGACGCTCTCCGACTTGCGGAGCCAGATCGAGGAATTGCCGGGAGAAGTTGTTTCGATCATCGAGGGCGAGTTCGAGGAGGTGCTGACCAAGCTTCGGAGCAACGCCGAAGAGCGCATCGGCGAGGTCCGCGACCACGTCGCCGACATGACCGATCGGCTGCAGACCAAGGTCGAGCATACCGGCCGCGCGCTTTTCGAGGACGAGGTACGCGAGCTTGGCGAGACCGTGATCGCCCGAACGATGCAAGAAGTCGTCGACGATGTCGTGATGACCCAGATTTCGGCGCAGCTAACGGGCATGCTGTCAGGGTATCTACCGCAACTGGTCGTGGCCAAGAACGTCGTCGGCGCGGTGCGCCGGGCCCTCGAGATCATGCGGGCAGGGTTCTAAGATGGCAGAGATCGACGAAGCGCTGCTGGAGCGACTGATGGCACTGGGCGAGGCGCTGGAAGAGGACAGCGAGGAACTCGCAGCCACCCGAGCTTTCATGGAGCAGACCCTGGACGAGCTGACGGGCCGCCTTAACGGCGTCGTCGACGGTCTCGTCGCGTTGGAAACGGCGATCGCCCAGGTGGACGCGCAGGTGGACACCTTCCTGGCCGAGACTTTCGACCCTGCATTGACTGAGGCCGAGGGCGAGATTGCCAAACTCAGAGCCGTGCTCACCTACATTGAAACGCAAGTGACAACTGAATTCGACGAGGCGAAGCGGGCCGTGGACGACCTGGGCGACAGGATTACTGCCGCCTCGGGCGACGCCCTCGCGGACGTGGGCACGTTGAGCAACCGGACGGACGAACTCCTTTTGAGCCTGCGCGAGGCAATCGAGGGCGGGCGTGACAGCTTCAAGAGTGCACTCGGAGATATCACGGGCCAACTTGCGACTGTTATCAACGAGGAGGTCACTGGCCCCGTACGCGAACAGGCCGACAGGCTGCAGGAGGTGTGGACGGAGACAGTCGATAAGGCCGTAATCAGGCTTGTCGAGACGCTCTTCGAGGAAGCGGAGGAGAAGATTGGCGCGCCAATCGAGGAGGCGCTAGAGCAAATTGCAGAGATCGTACGGGCCGAACTTCAATCGCTTAAGGCCGAACTGACCGGCGGGGATGATGCTGGTGCCGAACAGCGCGAAGCGCTGCAGGAAGCGCTTGAGCAAGTTAGAGGTGCTTTCACGCCCCTCGAAGCTGCGTTTAACAGCTTCAAGTCGCTGGCAGGAAGTGTGGGGATCGGACTATGACGTCAACAGCCGACTTGAACGATGCAATACAGCGACTCGAGCAGCGCCGCCGCCGCGCGCGGATGCGTCTCGAATCGCTAAGCGCGCGTTTTCAGTCCGCAGCTGGAGATGTCGGCACGGCGCTGGAACAGATCGAGCAGAGCGGCGCAGAGAGCCCGGAGCTGGCTCAATCCTTCGTCACCTCGCTTCAGCGCGCAGCCAACGAGAAGCTACAAGCGTACGCAGGACGCCTCGATGCGATCGCGAAGGATGCTGCGGAATACACCACCCGCCTTACCAAACCCGACCTCGGCGCTATCGCCGACGAGACGAAGTCCAGCGCCGAAGCCTTCATCGAGAAGGCCGTGAGCACGATCGACGACCGCCTCAAGACCCTGCTGGAAGAAACTCTGGAGGACTGCGTCGCCGACCTCGACCAAGCGCGTACTGAAATGCTCACCGACCTGAGCAATCACGCGACGACCTTCGAGAGCGAGGCGGAAGCGTGGCAGGAGACGCTACGCAGCGCCAAAGATGTTCTCGAGGCCCGGTTGGACGAACTGACAGAGCTCGATTTCGAGGAAGCCTGGGAACAATTGGGTGCGGAGATGAACAGGTCCCTACTCGTCGACATCGAGCGGACGCAGGAGCGCGTCCTCGCCGTGCGCACGAAGATCGAGCGGTCGATGAACAAGATCGCCCAGATCGTCGAGATGTTCGGCAAGGCGCGCGAGGCCAAGGACAGAACCGTGGAGAGCGCAGGCACGGCGTTACAGACGATCTCGGCGATTTTTACCGATCTCGAGGCGATCCTTGCTTCGGTTAAGTAGCGAATAAGTGAACAGCCATGCTGGACGAAATTCACAAGTTCAAAGGGATCAAGGGAGAATTGGAATGATCAATCAGAAGATCACATGCAGGGCGTTGCTTATGGTCGCCGGGCTCACACTGACGACCAATTTGATCACGACAGCCGTAGCGGGTGTTAATGACCACAAGATTGCATGTGCGGGCGTGGAGAAAGCGCTGGTTGACGCTGCCATGGAGCAGGCGCGAAAGGACGCAACAGCGACGATCGCGAAGCTTGACGCAGGAGACGCGACAACGCTGCAAAAGTTTAGCCGCTGGCTCGGGTCCCCGACGCCCACAGCGATCGCATCGGCCCGAGCGCATTATGAACGCGTCGTCACTTTTTCTGGATTCGGCGGAGTCTGGTGCCCGGTCGCCAACAGCCCCGAGTTCGGTTGGAATGCCGGCGACTTCGCGGGCGTACACCCAGCTGCTCCCCGGGACATCTTCTTCGCGCCGCAGTTCTTCGAGGTAGGAGCCACAGGCTTGGATAGCCAGGCCTCGACCGCTATGCACGAGGCGCTGCACACGGTCGGAGTGCTTCCGCAGGGCACCGAACAGGAGGTCTACGCTGTGCCCGCGCTCGAGGCTTTGGCGAAGCAGAACCAGGCTGCAGCGCTGCGTAACGCGCAGAGTCTCGAGTATCTAACTACCGACCTGCTCTACGGCGGCCTCTGAGTCCCAAGCCGCCAAATACGACATGAGCGCCGGCTGAAAGATCTTGGGCAATTGAGGATGCGCAACAGATGCGGTCACGGTCTCATGGCCAGTCGGATTTTGCGATCAACCTGACATCCTTAACTTCGCCAATTCGCTCTCCCTGATGTGAGTCCGTTACACTCGGGAAGAGCAGAGACTGTGGATCAAATCCAAAGCTTCTCTTCAGTAGGTTCAATAGGTGCCTCGAACTATTGATCTGCCATGCAGATGAAGCAGCCGTCCGGTCGTTGCGAAATTAAGGCGTGCCTCCCTCAGCCGATCTTCGCGCCCCAGAAGGACGTCTGGTCGGCGGCGAAATAGCCATCCGCGGCGCGGAAGTTGCCCTGTAGCTCGACGGTGTCGCCGGCGGTGAGCGCGACCATCGTCTGCAACCACAGCGCCGTCGCCTCGGAGACATGCGCGCCACTGATCTCGCCGAACGAGCCGCGGATCTCGGTCGTGCCGTTCAGGACGAGCCGCCCGCTCATCCGCGCCGATGTGCTTGCGTTGATCTTGTAGAGCAGCGTAGCGCCAAAGAAGTAGGGGCTGTGAATAGGTTGGTTCCGGCGTCGAACGCGCCCTGATTGTTGTAGTCGTGTCCCTGCCCCCTAGAACTGGGCCATTCTGTATCAGAGCTGAGAGGGGGATGATCGATGGCCCGGAAGCGTCACACGGACGAGGACGCGTTGCGTCTGCTTAGAGAGATTGAAGTCCATCTGGCATCAGGGCTGGACGTGGCTGAGGCGTGTCGGAAGGCTGGGATCAGCGATGCGACCTACTATACGTGGCGCAAGAAGTTTGGCGGTATGGGACGGTCGCAGCTTTCGCAGATGCGAGCGCTGGAAAAAGAAAACCAGCGGCTCAAGAGGATCGTGGCAGAGCTTGAGCTCGACAAGTTGATCCTGAAGGAGAGCCTCGATTTTTTGAAGCCGAAGGCCTGAGCAAGGACCAACTGCGTCAGGCCGTCGTTTACACCCGTCAGCGCCTTGGCACCTCTGAACGTCGGACGTGTCGGGTGATGGGCGTGGCGCGGTCAACGATGCAATACAAGTCCGAACCCAAGGACGACGACGCGCTGCGCCTGGCCATGATCCGATTGGCCAAGAAGTATGGTCGCTACGGCTATCGCAAGGTGGGTGAACTCCTCCGCGCTGAAGGCTGGCGGATCAATCACAAGAAGGTCGAGAGGCTCTGGCGCGAAGAAGGGTTGCAGCTCCCGGAACGGCACAAGAAGCACAAACGGCTCTACCACCACGATGCATCGGTGATCCGGCTCCGGCCCAAATACCCCAACCACGTCTGGTCCGTCGATCTCGTGCACGACCGCTTGAGCAGCGGTCGACCCTACAAAATGCTCACTGTTCTCGACGAGTTCACCAGGGAAGCCCTCTGCGTCCAAGTCGCCACGAAGATGGGGGCACACGAGGTGGTTGAAGCCCTGGCGCCGCTTATTGTCCAGAGGGGTGCGCCGGATCACCTGCGCTCTGACAACGGCCCGGAGTTCATCGCCGAGCCCCTGCAGACTTGGCTGAAGCGCGTCGGTATCGACCCGATCCGCATCCTACCCGGATCGCCCTGGGAAAACGGCTACAATGAGCGATTCAACGGCACCCTCCGTCAAGAAGTCTTGAACGCTGAGTGGTTCGCTACAACCCGACAGGCACAGACCGTCATCAACGCATGGCTCCGTCAATACAATCGGATCCGTCCCCACGAGGCCCTGGGAATGCGACCACCCGTGCCCGAGACAATCTAGGGAACACGCCCAAAAGCGGCCCAATCGCAGGGGGCTGGACACGCTACCGCAGCGTAGTACCTCTCACGGGGAAACGGTCTGCTGCGCCGAGGTGACTGCCCGCGGCGAGTTCAAGCGGCTTTATCCAGTGCGATTCCGCCAGCTTTCCGATGAGTCTGCCTTCAAGCGTTGGGATTGGGTGAATTTCAAG
Source organism: Anaerolineae bacterium (assembly GCA_028285185.1). Taxonomy (GTDB): domain Bacteria; phylum Pseudomonadota; class Alphaproteobacteria; order DSM-16000; family Inquilinaceae; genus JACKIG01. The sequence continues at coordinate 23,945 of JANQQD010000310.1, read as the reverse complement.
TATCGCAGACCGACACGCGACAATCGTAGCGAAAGCTGCCATGTCGCCGAAGAATCGATCAAGCGGGACGGTTGCATGCCGCGCAAAGATCGAGCCGCCTTCCTTGATCCACTCGTGTCGAAGTCTGTGGCGGAAGCCGCTGAAGCTGGTAGATCCCTGGCTTTGATCCGGCCGAGAAACACGCGCTTCTACTACAAGGCAAAATCGTCTGAGCAGATTGAGGCAGAGCGCGAGACTTATCGGCAGGCCGCAAGCCAGGGCGATTTCTTCGACGAAGAACTGAAGGCGTTGGAGCCAAGCCCCTACGAGTTCCGCTTCAAGTTCGAGGACGGCACTGGTCCGCACGATTATGCGAACGGCGACTGGGAGGCCCATGCCATGTTCTTCTTTGGAAAACGTCGCGAGGGGTCAGAGCGTGCAGCGCTCGAGTGGATGAGCACAACGTTCAACGACGAATACCCGAAGAAGGGCATGCTCTTCTGCGTTGGCAACATGGCGAAGCGCCCGCACACCTGGCAGCTGCTGGGCGTCCTGCGCGTGGACGACACACGCCAAGACGCGCTTCCCCTGTAGCGGTGAGGCCCCGAGCGCAGCCGAAATGCGCGACGTCATCGGCTCCGGAGGGGCCGCGACTGGGCATTCGACTTGCGGAAGGAGGCCGGCGCGGCTTAGTCTGCAGGCGTAAACGGCGGGAATGTCAGCTCAAATCCGGGGCGTCCGGCAATGCCGCCGCCTGCTGTGAAATGAGAGCGACCACGATGACCGCCATGCGCGCGATCCCTCCAGCCTTGTCCGATCTTGGGCCAACCAGCCCAAGCGTCTCCGCGCGACTCGGCGCGACGGACCGGGTGGCGTCCGGGCGCGACTTGGGCATCCTGGTCAGCAAGTATTGAGATGAAAGAGGTTTCAGCGTGTCGCGACTGACGGATCTGATCGCACGGGCGAAGGCGAAGGATCGAGCTCTCGGAGACGAGCTGGAGCGGGAATTCAAGGCGCTGGCGTCGCGCCGCGCCTTCGGTCTCAACTTCGAACGGCACCGGCCCGAGAGCGTGGAGCTGCCGGGTCGGCCGATCCGCAGGGGAGACAAGGTGCGCATCCTGCCGCCGCGCGGTTCCACGGCCAAGGGCGACCCGCGGCTGTGGAAGGTGCTCCGCATCGACGAAGACGACGGCAAGCGCACCGCACATGTCTCGCTGATCGACGCCGCAGAGCCCGAGACGGCTGACGTCGCGACCGATAACCTCGTCGTGGTCGCAGAGTTCCGCGACTACATCTATCCGGGGCTGGTCAGCACCGGGAAGGTCGAGCGCGGCGGCGACAAGCCCTACCACACCGTGATCAACGGCGAGAATTTTCACGTTCTGGAAGCGTTGACCTATACGCACCGCGGAAAGGTCGATGCGATTTACATAGACCCACCCTACAATTCCGGCGCTAGCGATTGGAAGTACAACAATAATTATGTTGGCGACGACGATCTTTACCGGCACTCTAAATGGCTCGCGTTCATGGAGCGCCGCCTTTTGGTTGCAAAAAACCTCTTGAAGCCATCGGGCGCATTGATCGTTACGATTGACGAACATGAGGTAAGGCGACTTGGACTGTTGCTGGAGCAAACCCTTCAAGGGTTCACCATCCAACAGGTAACAATCGTGAACAACCCGAAGGGTGTCACCCAAGGTTATCTGTCACGAGTTGAGGAATATGCCTTCTTCTGTTTTGGCCCTGAATGCACGATCTACTCTGCCGATGATGATTTGCTTACCTTCAGGGAGACCAAAGAGACCGAGGATGGTCTTTCACGCCCACGATGGAAGGGTTTGCTTCGTTCAGGCGATGAGGCGCAGCGAAAAGATCGTGAGCAAATGTTCTATCCGGTCTGGATAAACCCAAAGTCAAAGAAGATTATTAGAGCTGGGGAATATCTCCCGCTCGACAAAGAGCCGGATTTCGAACTTAGAGACGAAGAAGGAAACACAGCCGTTTGGCCTGTGAGAAAAGACTTGAGTCTTGGTCGCTGGGGTGTGGGAGTAGATACGTTCAACAACTTGGTCAAGAATGGATACGTAGCATTAGGTCGCTACGATAAAAAGCGGCGATCTTGGGGCATTACATACCTTACGGAGCAGCATAGGGCCGAAATTGAAGAGGGTATTCTCTCAGTCTTATCTTGCGACCCGATAACGGGTGTTGCGGACGTAGCGTATGCCGGAGCGGCAACTCGGAAGGTGAGAACGGTCTGGCATCGGACAAGCCACGACGCAGGTGCATACGGAACAGATCTAGTTGGCGCACTTCTAGGAAACGGCCGGGCCTTTCCATTCCCCAAGAGTCTTTATGCTGTGGAAGACGCGCTCAGGGTCGTTGTCCGAGGGAAGCCGAACGCTGTTGTGCTCGATTTCTTCAGTGGGTCCGGAACGACGGCTCATGCCGTAATGCGGCTCAATCGCCAAGACGGAGGACGCCGGCAATCCATCTGCGTTACAAACAATGAAGTTCGAGCGACAGAGCAAGCGACTTTGAAGAAGAGCGGGCTCCGTCCAGGAGATGCCGAATGGGAGCAGCTCGGCATCTGCGACTACATCACGAAGCCCCGGATCAGAGCCGCGATCACAGGCAAGACGCCCGAGGGCGAAGACATCGACGGCGACTACAAGTTCACCGACGAGTTCCCGATGACCGAGGGCTTCGAAGAGAACGCCGAGTTCTTCACGCTGACCTACGAGACGCCGGTCGCGGTACATCACAACCTCGCCTTTCAGCGCATAGCGCCGCTCCTCTGGATGCGTGCGGGCGCAGAGGGAAGCCGGATTGATGCGCTGCCGGATCAGGGCTGGGCCGTCGCCGAGACGTATGGGCTGCTGGTAGACCTGGACCGCTCGGCGGAGTTCTGCGACGCGGTCGATGCCTGCGACGGGTTGCGCATCGCATTTATCGTCACCGACGACGACCGACGCTTTCAATCCGTCGCGCGCAGGCTGCCTGACTCTGTCGAGCCGATCCGGCTCTACGAGTCGTATCTTTCCAATTTTCGCTTTTCGATGGGCCGCTAACCCATGAAGTTCACGCTGAAAGATTACCAGGAATATGCCGTCAAGGATGTGCTAACCAACCTCCGCAAGGCCGCGAAGCGCTGGCACGAGGATGGGGACCGGCACGCCTTCTCGCTCACGGCGACTACCGGCGCCGGCAAGACCGTCATGGCCGCGGCCGTGTTCGAGGCGCTGTTCCATGGCGATGACAATTTCGACTTCGAGCCCGATCCCGGCGCGGTCGTGATCTGGTTCAGCGATGACCCTGCGCTGAACGCTCAGTCGCATTTCCGTTTGCGTGAGGCCTCCGACCGTCTGACGCTGTCGGACCTTGTGATCGTGCAGAACACCTTCAACCGCGAGAAGCTCGAGGCGGGGAAGGTCTATTTCCTGAACACGCAGAAGCTGAGCAAATCGAGCTTGCTGGTGCGCGGCCACGACCCTGACGATCCGGGTGTCGAAACGGACGGCCGCCAGACTGTTATGCCCGACATGCGCGCCTTCACGATCTGGGACACGATCCAGAACACCATCGAGGACCCGAACCTGACCCTCTACCTCGTCCTCGACGAGGCACACCGCGGGATGAAGGCCTCGGGCGGGAATGGCGGCGGCGAGAAGACAACCATCGTGAAGCGGCTGATCAACGGATCCGGCTCGGTGCCCGGTATCCCGATCGTTCTCGGCATCTCGGCAACGGTCGAGCGATTCAACGCCGCCATGGCCGACATGCAGGGCCGAGCCACACTTCCCAACGTGATGGTCGACTCCGGCAAGGTGCAGGCCTCGGGCCTGCTGAAGGACACGATCATTCTCGACGTGCCCAACGAGGTCGGCCAGTTCGATACCGTGCTGGTCCGACGCGGAACCGACAAGCTGAAGGAGATCACGGCTGCCTGGGAGGAGTACGCCAAGCAGCAGGACGATGCCGATACCGTGGCGCCGCTGATGGTTCTGCAGGTGCCGAACTCACCAGATCACGACGAGATCGGACGTGCTCTTGATACGATCTACGAGCGCTGGCCCGAGCTCGGCGACGACGCGGTGGCCCATGTTTTCGGTGACCACACGACCCAGACCTTCGGCAGCCACTCGATCCCCTACATCTCGCCGGAGCGCGTGCAGGAGTCGACGTGGGTCCGCGTTCTGATCGCCAAGGACGCGATCAGCACTGGCTGGGACTGTCCGAGGGCCGAGGTGATGGTGTCGTTCCGTCCCGCGAAGGACAGAACGCATATCACGCAGCTTCTCGGCCGCATGGTCCGTACGCCGCTTGCCAGGAGGATCCCGGGCAACGAGCGGCTCAACGCCGTTGACTGCCTGTTGCCATTCTTCGACGCGCAGTCCGTGAAGGATGTCGCCAAGGCGCTGATGTCTGGCGGCGACGGGGGCGAAGAGCTCCCCGGCCGGCGCGTGCTGGTCAACCCTGACGAGATGAAGCCGAACCCGGCGATTCCGGAGGCGGTCTGGGACAAGCTGCTCTCTCTTCCGTCGCAGTCGCTGCCGAAGCGCCAGGCCAAGCCCGTGAAGCGCCTGACGTCGCTGGCCCACGAACTTGCTGCTGACGGGCTCCTGCCGGAGGCCGGCAAGAAGGCCCATGCAGAGATGCACAAGGTGCTGAACGCCGCGCGAGAGCGCTACAAGTCGGAGATCGCGAAGGCTCGCAAGACGGTGATGACGGTCGAAGGCAAGAGCCTCAAGACCGATCTGGAGACACGAGAGATGTCGTTCGATGACTTCCTCGAGGCTGCAGATTTCGCGGTGATCGATGATGCATACCGCCGTGCAGGGCGTACCATCAGCCCGGATCTTGCAACGTCCTACAGTGAATCTCTAGCGAAGGCTGAGGGCGACGATGGCGACCTTGAAGCTGCGTTGATCGAGGCGCGTGTCACGGTCGCTGCGCTCGGGCTGGTGCCGGAAGTGAAGGAGTACCTCGAGACAGAGGCAGAGAGCCTCGCGAACAAGTGGCTCACGCACCACCGGATCGAGATCAAGAGCCTCTCGGACGAGCGCCAAGAGGTCTATCGCCAGATCCGAGAGATGAGCGCTCATCCTTTGGATGTCGACCTGGCCAAGCCAGCTTCGTGGATGCAGCCCACGACCGTGCGAGAAGCGGATGGGTCGGAGACCCCGCTGCCACGCTTCGAAAGGCACCTGTTGTGCGCCGAGGATGGCATGTTCCCAGAGGACTTCAATTCGTGGGAGGGAGACGTTCTGTCCGCAGAGCTGAAGCGCGCGGGAACGATCGCGTGGTATCGAAATCCGTCTCGCGCCAGCCAGGACTCTCTCGGCGTGACCTACGAGGACGGCGGGGACGTCAAGATTGTGCGGCCCGACTTTATCTTCTTCGCGAAGCTGGCAGATGGGTCAATCGCAGCCGACATCGTCGACCCGCACGGGACGCAGTTCGGTGACTCGATCCCAAAGCTGAAGGGCCTTGCGAAGTATGCTGCGACCTACGGCGAGACCTTCCGCCGAATAGATGCGATCGCGAAGGTGGGCGAAGGCTTTCGCGTTCTGGATCTTAAGGAAGAGGCGGTGCGAGCCGCGGTCGAAAGCGCGACGTCCGTCAAGGCTCTATACGAGAGTGCCGTCGCGGATGACTACGCCGTGTGAGCCCACGGGTTCGTTCTCGGTCGCGAACGCAGAGAGAACGTTCATTCGAACGAGTTGATCCCAGGGCTACGGGAATACGACGTAAAAACAGATGCTTGAGGCTCTTAACCGCTGGAACGCGGTTAAGAGGTCGGGAGAAACCGGGAACATAGAGACGCCCGCCCCGAAGCTCTTGGATTCTGGCGGTTAAGTGCTCCACCCGCACAACCCTCGAAAACAACGGAAAAATCCGGCCGCAGCCCGACGGAGAGAAAGCTTTCGCGAGGGCAAGTGGCGGAGACGAAGGGAGAGGTTTCCACTTTGCGTGCCGCTAAGTTTTCCAAGGGGTTACGCTCGGTCCAGCCCCTAGGGTGCTACAGAACTGTAGCAGGTGTCTGGGCAATGTTAAGCGCGAATTATCCACGTCCTGATTGACGCGTGTTAGTGACCTTAAGGGACTTATGTGACCCTAGTCGCGTCTCACGCTTGCCCTGAACCTTCTTGAGGCGGCATCCAAAGTGTTGGCGGGATTGGCAAACGATGGTGCCTGCACGCCGTTAAGAAAAGTGGCACCAGTCCGCGTTTGATCGCTGTCATTTCGAGAATTGCCCCACATTCCTTAATAGCGAGGTTCAAGGTATCCGCTATCTCCGCATGTCCACGCGATGGCGAAAGGTCAGTCACGCAAATCCCATGGTATGTTTCTCCACGCCAGATTTTGTGATCCGTTTCCTCATCAGGGAACCATGCCTGATATGTGCAGTTCGGAATTTGTTGCGAAAGTCGTTTTGAAAATTCTTCAATGGAGTTTTGTTCGGCACTGTACTGGAGCCAAATAAACAGATACGGGTGCAAGACACTTCCCACACACGCCTCGTTTCGATACTCCTGCTCATTGCTCGCAGGGTGCGCAAGCAGATCGCTGTAATCGCGCAAGCATGTTGGATAACTGGCATTGGTTAACAGAGCGAACGAGGTGTTCTCAGCCATGGCATGGAACCACGGCATAAATCGCCTCCCTGACGATGTCTGTTGCGCAAGATACATAACCAAGGCTGCCTCGATCATATGATCGTCCTTGAACGGAGACCCTAAAGTCGGGTTGTTGTTAAGCAGGGCAACCAACATGTCTAGCATCTTCGAAGTCTGTTCGCTCAGGCTGCGAGCAAAATCAGGGTTTGCCTCCGAGAGGGCTTTTCCGAACAAGTCCGTCCAGATTGCGCGGGTAGCCGCTCGCCCAAGCAGTTCGAACATCGCAAGATTGGCATCGACTGCTTCCCGCGACTTTACCGAAACGGTCAAAGCATGAAGCGTTTCAGCATGTGGATAGAGCACCTTCTCAAAGTACATCTCGGACATCATAAGGTAGAGCCGGACGTACTGGTCTAGAATTTCTGTCAAGGCGATTTGATGCTTGGTGGGCTTAGGTTTGATTGGTTGTTCTCGCATGGCATCCCAGCAGAACAGCAAACCCAATTCAGTTATTCGATAAACGACATCAAGGCTTTTTGCTTCAACCGCCCAGGCGCAAATGGCATGGAGACAAATAAACGCCTGCCTAAGCCGCAATAGACGCTCTTTGTCCTTCAACTCCTCTCGCGGGAGGATGATCGCGATGAGGCTTCTGGTATACTCGTAGCAAGCCTCTGGTTCATTCACCATTGCGAGGGCTTTCTGAAAATGTCTTCGCGCCTCTTCTTCCAATAACTCCCGAGCCAGTAGGGATTTCTCCATAAATCCAGCAAGGCGATCCCCGTTCCATAGCTCGAAGCAGAGTTCGCTAGTCGCGTTCTTCCGCGTGAAACCAGCCCAATTGCCCTCAACGGTTTCCTTCAGCTCACCACCCATGCACAAGCATATTTTGATCGGAAGATCTTGATGCTCTTTTGCGATTTTTGAGCCTATGTAGACATCCAATATTTCCTGCAACTCTGGACGCACTGACTGCGGCCCTGCATCCCAATCGCTACGGCCCACGTCTCCTGCCTTCACGCAGAGCAAATAGAGGTATTTCCGGTCATCGCCTTGCAGCTGACCTACGGCAGATATATCAACACCATCTTGGCGAGTGCCGATCATTGGAGTTTTCAGAACCTGCAAACCCATGGCGGACAGCAGGTTGGGTAGCAACGCTTTGTCAAGGTCACCGCGCTCCCTAAGAGACGCGAGATATTCTTTAAGTATCAGCTTCATTTTACTTTTCTCTGCTCGACCCTACAAATCGTCAGAAAAGCATTAAACCCAACCGGGTCAACGACCGACAACCGAGGGAACTCAAAGCTGTAGGAGTGTTCGCTCAGTGGGCTAATGCTTGGAAACCGTTGGCCGTCGGTACCCGTGATCATGGTCAAACTCTTGCTTCCGTATAGCATTGTGACGTTGTGAACCAAACTAGCAAACACTGACATCTGCCGAGCTTGCTTTTGAATATCGGTGTTCCGCTGGTGGTCTTTGATCGCAGCTGCTCGCCTCGCTTCATTTGAAGGTTCGAGCTCGCTTATCTCCTCCGCGTTCTGCAATCCCTCAATATACGCCTTGTGTCGTGCTGTTAGGTCTTGAGATGCCTTAGCTACAGTCGGAGAAGCACTAGACGCCTGCTGCTCAAGATACGGCCTAAGCTCACTAGAGTAGCTAAGCAGAAGCGGCTCCCAAAGCAGTCCTTCGATCTCAGGAACGGCATCGGGATGCCCATGTTCAACAAGACTAAGGAGAATGGAGGCCGCTGTAATCTCATGCAGCCAGAGGAACCCTATACATTTTCTGGCTAGGAAGACTTGATCGACGGCTTCGTGGGGTAAGTCTTGCGGCTGGAGTGCTAGCGCGGTTCCCTTGTCACCGCTGCTGATCATCTCAGCTAGGAAGCTGCACAAGGAAAAGTCGCCAGAATTAAGCCATCGGGCAAATAAATATGACGAATTTTTAGGGTCAGCAAAAACCCATTCGATAAAGCTGTGGAACTGCTTGCTTTTTGCTGGCTGCTCAAAGCGCGGAACCATGGCTTCCATGAATGCAACTACCTGCTTGAACGACCAACGGTCATCTTTCCAAGTTAGGGCGCTTTCTATCCAGTTACTTGCTGCCTCGAAACTTGAGGATATTCCTTGCGACCTATTTAATATCGCGCTGATGGTTTTCTCTGTGGATGCATTCTTGTGATAAAACAGCATCGCGCACAGACGCACCAAGTCTTCATCGGTCGGCTTGTCGAGAAGAGACTTCATCACCTCGTCTTGCCTATATTTTTCTTCGGTCGCGTCATTGTCCCAAACGCGAAAGACAGCTTCAATTGCAGCATTCCTCGCATCATCCGAAGACGAGTTCTGAATTTCCGTCAGACAAGCATCTATGCCGGTTTGGTCATCCTGTGTTGTCATATTTTTGAGCCTTCCTAAGGCACGAAAACCAATGGATCGGATTTCTGCTCTACCGTCCCCTACAAAGTCTACCAAGCACCCAAAGTCATTGAGGCCTTGCAAAGCAAAAACACAAGACCGTTGGCAATCTGCTTGGCCGTCTTTTGCACCCAGTATGATTTCTCTGGCCTTTGGGGGATGTTTTTCGCACCAACGGACGAATGACACAAATGGTGTGTTAGAAGCCCCATCATTGCCTGCTCTTTCGACCAAACATTCAGTAAATCGCTGAACAGCGGGATAGTCATCTGTCACATGCTCAATTGCGTCAGACAACGCGCCAAACACCATCCAAAAGCTATTGTGTTGAAGTTCTTCAATTGCCCGAAGATTAGTGGCGGAAAGCAGGGAAATTTCACCTGCGTTATGCAGCTCAGCTAGAAAAGCCCCGAGTTCTTGCTTTCTATCTTTGTATTCTAGGTCAAGAATGGTCGAGATAAGACGTCCGGCGGCATCTCCTTCGACTATGGTCCGCCTCAAGTCATCTCTATCGTCCATTCAACACCCTTACATCGCTCAACGTATACCATCACACAGTCATGGTGTGCAGCTCAAGCAGGTGCAATGATTGTGAAGCTCTGTCTGCGCTCAGGGTAGATTTTTGCCAGATTTTTCCATCAATTTCGTACGGGCATAGCGACCTGTTACCTTCCCAGTCCGTCAACGGTCCTAGAATTCATGGCGCTTCCGCCTTAGCCGCTCGGTTCGAGCCACGCAGTGAATGCCCAGGCAGGGCGGGCATACCACTCCGTCCAAGGATTGTCGCGAACCCGTTGGACACTCTCACTGTCTTCCGAAAGTCCATTCTCGATCATTTGCGCGATTACGTCCTCACCCCTGAACCTGCGGTACGTGATGCTGCTGATGCGGGGACCGTCTTGCAGAACGATAACCTCCATCGGCGCTTCTATGACCCAGCACCCGTCTACATGCTGCACTCTGTTGTTCGCAGCCAGCGCATACATGGTCTGCGTAGCGGCAAGATTACTACAAACGATCAGCTGACCGTCATTTATCTGAATGATTTCGCGGTTCTGCGCTGAAACAGCAGTCACCGCAATTGCCGTTGCGACAGTGCAGGCAAACAACATGATTTTCATTGAACACCTCTCAGGAACAAAATGGGCTTACGTGTCACCCCGATAAGTTCATGGAACGTTCCGTTTTTCCAGAACAAAACGTTCCTATGGATGCGTTTTGTCGAAATTTGAGAAATCGAGCGGAGGAACTGGGTATCTCCAATGCTGAGGCTGCGCGGCGTAGCGGTCTCAGCGAGCGGCGCTATGCGCATTATGTCAGCGGGGATCGGGAACCTGACCTCGCCACACTCGTTCGGATCGCCGAGGCGCTGGGTGTTACGCCCAATCAACTTCTTGGCCTCGAAGTACCGCCAACGGCCTCTCCGCGCGACCTCCTGCTGCAACGTGTCCAATCCGCCGCTCAGGGCGTCTCTGACGGTGTTCTTGAGGTTGTCGCGGTGCAGGTGGAGGCATTGGCCGGGAAGCGCCTGTAAGGGCCTATTCCAGCCGCTCACAGAAGCACCCCCGCCGCGTTGCCCTCGAACAGTTCGCCGTCGCGGATATAGCGGCCCAGCATCGCGTCGGACTTGTGCCCAGTTTGCTGCCTGATCTTGTAGGAGGCGACACCCGCCTTAGCTGCGCTGGTGGCAAATCCCGCTCGAAGCGAGTGGCCGGAGAACCCGGTTGGGTCCAACCCCGCTGCGACCATTCGCTCTCGCAGAATGATCGGGACAGCCTCACCAGACAGGCGGGTATCCTGAATGCGACCCAGCCAATCGACTGGCCTAAAGACCGCTTGCCCAATGTTGCCAGCAACATCACGCCAAGCCAGCAAAGCGCGAACCGGACAATGCCGCGTTCGCCCAAGGGGCACCCCCACCTTGCGCCCAACCCCGGTCTGATCGGTCTTAGAACGGCGCAGCGTTATCACCGCGCCTTCGCGGACTTCTTCAACATCGGACCAGTTCAAGCCCACCAATTCGGAGCGTCGAAACCCTCCCGCGAACCCGGTCAGAAGCAAGGCTTTGTCCCTGATGTCCCTGCGTGTCTCTCCCATCGCGTCGAGGACCAGAAACAGGTCTTCACGGCAGAGGGGCTTGGCCTGATGCTGATTTCCACCATGCGTCCGCTGGATGCCACGCATGACTGACTTCACCAGTTCGGTTTGACACGGGTTCGGCCAACAATTGGCCTTATGGACTTTCCCCAGTGTCGCAACACGACGGGTCAGCGTCGACACCGCCAGCTTGTCAGCAAAGCGCGAGAGGTAAAGAGCAACATCGTCAGGGGATGCAGGGAGTTCACCGCCTGCCTCTAGGAAGTGGGCTAGGTCGCCCATGTATGCCCGCTTGGTGTTTTCCGAGAGGCTGGCCGAGATCAGCTTGTGCAGGCGTGCATCCGCTGGATGATTGCAGTTAATTGCAATCGGGCTGGCGTTCGCTCTGACCGGGGTCTGAGGCTTCGATATGTGAATGTTATCGGAGGGGCCGAAGGTGTTACCCATTGTGCTGCCCTCCGACCACTGTCCGCCGAATGCAGTTCAGCAGTGGCAAATCCTGACGCATCAGGTCTAACGCTTGAGCTGCGGCAAGTGGGTCTATCCCCAACGTCTCGAACATAAGCTGTGAGCGCAGCCGGTCACTGAGGTCGCCCCCAACACGGCGGGCAAGAACACCGCCTTCGACCCGAAAGAGAACCTGCCCCAGGAACCCACCCTGCTTCTGCTTCGGAACCATGGAACGGGCAAATTCGGCTATGCCTGCATTTGTCTCCAACAACCGGGTCAATGCAAATTTGCCTTCGCGGGTGAACATATCCAATGCCCAACCCGGCACCGGCCCGATCATCGCTTCTTCAGGCATTCGGTCATCGGTGGTTTCGTCCCGCAGCCCGTTTTCCAAGGCCAGAAGCGCAAGCAGCGGAGGCAGTGCCTCCTGCGTCTTACGGTAGCCTTCGCGGCAGATCGCCAATGTGGTGGGGGCCGGGCCGAGTTCGTCCAATAGGTCGAACGCCAACGCGACTTCACCCCTTCGTGCGGGCAACTTCCACCCCGGTCGGTCGGTGCCGAGCAGGAACAAAACGGACAGGGCACGAATGTGCAGGCTGGGCGTCGTCAGTGCGGTCAGACGCAGCCGGGGGTTGGTTTCGGCGCTGAGGGTGCGGCGGTCGACGGCAAGACCGGGTAGCGTCTCCAGAGCCATGAACAAATCATCGCTTGCACGGCTCTTTCTGCTCCGCGTCAGCCGCTGCACCACAACCGAAGCGACGTTCCAGTCCCCGCCTAGATCACGGCGGAACCGCTTGCCTGTCAGTGCGGCTGTGGTCAGCCCCACGGCTTGTAGATCGGCAAGGCCAATATCCTCGAAAGAAATGCCCCCGAGCCGTCGCCACAGGCGATCCGGGGCATCTCGGTGCAAGGTGGCAGCAGCTTTCAACGCAAGGTCACAGCGACCTCGGCGGACAGACTTCTGGAGCAAGCTCATCGCCAGCCAAGGCGATATGTCTAGAGGCTGAGGTGGAGCCACGTCCCCGCCGTCAATTACCTCCGCCAGCAACGCGTTGCGGAATGGGTCTATTCTCTTCGTGGTGTCCATATGATCCCTCCTTGGAACAAGGGGGATCAGGGACATCTGACCCTCTATAAGCGTATCCCAGTGGCCTACCTATGGAAGGGAAAACGGCCAGAATGACGGTCTGTAGGCCTTATTTCGGCTTAGGTTCGCCCCCGCAAAACCCGGTCGGATTTCCACTTTCGATTTCGGATGTGTTGCTGTGATTGCAGTTAATTGCAGAAAATCACTGGTGTCTCAAAAACTGTCGCTGAGACACTTAGAACCAACCCTTCTTGGCAAGGCGGGTCTTTTCAATCATTGGCTCCCAACCAAGCCATATTTGCTCGGGTTGCCACCACGGTTTTGTATGCTGGGCGAGCCACTTTCTGTATCTCTTTCGATAGCTGTCTTCGGGTAGCATTTTGAGAGCCACGGGCAGCCCGCGCACATGGACTGCATCACGGAACAGGTTCCAGACATACTCTTTTCCTTTGGGTTCCCCCGGTGGTGGCGTTGGCGGCAGATCAACGAATGCCAGATGGGAGAAAGCGTTGGGGAGGTTGGGGAGCAATTTAACCGGCTGAGCTTGTGATCTTAGCACACGTTCTACCCGCGTTGCCTTACCTTTCGCCCATGCCTGCTTCTTGGCCATCCGCTTTTGCGCACGATCATAGATGCGCGTCTGGTTGCCCTTTTTCTTCCCAAACATCACCGTTTCGAGCTGTCCTGAATTGGACCAAGTCTTAACGGTCGTGGTCTGCTGCGGCAGAACGTGCAGGTTACTCATCGAGACGCCGGGCAGATCGACTGATACCTCGATCATGCTGATCATCCCGGCGTCTATGAACGCGTCCCAGCCATTATCGACCATGGATTTCAGCGCGATGTGCATTTCGCCAAGGCCTTGGTCTCCTAAATCATGTGGAGAGAAGCTGAGGGATAGGCGATCAGCGCATTTGTTTGCGTGCCGATATTGCATGAATGGGCGGTGCTTCATCTTTACTGCTGAGACAACAGCAACGCGCCACGCTTTGCTGTATCCCCCCGATGTCTTCGCCGGTGGGTAGGTCTGCGTGTCTGCCAATTGGGACCAGATATTACTGTGTATGGCTTCCGATGCAGCATTTGGTGAGAAGTTGATACCAACAGTCATTCGATCAATGAATGGCTGAGCTTTATCCGGTGTTTCTGGGGGTGTTTGGGACTTGTTATACGCAGACACCTTTTTCTTGGTTATTTTGATGGCCACGTGTGCGTTCTACTTTCCGACTGCTCGTTCCCGATCAATGAGGTCATTTAACGCGGGAACATCAAAACTGATCTTGTCCACATATGACTGCCGCAATGACAGCTTTGCACCGTGACCATAGCTGGCCGTAATGCTCTTGTCGGAGTGACCGAGGATCGCTTTGAGAATGTAGTCCGGCGCTTCTATGTCGCGCAAGGCATCCGTGAACAGGTGCCTGAAACTGTGAAATACCTTCTTGTCGCCGTGGAAGCCAAAGGTGTTTCCGTATCTACTCCACCATTTCGAGAAGTTGTGCGAGTAGAAACCGTTCTTGCCCGGCTCGACTTCTGGAAAGAGCTGCTTTCCAAGCGCGGTGTCGCCTCGGCGTTCCAAGAGCCCTAAATCAATCAAGGTGTGGTGAACCGGGACCAGCCTCAGGCTGGTGTCAGTCTTGACCTTCTTGTCGGCGTCTTCGGAGCGGTTGATGTCGAACACCCACACCCCATCAACGGAATTCAAATCGGTCCGATGCAACTGTGCGATTTCACCCAACCGCATACCTGAGAACAAGCCAATTAAGGGTACCCAGAACTTAGCATCTTTGAAGACATGATCACCCTTGGTGCCTGCCCGCGCCTCGCTGGCGCGTCCCGTGTAGACAGGCGTGGAGAATATGATTTGCAGGTCCTCACGAGAATAGGGGCCGCCCGTCTGCGCCTTTTGTTTTTTGCCGGCCACGGCAACTTTCTGCCCCGGAACCGTGTCCAGATAGCCTTCCTCGGCGGCCCAGTTCAGCATGGTGCGGAAAAACCTGAGCCTCTTTTCCTGCGTGGCATAGGCTAGATAAGGACCTTTCTCATTCTCAGCTGCGAGTTGTGAGAAGGTTTTCCCAGCCGCCGCCTTGGCTTTGAGGGCGTTCGGGGGCATCCGCTTGAGTAGGTCCCTGATCCCGCGAATATCCGCATCGCTGACCGCTCGGATCGGACGGTTCGACGGGATCACCTCGTACACGATCCGCATCGTGACATCGAAATCTGCAATTGTCTTAGCGGCATCACCGATTGCCTGTTTGTGATCGCGGAAACGCGTTGCAATTAACTGCAAGGTCTCGCTGCCAGATTGGTCCTCTTCCCCCTTCATCGGCGGATAGCCCGTTGCAAACATACCGGCAAATCGGGGATCGCCTTGGCCGAGGCCGGAAAAATCGCCAGTCAAATCACCGATTAGCCGACGATACTGTTCGATTTTGGCCAGCGCGATCCCGCGACAGGCGTGTCTGATCGCCCCTAGATTAGCCTTGCCTCCGCTGGGTAGGAGTGGAGCCAGAAGCTCGTGGGCGTCGCTCTGGACGCTTTGGCTAAAGCTGCCGGACTTGAGCTGACTTTGGAAATCCTTGATCAAAGTAGGCAGGCCCTCAGCTTCCGTATCTGCGTCCAGCGTGATGTCGTCCATCAAGACTTCTGTGAACTCCAAAGACCAGTTCAGGGCCTTCTGAAAGTAAGCCTTTATCTCGGCGTCAATCTCCTCGAATGTCGGGCCTTTCTGCATGCACAGCCCCCGAAAAAACATGTCCAACGAATTGCTGAGGTAACGGCATCTTAGCGTCGCCTCCTTTCGGTTAACAGTTCGTAAAGACGTGGAGACCTCAGCCCGGCCCACCATTCTCACCAGGTGGCGCGGCACAGCCATGCGAAAACAATATGTCGTGCCTCGCAGCACGAGATGCGGAGTAATGCCCATCCTTGGCGCTCCCACTGTAGCAGTGTTCTGTAGCAGGAGCCGGATTTGCCAGTTTCGCTCTTGGAAAACTGTAGGTTGACCAGTGGGTTACAGGTCAAGTGGCGGAGACGAAGGGATTCGAACCCTCGAGACGGTTTCCCGCCTACTCCCTTAGCAGGGGAGCGCCTTCGACCACTCGGCCACGTCTCCGTCGACCCGTCTAGCGCCCGACCGGCACCGGAACAACCCCAATCGCGCCCGGGCCGCGAGCGCTCAGCCCGAGTGCAGGAAGTGCATCACGTCGCCGTCCTTGACGACATAGCCCTTGCCCTCGGCGCGCATCTTGCCCGCTTCCTTGGCCGGCTGCTCGCCCCCCAGCGTCACGTAATCGTCATAGGCGATGGTCTCGGCGCGGATGAAGCCCTTCTCGAAATCGCCATGGATGACGCCCGCGGCCCGGGGCGCCGAGGTGCCAGCAGGGATCGTCCAGGCGCGAGCCTCTTTCGGGCCGGCGGTGAAATAGGTCTGGAGGCCCAGAAGCGCGTAGCCCGCCCGGATCAGCCGGTCGAGGCCGGGCTCGTCAAGGCCCATCTCGCTCAAGAAAAGCGCCGCCTCTTCCGGCTCAAGCTGGGCCAGTTCCTCCTCGATCCGCGCCGAGATCACGACATGGGAATTGCCCTCCGCCGCCGCCATCTCCGCCACCTTGGCCGAGAGCGCATTGCCGGAGGCGGCCTCTTCCTCGGCCACGTTGCAGACATAGAGCACCGGCTTCGCGGTCAGGAGTTGCAGGCCGGTCCAGGTTTTCCGGTCCTCCTCGGCCACCTCGACGCTGCGCGCCGGCTGTCCCTCCTCCAGCACCGCCTGCGCGGCCTTCAGGAGCCGCTCCTGTTCCAGCGCTTCCTTGTCGCCGCCGCGCACCTTGCGGACGATGTTTTGCAGTCGCCGCTCGATGCTTTCGAGATCGGCGAGCATCAGCTCGGTCCCGATCACCTCGGCATCGGCAACCGGATCGACCCGGCCCTCGACATGGGTCACGTCCGGGTCCTCGAAACAGCGCAGCACATGGGCGATGGCGTCGCATTCGCGGATATTGGCGAGGAACTGGTTGCCGAGCCCCTCGCCCTTCGACGCGCCCTTCACCAGACCGGCGATGTCGACGAAGGTCATCCGGGCCGGGATCACCTTGGCGGATTTGGCGATCTCCGCCAGCTTGTCGAGCCGCGCGTCCGGCACGTTCACCTCGCCCACATTGGGCTCGATGGTGCAGAACGGGAAGTTCGCGGCCTGGGCGGCGGCGGTCCGGGTCAGCGCATTGAACAGCGTGGACTTGCCGACATTCGGCAGCCCGACAATCCCCATCCTGAAACCCATCTCATCCCTCCGATCCGCGGCCCGGGCCTTCTAGGGCGCCCCGGCTCCCCATGCAACGGGCGTGCCCGCATGGGCGTGATATGGTAGTATGCAACCCTGACCCTGTGACGTGATGAGGACTGCCATGACCCCGATCCCCTATCTGACCTTCCCGGGCACCTGCCGCGAGGCGATGACCTTCTATGCCGAGGTCTTCGGCGGAAAGATCGACATGATGATGAAGCCCGGCGAGGCCCCCGATTTCGAGGTGCCCGCGGGCAAGGAGGACTGGGTCATGCATACCGGCCTGCAATTCGAGGGCGGCGGGGCGATCTTCGCCTCCGACGACATGTTCGGCGATGCCGAGCCGATGCAGGGCAGTTCGATCCACATGGCCTTTCCGACCGCCGCCGAAGGTCAGGCGGCCTTCGACAGGCTCGCGGAGGGCGGCGAGGTGCGGATGCCCTATGGCCCGACCTTCTGGACCCCGGGCTTCGGCACATTGCGGGACCGGTTCGGCATCAACTGGATGATCTCGACCACCGCTCCGCTCGCCTGACCGCAGCTCGGGTAACGGGCCATTGATTTCCTGACCGACATTGCGCAAACCCCCGCGAGCAGCTTTCCGGGGGTGCCAGATGACACGGATCGACGACACGTTCGCACGGCTGAAGGCCGAGGGCCGCAAGGCCTTTGTCGCCTATATCATGGCCGGCGATCCGGATTATGAGACCTCGCGGGATGTCGTGCTGGGGCTCTCGGGCGCCGGTGTCGATATCATCGAGCTTGGCATGCCCTTTACCGACCCGATGGCCGACGGGCCGACGATCCAGCTCGCCGGGCAGCGGGCGCTCGAGGGCGGGCAGACGCTCGAGAAGACGCTCCAGATCGTGCGGGACCTGCGGGCGGCGGGTGACGAGACCCCGGTCGTGATGATGGGCTACTACAATCCGATCTATAGCCGTGGGGTCGACCGGTTTCTGGCGGACGCCAAGACCGCCGGGGTCGACGGCCTCATTGTCGTCGACCTGCCGCCGGAGGAGGATGCCGAGCTTTGCCTTCCTGCTCAGGCGGCGGGGCTGAACTTCATCCGGCTCGCCACGCCCACGACCGACGACAAGCGCCTGCCCACGGTGCTCCAGAACACCTCCGGCTTTGTCTACTACGTCTCGATCACCGGCATCACCGGCGCCGCCGAGGCCCAGGCCGCCGATGTCGGGCCGGACGTGGCCCGGATCAAGGCGGCGACCGACCTGCCGGTGGTGGTGGGCTTCGGGATCAAAACGCCGGAGGCGGCAGAGGCCATCGCCGGCGTCGCCGATGGCTGCGTGGTCGGTTCGGCAATCGTGGCCGAGATCGGCGCGGGCAAGCCGGTTGCCGAGATCCTCGACTTCGTGGCCGGCCTTGCGGCCGGGGCCCATCGCGGCTGAGCCACCACCCCGCAATCCTCGGCACGACCGGCTGGCAGTGTTCGGCCGGTCACACATAGTGTTGAGTTTCGCTCGGTTGTCATTTGCGCCGAAACGGCTCTACCTGACGGCGCCTGTTCCCCACACACGGAGAGAGTAACATGAAAACCAAGGCCCTGCTTGCTGCCCTGGCAGCTTCGGCGGCGACATCCGCATTCGCCGCGCCCGAGACCTACACGCTCGACCCGAGCCACAGCCAGGTGATCTTCAGCTACGATCACTTCGGCTTTTCGACCACCTACGGGATGTTCTCGGGCTTCGAGGGCGAGATCGTTTTCGACGCCGACGATCCCACCGCGTCCAGCGTCTCGGTCTCGATCCCGGTCATGAACATGTTCACCGGCTGGGAACAGCGCGACGGCCATTTCCTGTCCGACGATTTCTTCGGCGCCTCGGACGGCGATCTCGTCACCTTCGTCTCCACCGGGATCGAGGTCACCGGCGAGGATACCGCGATGATCACCGGCGACCTGACGATGAACGGGGTGACCCAGAGCGTGGTGCTCGAAACCGAGCTGAACCAGGCCGGCGCCCATCCGATCAACGGCGCGCCGCTGATCGGGTTCGATGCGACGACCAGCGTCCTGCGCTCGGATTTCGACCTCGGACGCTTCGCACCGGCGGTCAGCGACCAGGTGGACATCGCGATCTCCATCGAGGCCACGCAGCCCGAGTAATCCGGTGATGTAAGCTAAGGCGCCGCGTCCGGCCGGGCGCGGCGTTTCCCGTTCTACCGGGCGCGGAGCGCCGTCAGCTCGACACTGACCGCGACGTCGAACCCCACGGCATCCTCGCCCGCATAGCTCTCGCCGATCGCGAAGCTGCGGCGGTCGATCACCGCCCCGCCCTGCATCGCGGCCCGGTCCCCGTCG
Source organism: Anaerolineae bacterium (assembly GCA_028285185.1). Lineage (GTDB taxonomy): Bacteria > Pseudomonadota > Alphaproteobacteria > DSM-16000 > Inquilinaceae > JACKIG01. The sequence continues at coordinate 4,693 of JANQQD010000310.1, read as the reverse complement.
ATGGCAAGGGTGAAGTCCAGCGGCACCTCGGCCTGCACACCCTTGAGGTCGAGCATCCCGTCGACCCGCAGCCCGGCCTCGGTCTCGACGATCTCTCCGGCATAAGCGGCGGTGGGGAACTGCGCGGCATCGAAGAAATCCGGGCCCAGCGCGTCGGAGGTCACCGAGCCGAGGGTCAGGCTGGCGATGCCGATCTCGACCTCGACGGCGCCCTTGACCGGCCCCTTGGCGGTCTCATCATAGACGATCCGCGCCGACCAGTCGCCGAAACTGCCGCCGACATCGCTGCCAAGCTGGCGCACCGTGATGGCGAGCGTCCCGTCCTCGACAACCCACGCCCCGTCCGCCGCCGGCTCTTCGGGTGCCGCGGCGACCGGGGTCTCCGGCGCGGGGGCCTCGTGGGGTTCGCTCAGCGCCATGGCCGAGGCCACGCCCATCGCCGCGACATAGAGCGCCAGAGCGGCCAGGAAGGGCGCGGCGCCGGCATGGCCGCCCGAGGGCGCGGCCGCGCGGACCGAGCCGAACCACATCCGGCGCAGGGTGGCGTCGCGGTCGATCACATGGTGTTTCAGCGCCCCGGCCACATGCGCCGCCAGGGTGACGCCGAGGACGATCACGAAGACATAGTGCCAGACCGCGAAGAATTCGGCCACGGCGACGGATTTCGGCACCAGCGGCAGGGACTGGCCGAAAGGCCACAGGATCGGCGCGAAGCCCTCGGTCGCGGCATGGTGCAGCCAGCCGCTGAGCGGCACGATCACCAGCGAGGCATAGAGCAGCCAATGGGCCGTCTCGGCCATGAAGCTCTCTGCCCGCCGGTCGGGATGCAGCAGCCCCGGCTTGGTCTGGATCAGCGCCCAGAGGATGCGGGCGAGCGCGACGGCGAAGGCCGCGATGCCGACTGTCTTGTGGATCGAGAAGAGCTGCGCCTTGCGCGGCAGGGTCTCCGGGCTGACCTCGATGCCGTTGGCAATGATGCCGAGCGGGAGGGCGGTGAAGATGAGCAGGGCGGTCAGCCAGTGAAAGACCTTGGCCACGCTGCCATAGCTGTCATGCGTATTCGAGAGCGCCACGCGGTCGCCTCCTTGCGTCTGGTCCTGAAGGTTGGGTCGGAGCCGCCGATTTGCAATCCACCGAGGCTGTGCAGGATCGCACGGATGCCAACGGGGGGCAGGGGCAAGATTGCACCCGGCGGGTGCGGTTGCTAGGCAGGCCCGACCGCCGCGGTCTGGGAGGCGCGAATGCCCGTCATCACCGAAATCGCGGACCTCAAGCGGCTCTACCGCCGCCGGGTGCCGCGGATGTTTTACGATTATGCGGAATCGGGGAGCTGGACCGAACAGACCTTCCGCGAGAACACCTCAGATTTCGACCAGCTCTATTTCCGCCAGCGCATCGCCGTGGACATGGCCGGGCGCTCCACCGCCTCTCAGATGGTCGGACAGGATGTGGCGATGCCGGTGGCCCTGGCGCCTGTGGGCCTCACCGGCATGCAGAGCGCGGATGGCGAGATCAAGGCGGCAAGGGCGGCGGAGACATTCGGCGTACCCTTCACGCTCTCCACCCTCTCGATCTGCTCGATCGAGGATGTGGCGGAACACACTTCGGCGCCCTTCTGGTTTCAGGTCTACACGCTCCGCGACGACGATTTCATGCGTCGCCTGATCGACCGGGCGAAGGAGGCGAACTGCTCTGCCCTCGTCATCACCGTCGACCTCCAGATCATGGGCCAGCGCCACCGGGACATCAAAAACGGCCTCTCCGCGCCTCCGAAACTGACCCCAGCAACGCTCCTCAACCTCGCCACCAAATGGCGCTGGGGCCTCGAAATGCTCGGCACCAAACGGCGCGAGTTCCGCAACGTGGTGGGTCACGCCAAGGGCGTCACCGATCCCGGCTCCCTGGCCTCCTGGACGGCGGAAGCCTTCGACCCCTCGCTGAACTGGGCGCGGATCAAGGAGTTCCGCGACATGTGGGACGGGCCGGTGATCATCAAAGGCGTCATGGACCCGCGCGACGCGCGCGAGGCGCTCAATGTCGGCGCCGACGCCATCGTGGTGTCGAACCATGGCGGGCGGCAGCTCGACGGGACGCTGTCCTCGATCCGGGTCCTGCCGAAGATCCTCGACGCCGTGGGCGACAAGATCGAGGTGCATCTCGACAGCGGCATCCGCTCCGGCCAGGACGTGCTGAAGGCGCTCGCGCTCGGGGCCAAGGGCACCTATATCGGCCGCGCTTTCGTCTACGGGCTGGGCGCGATGGGCGAGGCCGGGGTGACCCGGGCCCTCGAAGTGATCCACAAGGAGCTCGACACGACGATGGCGCTTTGCGGGCGGCGCGATGTGACGACGCTCGACCCCGATATCCTGGTGGTGCCGGACGGGTTCGCCGTCGCATAGGCCGCGGCACGGCCCCGCCAATCGGGGCTTTTCAAACGCCCGGACCCGCGCTAAAGGCAGCGCTTCACCGGGCGCCGGCCGCGCCCAGACCGCAAAGTGGGCCCCCGACAGAGAAGGGGGTGCGCGACGAAAGGACCAAAGATATGGCCAAGGACGTCCCCGATCTCATCGCCGAAAAGCGCGAGGGCACCGGCAAGGGTGCTGCCCGCGCCGCCCGCCGCGCCAGCAAGGTGCCCGGCATCGTCTATGGCGGCGATGCCGATCCGCTGCCGATCGCGATCCCGTTCAACGATCTGCTGAAGCGGCTGAAGGCTGGGCGCTTCATGTCCACGCTCTTCAACCTCAAGGTCGAGGGCCAGGACGATGTCCGCGTGATCTGCCGGTCTGTGCAGCGTGACGTGGTGAAGGACCTGCCGACCCATGTCGACTTCCTGCGCCTGAAGCGGACCTCGAAGATCAACCTCTTCATCCCGGTCGAGTTCCTGAACGAGAAGGACGCGCCGGGCATCCGCAAGGGCGGCGTGCTGACCGTGGTCCGCCCGGAAGTGGAGCTTGTGGTGACCGCCGGCGACATCCCCGAACAGATCGATGTCGATCTGACCGGGCTGGAGGTCGGCGATACGGTCACGATCTCCGACGTCACCCTGCCCGAGGGCGCCCGCCCGACCATCGACCGCGACTTCGTCATCGCCAATATCACCGCCCCGTCCGGCCTGCGCTCGCAGGGCGATGACGAAGAGGGCGAGGGCGGCGAGACCGAAGAGGCCGCGCCGGAGGCCGAGGAGACCGCGGAAGAAGCGTGATCCCAGGTTCGGAATGTGCAGGCGGCGTCCGGATTCGGGCGCCGTTTTGCTATGGGTCGCGCAGAAAACTGAACTCGGCGGCCAGCCGATCCCAGGTCTGCCCATCCCGCGCCGCAAGCAGATAGCCGCTCGTGAGACCGGCATGGTAGGCGCGGCCGTCGAGCATCTTCGCCGTGCCGCCCGCCTGCCCAACGGCGAGCACCCCCGCGGCGTGATCCCAGGGCATCAGCCCGGCGGAGAGCACGAAATCGACATGGCCCTGGGCCAGCATCCGGTATTCGTGGCAGGAGCAGCGTAGTGAACCGACCCGGCCGAACCCGGATAGACGCTCGGCCATCTCGGCGCGGTGGCGCTGCGGGATGAAACCGAGCGGAGCATAGCCTGTGCGGGCCTGTGCTCCCGCCCCGGCGATCTCAAGCCGCCGTTGCCTGAACCGGGCGCCCTCGCTCTCCGCAGCCTCCACCCAATCGTCGCAGATCGGATCGTAGAGCATGCCCCAAACCGGGACGCCGCGCTTGGCGACGGCGAGGATCACGCCGAATACGGCAAGCCCATGGGCGAAATTCCAGGTGCCGTCGACCGGATCGAGGATTAGCGTCAGCTCCGCCTCCGCCACCCAGTCGATTAGGGAGGGATCGGCGGAGGCCGCCTCCTCGCCGAGGATCAGCGCTTCGGGAAAGCGCGCCGCGAATGCCTCCGAGAGCACCGCCTCGGCGCGCAGATCGGCCTCGGTGACGAGGTCGTCCGGCCCGGTCTTCGCCCGCACCTCGGCGGCAGCCAAAGCCCGGAACCGCGGCAGGATCTCGGCCCGGGCCACCGCCCGCACCTGCGCCACCAGCCAGTCCCGGTCCGCCGCGCCGATCATCGCCGCTCCTCGCTTGCCAGCGCGGCCCGGATCGGGGATGACGGGGCCGCATTGCGTTCGGAGGCAGCCATGCACCTCTTCGTCGGCCTCGGCAACCCGGGCCCGAAATACGCCCGGCACCGGCACAATATCGGGTTCATGGCGCTCGACCGGATCGCGGAGGACCACGGCTTTCCGGCGTTCCGGGCGAAGTTCGGGGGCGAGATCAGCGAGGGCCGGATCGGCGGCGAGAAGGTCGTGCTGCTGAAGCCCATGACCTACATGAACCGCTCCGGCCAGTCCGTGGGCGAGGCGATGCGGTTCTACAAGCTGGAGCCCCCCGATCTCACCGTCTTTCACGACGAGATCGATCTGGCGCCGGGCAAGGTGCGGCTGAAGGCGGGCGGCGGCCATGCCGGCCATAACGGGCTGCGCTCAATCCACGAGCATATCGGGCCGCATTACGACCGGGTCCGCCTCGGCGTCGGCCATCCGGGCCACAAGGATGCGGTGGCGGGTTACGTGTTGCACGATTTCGCGAAGGCCGATGCGGACTGGCTCGACGACGTGCTGCGCGGGATCGGTGACGGGGCGGAAGATCTCGTGGCCGGCGATGGCGGCAAGTTCCTCAACGCCATCGCAAGGCG
>JANQQD010000302.1 GCA_028285185.1 Anaerolineae bacterium | reverse complement strand
GCGATCGTAGTAATTCACGAACTGAAACAGCTCCTCCCGCCCAAAGTAATAAGGCACGTGTAGGGTTGCGCGGAAATTGTTTCGATCCAGTTCACCGAGATCGGAAGACACCTCATTGATGACGGCTTTGATCAAATCTGCGAACAGTGCATCGACACTGTGATGTGTGCCGGCGCGCAAATAGTGTCCCTGGATCATGCTGCTCATAAGCTGCGCGGCATACTGCATTTCCATCTTGTCGCTGCGGATCAGCTTCTCCGACAGCTCCAACCGCAGCCCCATGATCCATAGCCCGCGCAAGCGGTCGGTGAGGCTCGCGAAAGGCTTCAGCAACTGCGATGGCGGGATGAATAATATTGCATAGACGAAGGCCAGCCAGGCCAGCAGGCCGTATGGCGTCAGCCACGCGCCGAGCGCCGCAACATGGGCGCGCAGGCGCTCGCCATAGCTGCCGCCCAGCATACTGCCATGTTCGCGGCGCAGTTCCCACAAGCGATCTTCAAGAACGGCGGCCAGGGTCCGCCGTTCGTTCGCCAGGTCCAGCCGTACCTGCAGTGCGGAGCCCAGCAGCGCCTCCAGCTCGCTGGTCGCGTCCGCCAGCGCTGCGATGTCGGCGGGCTGGGTCGTCGGGACAGCGGATCCCTGGACCTGATCCCGCAACGCCGCCAGCGCGTCCTGCGCCGCCGTGATCCGTATCTCGAGATCTTCAGTCTCCAGCTTGGTCAGCTCACCCAAGGTCGCGTCGACCGCTTGGACCGCCCTGGTGAAGGTCTCGGAGCCGGTGAGCAGCGCCGGCGGCAGGGCCACGAGCGCGATCAGCAGGACCAAAAGGCCGCCACCTACCTTCCAGCGCGTGCGAGCGCTGGCATGATAGCCAAGCGCGTGGCGCACGGCCTGTTCATAGTCACTGCGTTGGCTACCGGACATGCCGCCCCTCGTGCATCGGCTCCGATGCGGTGTCTTTAGGCAAGCAGGCCGCTCGGGTCCAGGCACCAATCGCTCACGATGCGGTTGGACACGGGGTAGCTGCGGGGAAGGCGGTGCCTTACTGCGGCAGTTCGCCAGCACTCGCGAGCCCGCCGCCGAACTGCCGCACGGTGATTCCCCGATCCATCGCCCCCTGTCGCAGCGCCGGCAAGCTGATGCGGTGATAGTGCAGGCAGTCTGCCGCTGCCACGGCGTCGGCGCGGCCCTCGTGCACGACCTCTGCCAGATGGTCTATCGTGCCCAAGCCACCGCTGGCGATTACCGGCAGGGTCACCGCGTCGGAAACGGCGCGGGTCAGCGCCACGTCGAAGCCGCGGCGGGTGCCTTCCCGGTCCACAGAGGTCAGCAGGATCTCACCCGCGCCCAGCTCCTTCGCGCGGCGGGCCCAGTCGACGGCGTCGAGATGGGTGCGCTCGCGACCGCAATCGACGTAGGGCTCCCATCTCCCCGGCGCGGTCTCTTTCGCCTCGATCGAGACGACCATGCATTGGGATCCGAAGCGCCTGGCGATTTGCGTGACCAGCTCGGGCGTCTTCACGGCCTGCGTGTTGATCGCCACCTTGTCGGCGCCGGCCCGCAGCATGCGGTCCACGTCATCCGGCGTGCGGATGCCGCCGCCCACGGTCAGCGGGACGAACACATCGCCAGCCGTGCGGCGGACCAGGTCGTCCAGGCTGTTCCGGCCATAGAGGCTGGCCACCATGTCCATATAGATCAGCTCGTCCGCGCCGTCGGCGTAATAGCGGCACGCGTGTTCCCGCGGGTCGCCGATGACCCGCACGCCTTCAAGATTGATCGACTTGATCAGGTTAGGGCCCTTGATGTCGAGCCGGGCGATCAGGCGGATGGTCGGCATTGTCGGTGTCAATCCCGGGCACCGGGCCGTCGGCCATGGAAACCGCTGATCAGGGGACGTCGACGGATCGGGTGGCGCGAACCGCGTTCGACTTTGCCAACTGGCCATTCACAGCCCGCGGGAAAGAAAGACATCGACAACAAGCGTCTCCTCCTCAGCCTCTATCTCGCGACAAAACTGCGGCCAGGTAAGGTGACGGCCGTTCCACTCGACATCGTCATAGCCGCAGTCAAGGAACGCCTGCGCCAGTTCACTGAGACTGCTGCCGCCGTCTTCCAGCCCCTTGCGCCAGATCTCGACCATGATCAGGGCGCGGCGGGCGCTGCCCAGCACCTCTCTTGCGCCCAGCACGGCGAGCGTTTCCGCGCCCTGCACGTCGAGCTTCATGCCTATGGTCCCGGCCAGTCCAACGCCGACGGTCTTGGCAAGATGGTCGATGGTCACGAACTCGACGGGCTCAACCCTTCGGTCCGGCTCATCCTCCGGGCGGTAGATCCTACCGTCTCCGGAGAAGCCGGGCGGTACGTAGATCGACCCGCTGCCATTGCGATCGCTGACCGCCGCATTGACCGACTGAACCATCGATCCGAAAGGGGCCAGATTCTGTCGGAGCAACTGATGGACGTCGGCAATGGGCTCCACCGCGATCACCGCGCCTGCGACATCCGCAAGCTGGACGGAGAAGACGCCGTAGTTGGCGCCGATGTCCCAGAACACGGATGCCGGATCGCTGCCAAGCAGGTCCCGAAATCGGCGGAGCACCCGCGGCTTACCGAGGCTGCAACGTGCGAAGTAGCGCCGGAAGGCCCAAAGGTCCGCAGTCGAGACGCGAAAGGTTAAGCCGTTGAGCTCAACGGCGGCGGAACGGCGACCGAACGCACGATAGAGGCCCATTTGGATCTTGATCAGCCGGCTCGGAAGTGCGCTGCCGGCTGGTCCGGACCTTATGGCAAGTCTAGCGAGCCTCGATCCCAACCCGCGTTTCAGCCGCCGCTCAGCCAGCGAAACCACGACCGCCCCCCTGTGGCTCAGCTAGGGCAAGGGACAGGGCGGTCGGCGGCTTTACCCAATACATCACTTCGTCGCCGACGAACTGCGTTCGCCTCAATGCGGCTACTTCAGAAATGACAATGTTGATAATCCCCACGATATCTCACGAGAAGACAGACAAGCTAACGACATTGCCGATCCGCGTCGACACTAGGGGCTCCAAAGAAAAACAGTCTCTCCAAGATTTCGCTTTTTCAGCAGCTGCGACAGAGGCAGCGACATGTCGCTCGCTCCTGCAAGCGCTGTTTCCACAAGGCGCCTCTTTAGATCACCGAGGATCGGGATGACAAGATACTCGGCCTGGAGAAGACTCGCCATCGGCAGGCTGATCCGGGCAAGGCCATCCGGTGCGAGGTCCACGGAAACCCAGTCCGCGCCGCCGGCTTGAACGGCAGGTGAGCCGGGAAACAGGGAAGCGATGTGGCCATCTTCGCCGAGGCCGAGGACGATGAGGTTGAACTGTCGAGAGGGAAGTCCGCGGGCATCGGGCGCATCTTCGCCCAAAGCGGTCAGAGGCGGCACGAACGTGGGGGGCTCCTCCAATCTGTTGAGGAGCAGTTGACTGACCATCCCGGCATTTGATCCGGGGTCGTCGTGCGGAACCCGCCTGTCGTCCGTAAGGGTGATGGTCGTATCCGGCCAGCACGGGATCTCGAGCGCTACGGCGGGCAGAAAATTCTGCGGTGTCGAACCGCCGGGAAGGGCGACCAATTGAGGGCAATCGGCATTTGCGATTCTACGCGCGATCGCAGCAACGACCGCCCGCCGCCAGAGGGTGATGTCTGCGAAGCCGTGCAGTTCAGTTGTCATCGTTCGGCGTCGTCGCCTGACTTGGGGTTGCCGGAAATGGCCTCAGCGACGAGGTCCGGCGGGGCTCGCCTTGACAATCCGGGCGCCCTCTTGTCAATGGCAGCACCGCAACAATCGTGCAACCGCGCCCATGGCTGTCCAGCCCTCAAGGATCGTCTTCATCTGCACCAAGGATGGGGCCACGTTCGATTTCTCAGCCCCGTTGCTGGTCGGGCTGCGGCGGCACGATACCGGCATTCAGCTCACCGTTGTGATGTGCGCGCTTAGCGCCGCCCAGGTGTTCCGGGGTGACCGCTTCTACCCTCACTTGCTGCGCCGGCACGGGATTGCGGTGGTCGACGGGCTTGCCGCCCTGCCGTGGCCATGGCGGCTCTGCGCGCCGCTGGTGCGGCCGTTGCTGCGCCGGTCCCGGCGTGACGGTCACCGGTCCCCGACCCGCTGGAGACGGGCGCTGTCGCGCCTGGAGCGGTTTCTGAACGCGCGTGCCAGATACGCGGATCTTCTGCCCGGCCTTCAGCCGCAGGCCGTGCTGCTGGATCACCGCGCCGGCGGCACTGGTTATGGCCGGGAGGCCCATGCGGCCTGGCTGCTGGCCGCGAAGGTCCCGACCTATCTGCTGCCCCATGCCGCCAATCACGGTGGGCCAGAGGATTTCGCGCCGTTTCCCCACGGCAACGATCCGCTGCCGTCCTGGGCACACTATTGGATGCCGTTCATCGCCGACGCCCATTGGCGCATGTGCACGGATCGGCGCGAAGCGTTCCGGTATGTGGGCTATCCAGGGTTGGATTCCGGATGGCTGAAGGGCTTCCCAAAGGGCCGGAGGCAGCCGGACAGGCCGCTCAGGATCCTTGTCCTGCTGCGGGCCTTCCTGCCGCCCGGCCGCAAGGTGGTGGCGGCCAGCGACCCGGCCTATCACTCGGAAGCCTATCTTCTTGAGTATGAAGAACTGCGTGCAATTCTGCGCCAGGTCTCCGACGCCATAGCCACGGCGGCGCCGGATGCCGAGATCGTGTTCAAGCCCCATCCATCGACGGATTTCGTGGCCTTTGCCGCGGAAGCGGCAGCCGCGGGCATCCGCCGATGGTCGCTTACCGGCGCCCCGATCTACCCGCTTCTCTCGCAGACAGACGTGGTCGTCAGCCTTTATTCAACGATCCTGCTGGTGCCGGCGGCGGTCGGCGTGCCGACCTTGCTTGTCCACAACCGGACGATGGACTATGTCGCCCAATGGCCGGCGCTGAGGGATGTTTATCGAGGCTTGCAGTTCTACGTCGCCGATCCGGACCGCGATCTGTCCCGGTTGATGTCTCGCATCCTGGTCGCAATAGGCGAAGGCGACCGGTGGCTGGCAGAGGCGTGCCGAGCCGATCGGGAGCATATTCGCACCTTCTTCCCGGATGGTGCTACGGCGCGATGCGTGGACGCGGTGCTTGCCGGTACCCCGGCCGTTTCGGCGACAGCGCTCTCCGCATCGCCCTATGCCGATCCCGGTCCATCTGAGGGGGCCGATGACGAGACCGCGCGTCTGCTGGGTGCCTCATGAGCGGGTCCACACTGCCCGAGCCGCGCGACGATGCACCTGTCGTCGACATCGATGCGTCGTCGCGGCTGCGATCGCCGCGGATGGTCTGGAGGGCGTTCGTTTCCGATCTCAGCCGGTCCGGCTTCCTGTCGGTGACCATCTTCCGTCGGGATCTGGCGGCCCAGTACCGGGGTCTGATCCTGGGCGTACTCTGGGTCTTCATCCAGCCGATCATTGCCAGTGCCGTCTTCGTTGCGCTTGTCGATTCAGGGGTGCTGGCGCTTGGCGAGACGACGCTGCCGTATCCGCTCTACGTCTATGCGGGCACCTTGCTGTGGCAGGTCTTTCGGCTGTCGACGGACGTCCCGCGGCAGGCCATGGCGCAGGGCAAGTCGCTGCTTAACCGATTGAACTTCCCGATCGAGGGCATGATCCTGGCGAAGCTCTACCGTGTTCTGATGAACGCCGGTTTCGGCCTCGTCACCCTGACCGTTGCGGTGCTGGTGTTCCTCGACGCGAGCCATCTGCCCCATCTGCTGTGGTACCCGCTCGCCATTCTGCCCATGATCGTTGTGGGGCTGCTTATCGGCGAGTTGGTGGCACCGCTGGAGAACCTGTTCGGCGATTTCTCTTTCCTGATGACCTATGCGCTGAATGGGCTGTTCCTTCTGACGCCCGTCGTCTATGCGGCCCCTGAGACCGGCGTTCTGGCCGGTGTGATCGCATGGAACCCGGTGGGCTATGTCCTTGATGCCGGACGCGCTTTGATCACCGGCGGTGCGGTCGGTGCCCCAGGGGTGACGGTGGGCATCTTCCTTGGTTTCCTGGTGCTTTTGGCGGCCGCCCATATGCTCTACCGGATCACGATCCCCTTCATCGTCGAGCGTAGCGGGGCCTGAGCCGGCCGGCTTGCCGGTAGGCGGAGACGCAAGTGATGCTGGTGCGAGTGGATGCCGTTTCGAAGAAGTTCTGCCGGGATCTCCGGCGATCGCTGCTCTATGGCTATCAGGACATTGCGCGGGAATTTCTGCTGCGCTCGCGCGGCGGCGCGACGCTGCGGCGGGGAGAATTCTGGGCGCTACGCGACGTGTCGCTGACTCTGAACGCCGGGGAGACGCTTGGTCTTGTCGGTCACAACGGTGCCGGCAAGAGCACACTGCTGAAGCTGCTGTTCGGGGCATTGCTGCCGGACGGGGGGCGTATCCGCTGCTGGGGGCGCGTCGGTGCGCTGATCGCGCTCGGCACCGGGATGAACCCGATCCTCACCGGGCGGGAGAACATTCACGTTGCGGCATCGTTCCTCGGCCTCAGCCGCGCCGATGTGAACGCGCGCCTGTCGCGGATCCTGGAATTCGCGGAGATCGGTGACTTCATCGATGCGCCGGTGCGTACCTACAGCTCCGGCATGAAGGTGCGGCTCGGCTTCTCGATTGCCATCCATATGGACCCGGACATCCTGCTGGTCGACGAGGTGCTGAGCGTCGGCGACTCATCCTTTCGGCAGCGCTGTGCGGACTGGTTCAGCGACTATCGCCGGCGCGGCGGCGGCATCCTCTTCGTGTCACACAACACGGTCCTGATGGAGTCCATCTGCGATCGCGCGATCATGCTGGACCATGGGTTGGCCGTCACCGAGGGGCCCGTGCGCGATGTCATCATGGAGTACGAAGCCAGAGCCCTTTCCAAGGCGGGGGAAGCCCATAAGTCCCTCACAGCCGGCGCGACCGATGAGATGACTGAGACCGACCCTGGTGGGCGGATGCGGCTTGACGCGGTTACGCTGGTCAGCCCGCCGCCAACCGTGCCGGATGCCACGGCGATGCCGCTCGTCGTGCGGATCGCCTATGCCGGCCGTGACGGCAGCGCCCGAGATCAGGGCGTCGTCGTCGCGCTTCGCAAGTCAGGCTTCGCCGAGCCGAGCCTGATGCATGCCATGCACTGGGATGAAGTCGATCTGGGAGCCCTGCCGGAGGCAGGCGTCCTGACCGTGACCATCCCGCTGCCGAGGCTGACGCCGGGTGTTTATGCGATAGAACTCGGCATCATCGAGAACCTGACCGGCCGCATCGGCGACAAATGGATCGAACGGATGCGCCCGAGGCTGTCGTTCACGGTTGAGCCCGACGCATTCTGGAGCGAGTACCCGCACGCACCGGCGCAGCACGTGACCCAACGCATGCCAAGCCTGTTCGCGGGCGCCGACTGGACACTGGACGGGTCGCCATTGCCCATGGCCGGTGCGAGGCCCGTTCGCGCCCCGGCGCGGGTCGGATCCTGAGCCCGGCCCTGCCGCAATCCCGTGTCCACGGCTCAAGCCACGACGCCACACGCGCTGCAGATCTCTGTCGTCACGCCGACGCTGGACGCCGAGGCCTTTCTGGAGGCCTGCCTGGCGTCCGTGGAAGCCCAATGGGACGACGGCATCGAACATGTCGTGGTCGACGGCGGGTCGAGCGACGGGACGCTCTCCATCTTGGCGGCATATCCTCAACTTCGCGTGCTTCGTCAGGAAGGCCGCGGCCTCTACCAGGCCCTGAATCAGGGAGTGGCAGCGGCACGGGGCCAGTACACCCTGTTCCTGAACGGCGACGATCTGCTGCTTCCCGGCGCAATCGCTGCGGCCCGCAAGGCGCTGTCGGCCAGCGAAAGAATCGACCTGCTCTACGGGCCGGTTCGCTATGTGGATGAGGCCGGCGATGAATTGACCGAGGTCGGCGCCGCCGTCGCCGACCTTGCAGTGGAAACCCTATGCTTCGGAATTCCGGCCCTGAACGCCAAACTGATCCGCCGCGATCGTCTGTTGGCGGTTGGCGGGTTCGACACGAGATACGCCATCGCCGGCGACCGGGCGATGCTGCTCAAGCTGGCGCGAACGGCACCCGTCTGTCAGTCGCTGGGCCAGCCGCTAACCGCTTATCGCCGACATCCCGGCAGCCTCACGCTTGACCCGGCCCGGCGGAACCGTCTTGCGATCCATCGGGAGCATGTTCAGCTGGCCCAAGATCTGATCCATGAAGCGCAGCAAATCGGCCCGGAACGAGAGATGCTCGCCGGCTGGCAGGCGCTGGAACGGGCCAAGCTGATCGCGGGCACGCTCGCGTCGGGGCGGGCAGGCGATGCGGCCGGGTGCGTCCGCGAAGGGTTTGCAAAGCAGCCGCTTTGGCCATTTCGCGCCATCTTGGCCGCGCCGAAGTGGTGGCGGGTGCGGAAAGCGGGGCGACCTGGTCGCGCCGCGTAGGCGGGGAGAGGACGGGCGACCTCAACCCAGCCGGCGCAGATGCGCGACCGAGCCAGCGGACGCAACCTTCTCATAGCGGCCTTGCTGTTCCGCGAGGAACTCGTCCAGCAGACGTCGGAGCTCGGGCACGCCTTTGATCATGACGTCGGCCCGCTCGACGTCGTGGATCAGCAGGGCGCCGCCGACACGCACGGCATCGTGCCAGGCTCCGATGTCGGCTTTGGCGTTGGCATAGCTGTGGTCGCCGTCGATGAAGACGATGTCGAAAGACTGGGGCTCCGGGGCCTGTGCCCTGGAATCTCCCTGGATCAGGTTGACCCGGTCCCCCAACCCCGCGCGCTGCAGCGCGGATCTCAGCAGTGCATCCAAGCGTTCGCCGTCGATCGAGCCGGCCCCGGTGTCGACAGCATCTCTGCCGTCCGACACAGGCAGGTCGATGCTGGTCACCAGACCGCCTGCGGCTGCGAGCAGGAAGGTGGTGCCCCCCTTGAAGCGGCCGATCTCGGCGATGCGCGGGGACGCCATGCTGCGCACCAGACGATAAAGATAGGCTGCTTCCTCAAGTCCCAGCAGGCAGAGGGCATAGTTGGCCTGTGAGGTGCCGAAGAGGAATGTAAGATCCTCAAACCCAGAGATCTCGTCTGGTACGTCGGCCGTATCGAAGAACCGTGTGCGGACAAAGTGACGACGTACGATCTTCGCCGCCTGGAATGGCGTGCATTCGCCGGTAGGTCCCGGTTGATCGGAGACAGAGCGACGGGAAAACAGGGATTGGAAAACTGACCTTGCGCCCAACGCCGTCGCTTTCATGTGTCCCGGCATGCGCCGCTGACTGTCCGATTGCTGCCCATGGCCCCGTAGCGGCCGGCGACCAGGCACATGGCGCGAGCGGTCTTACTACAGGTGGTTGCGCATCGTGAAGCCCGCGGGCGGCACCCGCCGATGCGGGCTTGCTGGCTCTTCCGAATGCGGGCTGCGGCGATCTGACGACCGTCAAGCGGCGAAGCCGACCACCTCACCGATATTGAAGCTGAGGCCGGCCTTGTCGCGCTTGTCGTCCGCCCGGGCCAGGTCCGGCGACTCCACCGCATCTTTGAACAGCAGGCCCGCCAGGACGTCGCGCCGGTCGGCACCGAAGTCGGAGATCGTGAACGGTTCACCGGAGTCGCGGTAGCGGATCAGGAATTCCGCGACCTCGTCGGAGACGTTGATGGCGTTCGCCCAGCGGATGTTCAGCACGTGGAACCCGTCTTCCCTGCGGAACCGCAGCCGCTTCGGCGCATAGAACCGGATGCTGTCGTCGACATGCCGTGGCAGCTCCGGCGCAAGGAAGTCGTAATGCCTGGCAAATGCATCCGGGCCGACGAACAGCGGATCCTTGTGGGAATGGTCCCCGCTGGTGGCGCAGGCCGTCATGCTGCATCCGGATTCGCAGATGTTGATGTAGCGGCAGCCATCGCAGGCCGGATTGTGGAAGCTGCCGTCATGCCATTTGCGCATCTCGCGTGATTGGAAGATCTCGGCGATCGGGCGCTCGAAGACGTTGCCGTAGGACTCCTCCTCATGCACGCAGGCGTGGCTGTCGCCCGTGGCATTCAGCGCCATCACGTTGCCGGCCTGCGCCGGGCAGCCGCGCCCGACGAAATCCTTGTACTTCTCCAGATCACTCAGGAAGCAGAGCGGATAGCTGACCAGCGTGCCGATCATGATGCCGAAATCGTCCCGCGCCCGGATGGCTGCATCCAGCGCCGCCTTGATCTCATACGACTCGAGCTGCAGGTCCGGGTCGGGATCGTTGTGGCTGTAGGTCGGCGGCACGGCCCGTGTGGTGAACAGCTTCTGCGCACCCATCCGGGAGACCAGCCGCGCCGTCTCGTACACCTGGTGCATGTTCTTGCGCGTGATGACCATGTTCACCGACACGCGGATGCCGGCCTTCGTCGCGTTCTGGATGCCCGTCATGACGCGCTCGAACGACCCCGGACTGTGCATGATGTAGTCCGTGGTTGCCGGGTCGCTGGAGGGCAGGCTGGTCAGGATATGGTCCAGCCCGACGGCCGCCAGGCGCTCGCATTTCTCCGGCGTGGCCAGCATCAGGTTGGAATTGCAGCTGATCGAAATGTTGTTGTCCTGCAGGCGCCGGAACCCATGCTCCAACAGATCGAAGTTGGAGAAGGGTTCGCCACCGGTCAGCACCACATGGAAGATACCCGCTTCCACGAACTGATCGATCAGACTGTCCAGCCTGTCCCTGTTCAGGCTGACCGACCCCATGCTTTCGTCGCGCCAGAAGTTGTAACAATGCCGGCATTTGACATTGCACAGCTCGGTGATCTCGAGGTTCACGGCGATTGGCGCCGAAAGCAGGCGTTTGGCCATGGATCTCCATCCGTCGCGCCGGTGGGGCCGGCGCCAACGCAGCGCCGCAGTCTACAGCCACGCCGTGTAGATCAACCGAGCGGACTGATCAAGTTTTTTCACCGAAACTGGGTCATTGAGCATGGCCAGGAAGGCATATTTTTCAAATGGTTAATCGGTGTCGACCAGGTCCAACTTGGGAAGCTCTGGCCGCAAATCCCCATACACCGCTTGCCATTGAACGTGATCATAGAACGCCTGTGCTGCCGTCAACGCATCGAACCGGCCTTCGGCGAGGTCCTCGCGCATGAAGATGGCATTGATCCCCCAGGAATCGCAGCACACCAAACGATATCCCTTGCGCCGACCAAGTTTCTCTAGGGCTGGCAACGAGGCGCCGCAGATCTTCCCCGATGGATGGAAGGAATCCCTTGAGAAGTCAGGGCTGTAGGGCGTGGAGCATGCACGGTCGTCGCCGAAGATCGCATTGTACTCGACAACCACGATGCGCGGTTTGACGGCATCCAGTGCTTCCCAGATCCAATAGTCGTTGCCGTCGATATCGATCGACAAGACGTCCAGCGCTTTTCCGCCGGTCTCCTCCAGGATCACGGCGTTGATGTTGTCGCGGGTGATCCAGGCCTCGCGAAGCTTGTAGGACAGTGGATTCCGCTCCGGCCGGCCGTTGAGGGTCCAGGTCTCGAGCAGCTTCAGATCCTGGGGGTTGGCGTCGATGAACACACCGTGCCACCCGAAGGTCACGACCAGATTGGCGATGTTCGATGAGTATCCGCCAGCACCTACCTCCACGGCGGTCCGCGTTTCGGCGCCGATCTTCGAGAGGATATGCAGCAGAATCCCGTCTTCGCCGCACTGAGAGAAGACCTTCACCTCGCTCTGCCGCATCAAGCGCCGCTGTTCCAGCGGCTCATCCACAAGCTCGGGATAGCGGCGTCGCATTTCCGCCGCCAGGTTTCGCCGATATGCGATCTGCGCAAGATATAGCCGATGCACTTCCTGCAAGCGCGGGCCGTTGGGCGTCAGGCGATAGAGGTCGGCCAAAGCGACAAGAGCGCTGAACCGAGACAGCCAGTGCCTATAGCGGTTTGGCCACAGGCGCCGAACCAGGCGCTTGATCCTGCTCATCTGCCGAGTCCCGTCGGACACTTTTGGGGCGATTGCTTTGGTCTCACGCAATACCCCGGCGCCATGTCCAGACCCTAGGAATAGTGGAAGCCACCTTCGCCCAGCAATCCGCGGCGCAGGATTGCAGTTTCTTCACAGTGCGCCGGGTCGAAATCCCGCGCCTGGAGATCGTCCCGCAGCAGCCAGCTGGCGCCGGTCACGTGCTTCAGGAATGGCGCGAAGTCCAGCGAGGTCTCGAAGTACAGGTAGTACATGAAACGGCGTGCGCGTGCCTGCGTTTCGGCATCGACCGTCGGAGGCGAATCGATATCGGCACGGAGCTGTTCCAGATAGGCACCCACATCCTCGAACCGGTGGAAGAACGGCTCGAAGCGGTATTTCGGAAGCCCGGCGTTCAGCATCGGCTTGCCGCTGATCAGTGCTTCGACGCCGACCGTCGAGTTGTAGACCAGCACAAGGTCGGAAAGACCGACAAGCTCGTAGGAGTTGGCGAACTCATCGGGCCGGATGACATGGATGTTGTTCGCGCCCAGCAGCCCCTTGGCAGCCAGCCAGTCCACCACCGGCTCGGCAGTTGGCTTCTGACGGCGCGCTTCGCTGGGATGGGCGCGGATGACGAACAGAACATCCGGGTGGCGCGACGCCTCTTCGGCAACGGCTTCCGCCCATGCGATCATCGATGGGAACAAGTAATTCGCTTTGATGTGGCTCGTATCGAACGCCACGTTGGTGAAGACGCTGACGACGCGGCGACAAGATCGGGCCTTCGCGATCAGGGCGGGGTCCAACGACCGTACCTCTTGAAAGAACCTGACCGACCCCATGGTAGCGCCGCCCGCAAACCGGTCGGCGAGGTAGCGATCCATCCGCGCGTCCCGGTCAGGCGTCATGCGGAAATCGTCCGGCACGCGCATGGCCACGTCGCAGGCTAGATCGTCTGAAAAGTAGAGGGTGTTGGGCAGGTGGCCGTATTCATAGCTGTAGACGGGGATGCCCCGGGCCAGTGCAACGGCCCTGACGGTCGCTTCGGCATAGAAGACGCCGTTGAACACAAGCACCGCCCGTGGCTTGACGCGATCCAGAAACGCCTCGAAGGGGTCGATCAGGGCGCGGGCCGAGGCCAGGTAGTGGGCGGCTAGCCTGCGCGTTGCCGTGTCGTCGACCAGATGAAGGCGGCGCAGGCTCCATTGCAAGGACGGCAGGATCAGCTGCCCCAGCGGGAGGCCCCTGTGCTGCACCTGAAGCGCTTGTTCAAGCGGCCTGTCCGTGTCCGGCGCCGGGCGCAGGGAGGCGGGAAAGTCCGCACGCAGCCCTTCGCGGAACCAGCGGTCGCTGATCGTCCGGCAGCCCGTGCAGGGCGGCTCCTCCAGAAGGCGGCTCGGGTGTCCGCCCATGCAGCGGCCCTGTCCGCCGGTGCAGACGAAATTGGCCACCCGTACGCCGCCCAGACGCAGGCCCCAGCTGGCGAGCTGCATGGCCAGCCCGCAGAAAGTGATCGTGTCGGTGCGCGCGGTGACGCTGAAATGGGCGATGACCGGTGCCGCCGGGTCGGCGGCCGCGCAAGCCTCCGCCTCAGCCTCGATGCGCTCCATCAGCGCCATCGTGCGGGCCCGATGCCACGCAGCCCTGCGGCGATGCAGGAACCGGCGGACAGCCGCTGCCCCCATCTGCGCGCGGTTCACGGGCCCAAGCAAGACGCGCATGCACAGCTTTACCGGCCGTTCCGCCGACCGTATGCCCGCCGCCGCCGATTCCACGGCACGTCCGGCGGCGCGCATTCCCATCTGCAGATACGACAGAGGCGAATAGAGGCTGGCCCAGTTGATCAGCCGATCACTCAAAGGGGCGTGGCGCGGAATTGTCGAGGCATGGCGCACCGCCTTCATCCGGTGTCCCATCTCCCAGCTGGCCTGGTCCGTCGACCAGCGCGTTGGGCGCTGGTATAGGTCGCGCCTCACAAGGGGTCAATCGGGCGGCGGCACAGGACAATGAGGGTGTTGATTACGACTTCCGGATTCGCCGTAGAGCGCAACGCCTCGCTCATGAGCCTGCGGGAAGCCGGTGCCGAGATCGTTGTTAACCCGATGGGTCGCCGGCTGACGGAAGCCGAAGCCCGAGACCTGATGGCCGAGATGGATCCGGTCGGCTTGATCGCGGGTCTCGAGCCGATCACGCCTTCTGTGTTGGCGGCTGCACCCTCTCTCAAAGTCGTCTCGCGATGCGGGGCAGGGGTTGACAATGTCGATCTCGAGGCCGCGGCTGCGCAGCGCGTTCAGGTCCGCAACACGCCGGAGGCGCCGGGAGCCGCCGTCGCCGAACTGACAGTGGGTCTCATGCTCGCAGTGCTTCGGCGTATCTGCGAGGGGGATCGGGAGGTCCGTGCGGGCCGCTGGCCGAGCGTGCCGGGCGCACATCTCGGCGCCCGCACTGTCGGATTGATCGGCTTCGGTCGTATCGGGCGTCGCGTGGCAACGCTGCTGGCGCCGTTCGGATGCGAGATCCTGGCCAGTGATCCGGCGATGGACGTCGATGCGGCGCGCAATCTGGGCGTCACGATCATGTCAATGGGGGATCTCAACGGCCGCGCCGATGTGGTGTCGCTGCACATGCCCCTGACGCCCGATACCCGTCACCTTGTCGACGCGGCGTTCATCGCGCGACTGCCCGCCGGCGCCGTCGTGATAAATACCGCACGCGGCGGGCTGGTGGACGAGCCCGCACTGCTGGCGGCCCTCGATACAGGTCATCTGTCCGGTGCAGCGCTGGACGTCTTCGAAGAAGAGCCCTATCGCGGCCCGCTGAGCAACCACCCCGCAGTGGTTCTCTCGCCCCATGCAGGTTCGCGGGCGCGCGAAGTGCGCGGTGCCATGGAGGCGGAGGCGGCGGACAATCTGCTGCATGCCCTTCGCGACGTCGGTCTGCTCTAGCGGGCACCGGCGGAAAAGAGGTGACGATGTCGGAAGTCATTGCTGTCCTTGGTGGCAGCGGGTTCCTGGGCAGTCATGTGGCCGACGCGCTGAGCGGGGCCGGCCACCGCGTCCGCGTGGTCGACCGTGCGCCTTCTCCCCACCTGCAGGACGGGCAGGAGATGGTGCTGTGCGACATCTGCGATGCCGACGGTATGCGAAAGGCGCTCGCCGGCTGTTCCGTCGTCTATCACTTCGCCGGCATGGCCGATATAGGGGCGGCGAGCGCCGATCCGTTGGCCAGCGCCCAGGTCAATGTCGTCGGCACCGTCAACGCCCTGGAGGCCGCGCGCCGGGCCGGTGCCAGGCGCTTCCTGTTCGCCTCCACCGTCTATGTCTATTCCCGGCACGGCGCCTTCTACAGGGCCAGCAAGCAGGCGGCGGAGACCTATGTGGAGACCTACGGCCAGCAGTTGGGCCTGCCGTATACTATCCTGCGCTACGGCACTCTCTATGGGCCGCGGGCCGATGGGCGGAACCGGGTCCACAAGATGCTGACGGAGGCGCTGGCCACGCGCAGCATCGACTATCCGGGCAACGGCGACGCCATGCGCGAATTCATCCACGTGCATGACGCAGCTCGGCTGAGTGTGCGGGCCTTGGACCCGTCCTATGCCGGAACCCATCTGATCCTGACCGGGCAAGAGCGGATGAGGATCCGCGAGCTGATGACCATGATCCAGGAGATCCTGGGCCATCCGATCGACGTGACCTTCCGCAATGCCGAGCCGAGCGGCCACTACGAACTGACACCCTACGCCTTCATGCCCCGCTTGGCGCAGACCCTGGTGCCCGACACCCATGTCGACATGGGCCAGGGCCTTCTGGACTGCATGAACGAGATCGTACTGGCGCATGCCGCGGAGACGGTCCCGGCGGCAGTGCTGGAGGAAGGCGGTGGCTGATGGCGTGCGGGGTGGGGCGCCAACGGACTTGTGTGAACTTCGGCTGCCCCGGCCGCCGCAGGCATTGCTGCTCGATTTCGACGGCGTCCTGTGCCAGTCGGTGGCGCTGAAGGCCGACGCCTTCGCCGACCTCTACGCCGATCTGGGGCCGGCCGCCGTCGCGGCTGTCAGAGCATATCATTCGATCCACGGCGGGCTCTCCCGTGTCCACAAGATCCGCCACTATCAGCAAACCCTGCGCGGCAGCGACGACGAGGCGGAGATCGCTCGGCTGGTCGACCGGTTCGGGAGCCTCGTGCGCGACAAGGTGATCGCCGCACCCGAAGTGCCGGGGGCCGGCGCGTTGCTGGAAGCGGCGCGGCATTGCGGCGTGCCCTGCCACGTCATCTCCGGCACGCCGGAACCGGAGATGCGCGAGATCGTTGAGAGGCGCGGCATGGCGCCCTTCTTCAGCAGTGTCCTGGGCTCACCGGTCCGCAAGCCGCTCCATGTGCAGTCGCTGATTGAGGCGGGGCCGCTGAACCCCTCGCGCTGCCTGATGATCGGCGATGCGATGGAGGATCACGCGGCCGCAGCAGCCCACGGTGTGCCCTTTCTGGCCGTTGTGCCTGACGGTGCAGAAAACCGGTTTCCGGATGACGTACCGGCGCGTCCGGACCTGCGGGGCCTATCCGACGCCCTCGGCCTGCAACCGGGTGGAGACAGGCCGTCGCGCCCGTCCGTCTGAACTGAGCGCGCCGGACAGCGGCTCCTTCGCGAAGACGGTCAGGGCGCCATCGACCGTCGCGTCGACCACCTGCCGGCCATCGGCCTCAAAGGCAGCCTTGGCTTGCCGGTACGCTGTCTCTGACGTCACCAGGTCCGGCAGGTTCCATCGCGTGCCGGCGGCGAAGTAGTTGGCGTCGAAATGGTTGGTATCCGGGCCGGTCGCCACCTGCTCGGCATGCGGGGCGCCCTCCACCTGGAAACGGTGATCCACGCCGATCAGCACGACCTTTGAAAAGCCCATATGATAGGCGAGTTGCAGCGCCACATAAGTGACCGTGGCGCCCTCCCAGATCTCCTCACGCGCGTCCGTGGCAAAGGGCTGGCGCGGTGCGGAACTGCGCAGATAGATCGCGTCCGGATTGCCACTGAACCGATGGCGGTTGCGCCAGCTCAGGAACTTCAGCCCGGGCAATGCGGCAATATCGTCGCTGTACTGCTCGCACACCAGATTGTTGACGCTGACATAGTAGGACGGCGTGAAGCCGAACCGGGCGAGGCCCATATAGATCCGGTTCATCCCGAAGGTGGTCTCACCGTTGAGCACCGACAGGTCCATCCGGTTCAAGCTCGGGCCGTTGCCGACGATCACGCATCGCTCGCCCGCATGCCGGTCACGCAGGTCCGCCAACACATTGCGGCTGCGCCGCCCGTCTTCCCGCATGTACCAGCCGGGATAGCGCCGGACCCGGCGCAGGCCGGCCCGCAAGCCCGACGGCACCCGCGAGACGATCTCTGATCTGATCGACATCAGTCGCGACGCGAAGCCTTGGCGCGAGTATTCAGATAGATCTGTTCGGCCATCACGAAGTCAACTTCTTCATCGATATCAAGGGCTTCGATGCGATCGATCTCAAACAGGATGGGCCGCTCGCCGATGCGGTTGCGCCGGCGGGACAGCGTTTCGGCGTCGAACACATAGAGGCACGAGTTCTCTTCGAAGATCGGCGGCAGGTCCTGTGTCTGCATCAGGATCGCCGGGTTGTGGTTGATCGGGCGGGCCAGGCCGTCCCAGAACCGGCTATGGATTCGCGTGACCCCGAACAGGCTGTCATGCGCCGGCCGCCGCTCCAGCAGCATGGTCACGGCGCGCTCGATCGTCTCGGCGCGCAAGAGGGGGTTGGTGGCATGGGTCTGCAGATAGAGGTCGGCCTCGATCTGACCCACGTCATGCATCAGGATCTCGTTCATCGGGATCTCAGGCGCGGTCAGATGCGCCGGCCTCGGCACGCACCGCACGTCGGGGAAGGCGGCAGCCACATCATCCCGGATCACCGGGCTGTCGGTGTCGATCACGATCTCGGCCACCGAGGGCGCCGCGGAAAGCGCGCGCACGACGTGGCGGTACAGCGGCTCGCCGCAGAAGTTCCGATAGTTCTTGCCGGGCACCCGCTGGCTGACATGGCGCATAGGCACGATCGCCGCCACTCGCATCAGATGGTGTCCTCCCCATAGTGGACGTCGCCGCCGTTCAGGATGGCTTGATGGATCCGGCCGATCTCGGGACAACGATCCGGGTGCAGGTCCATGGCCTCGAACCGGCAGAGCCCGACTTCGTGATCGCTTCCGGGCACGCGCTCCACGAAACGCCCGAAATCCAGACTAGCGCCGAACAGCATGAAATAAAGATACCTTCGCGCCCGCGCCACCACCTCCGCCTCAGGGCCGGGCAGACGCGGCGCGTCGAGCAGTGCTTGCACAGTATCTCGATATGCCCGCGCGTCTTCCGGCATGTGGGCGATGGCTTGGGCGTCATAGCGGGTGGCCGCGGCGGTGACCACAGGCCGTCCGGCGCAAGCTGTCTCAATTCCGACTGTGGAATTGTAGACTAGGCAGAGGTCGCTGCGGTCGATCAGGGCGTAGGAACTGGTCGGGTCCGACGGCCCGAGCAGTCTTACATTTGCCGGCAATGATTCGCCCCGGCCCCCGAGCCAACCGGCGACCGGCACGCGAGAGACCTTGCCCGCCCGATCTTCGTCGGGATGCACGCGCAGCACGAACAGGCAGTCCGGCGCGGACCGGGCGATCGTGAGAAGCGAGTCCAGCCAGGCAAACATGTTCGGGAACACGGTGCTGGCCGACCACTGCGTCGTATCGAAAGGGACGTTGGTGAAGACGGCGGCAAGGCGCCGGTGGTCGCGAATCGCTGCATCCAGGTCGGCCGGCAACCCACTGATCTGCGGCCAGAACGGCACCACGCCCATCTGCACCTCGCCGCGGCGGCGAGCCTCAAGCACGCCATCGAGTTTCCGCTCACGGTCGTCCGTCATGACAAACCGTTCGGGGACCTCGAACCTGTATTCGGACGCGATGGTTCGGCTGAAGAATGCGGTGGCCGGGCGGTATCCGATCTCATAGGTGAGGGTGGGGATGCCGCGCGCCCCGGCGAGGAACAGGCTGACCGCCTCCGGGAACGGATGGCCGTTGAAGGCGATCAGGCATCGCGGTCTGACTGTGTCCAGCAGGGTGGTCATCCAGGATGCCCAGCGCGCCGCCGACCGAATGAACTGCGCCAGCATCCTTGGGCCCGTGGGGTCGCACGCCGGGTCATGACGGCGCAGCGCCCAGGCGACGGAGGGTAGGCACAGCCGCCCCAGCGGCAGTCCGCGCCAGGCCAATGCGGCCAGAGCCTCATAATCCAGGCCTTCGGTCTCCGGTGCCTCCCCCGCGTCATCGCAGGCGGGGGCTTCAAACATCCACCGATCGGATGCCGGCAAGACGCGCCCGGCATTGGCCCGCCGGCAGTCGGCGCAAGGGGCCGGCTTGTCTGGCGCCGCGGCGGCGGCCAGCATGCAAGGCGCCAGCCCGCCCCTGCACCAAACCTGCCGCACCGAATGGCCGCCAAGGCGCAACCCCCAGGCCAGCAGCTGCCGCAGCGTGCCGTTGAACGTCACATTCGCCAGATGGGCTGATGGGGACAGCAGAAGCACCGGAGGGCCGTCGGCCGCCGGGGCGCGAGCCGTCACCTGGCGCTCGATCGCGGCCATGCGCCGGTCATGGCGCCAGAGCGCGGCGCGCCTGCGCAACCGGCCGGTCGTATGCTGCCAGGGTGCCGCTTCCACGATCCTTCAGTCTTGACGCGACAACAAAGCCTGCCCTCAAGGCCGCAGCGCTGACATCCGCCGCGCCTCAGATCTAGCATGGCAGATACGCACCCGCCACCGGGGCCTATGCTGCGCTGTCATTGCAATGCGCTGACGGCGCCGCTATCCGTTCGTCGCACTGGCAAGCCGGCATTTCCGGTGTCGTCAGCCCGCAATTTCGACGCCCTTCGGACGATGGACGGAAACTGACCTTGGTTATGTCAAACGGGAAAGAGTTTCCCCTCGTCGCTGGCGACGGCGATCCGCTTGTCATCTTCGAGATGGCCAACAACCACCAGGGATGTGTGGAGCATGGTAGGCGGATCGCCGGCGCAATGGGGCACATCGCCCGCGAACATGGCCTGAACGCAGCGGTCAAGCTGCAGTACCGGGATCTGGAGACCTTCCTGCATCCCCGTGCGGTGCAGGAAGCCGGCAACAAGCATATCAAGCGATTTCTGGAAACGCGCCTCGATGACGACGGGTTTCGTGCCATCATCGACGCGATCCGCGAAGAGGGGATGCGCGTGGTCGTCACCCCGTTCGACGAGCCATCGGTCGACCGCTGCGTGGCGCACGGCGTGGACGCCATCAAGATCGCAAGCTGCAGCGCCGACGACTGGCCGCTGATGGAAACGGTGGCCCAGACCGACAAGCCGGTGATCGCCTCAACCGGCGGCCTGCCGTTCTCGAAGATGGACAATGTCTACAACTTCTTCACGCATCGAAGCATTCCGCTGGCGATGCTGCACTGCGTGGGGATCTATCCGACCCCAGACGATCTGCTGCATCTGAACGTGATCGACCGGATGCGCTGGCGCTATCCGGGCGTCACCGTCGGCTATTCCGGCCATGAGGATCCCGACGACACCATGGTGGCGGCGATCGCGGTGGCCAAGGGCGCCCGGGTGCTGGAGCGGCATGTGGGCGTGCCGCATGGTGACATAACGCTGAATGCCTATTCGATGGATCCGGAGCAGACCGGAAAGTGGGCGGCCGCCGTCAAGACGGCAGGCCGGATGTGCGGCAACGGCGCCGACAAGACGGTGCCCGAGGCCGAGCGGCAGTCGCTGCTGGCACTGCGGCGCGGCACCTTCTCCCGCGGGCCCATGGGCAAGGACACGCCGCTGGACCGCCATTCCATCTACTTCGCCTTCCCATGCGAAGAGGGCCAGCTGACCAGCGGCCAATGGCGCCGTACGCTGCGGGCCGACCGCCGCTATCAGGCCGACGAGGCATTGTTCGTGACGCGCGAGCCGACGCTGGTGGAGCACGTGCGCGACTTCGTTCACGAGTTCAAATCCATGTTCAACGAGGCCGGCATCAATATAGGCCGCGAATTCACGATCGAGCTTTCCCATCACTACGGGTTGGAGCAGTTCCGCGAGACGGGGGCGCTGATCGTCAATCTTGTGAACCGCGAATACTGCAAGAAGCTGGTGGCCCAGCTTCCCGGCCAGCGCCATCCGACCCATCGCCACATGAAGAAGGAAGAGGTGTTCCAGGTGCTGTGCGGTGACCTTACGGTCTGCCTGAACGATGTCACCCAGACCCTGACGACCGGCGATCTCTTGCTGATTCGCCGTGGCGACTGGCACAGCTTCACGACGACGGGCGGCGTGATTTTCGAAGAGATCTCAACCCAGCACCTGCCGGATGACTCCCACTACCAGGATGCTGCCATCAAGGCGAAGGACCCCATGACCCGCAAGACGGTGATGGAGCGCTGGTGAGCACGCTCGCGGCATCGGCAACCGGCGACACGGTTCTGGCGGTCATTCCGGCACGCAGCGGATCGCGCGGCCTCAAAGACAAGAACATTCTGCCCTTCAATGGGTTGCCGCTGATGGCCCATTCCATCCGGCAGGGGCTTGCGGCGTCTTCGGTGGGGCGGGTCATCGTCAGCACCGACAGCCCGCACTACGCCGATCTGGCCAGGGCGCATGGTGCCGAAGCGCCGTTCCTGCGCCCGGCGGCGGCCAGCGGCGATATGGCCACCGATCTCGACGTCTTCCTGCATCTGCTCGGCTGGTTGAAGCGGGAAGAGGGGTGGCTGCCCGATCTCTGCGTCCACCTGCGGCCCACCCATCCGATCCGCGACCCTGCGGATATCGACCGGGCGGTTGCGATCTTGAGAGAGGATCCAAGCCTGGATTCGGTCCGCAGCGTGGTGCCGGCGCCGCAGACGCCACTTAAGATGTGGTGGCGGGATGCGGCTGGCCGGTTGTCGCCGGTGGCCACCGTGGATGGCATGCGCGAGGCCCACAGCGCGCCGCGCCAGAGCTTGCCTACGGCCTATCTGCAGAATGCGTCGATCGACGTCGTCCGCACCCGCGTGATCCTCGACCAGCAATCCATGACCGGAACCGCCGTTCACGGGCTTGTGCTGCGGGACTATGAGGATGTCGACAGCCGCGACGACTTCATGCGCGCCGAACGCGTCGCCGAGCTGCAGGGGACGGGACCGTTCGAGTTCGTGTTCGACATCGACGGCGTGGTCGCAACGACGGTTCCGGGCAATGACTACAGCTTGGCCCAGCCAATCGATGAGTACATCGCCCTGATCAACCGGCTTTACGCCGGCGGGCATCGCATCGTCCTGTTCACGGCCAGAGGCAGCAAGACAGGCATGGACTGGCAGCAGGTGACGCGCGACCAGATGGCCCGCTGGCACGTGCAATACCATGAGCTGCGGTTCGGCAAGCCCGCCGCCCACTGCTATGTGGACGACAGGATGCTGCCCATGGGAACCCTGCTGTCGCTGTTCGGATAAGGCTGACGCATGGCCGATGACGGGAATGGCGGAGCAGGCTTGAGCCGCGTGGCCGGTGCGATTCTGGCGCGCCTGCCCTTCGGCACTACGCGACACCGTCTTCGCAAGCGCCTGTCGATGGCACTTGCGAAGGCGCGAGCGCGGGCGGGTGTTCGCGACATCCACAGCAAGCTGGAGCGTGTCGATCGTGGCGGCCCGCGACGGCCCGTATCCACCGAGGCCGTGCGGATCGGCCTGATGAATGTGACGTCCAGTCCCGGCGTCATCGGGTTTCCCAGCCTGGTCGGCCCGCTGATACACCGTGCGCTTGCCTTGAGAGGGGCCGCCGTCCAGAGCTGGCACTGCGAACGCGGTCTGGTGCGCTGCCAGCCTGCAGTGCGGCGCGACGATCCGTTGGCCGCACCGCCCTGTGACCCCTGTGTCGCCCTGCGCGGCGGCTTGTTTGCGAAAGACCAGCGCTTCGATGCACCGCTCGATCCGGGCGTCGCGCGCGCATTGCCGCTCGATCCGTCGACGGACTCATTGGAAACTCTGCTGGCTGTCGAGTTCGAGGGCCTGCCGCTCGGAGAGATGTGTGTGTCGTCCTTGCGCCGGGGCCTGCGGCGGTATCATCTCCACGACGATCCGGTGACGCGAATGGTCGCCATTCAGTTTCTGCACTCGGCCGCCATGGCGGCGCGGGCGGCGCGACGTTTCCTCCAAGCGCATCGACCGGATCGGATGGTCGTGTTCAACGGCATCGCCTTTCCCGAGGCCGTGACCCGTGCTGTGTGCCTTGAGGCCGAGGTTCCCGTCGTCACGTACGAAATCGGCTACCGGCCGATGTCGCTGTTCCTCTCGCATCGCTTTGCGACTGACTACGAGATCCCAGTGCCTGAGGACTTTGGGCTGACGCCGGCGGAGGAAGCCCGGCTGGACGAACTGCTCGCGGCGCGTTTCAAGGGCCGCTTCGACATGGGCGGGCTGCTGTTCTGGCCGGAGATGACCGGCCTCACGCCGGACCTGCGGCAACGACTGGCCGGCCATCGCGAGATGGTGCTGATCTGTGCGAACACGCCCTATGACACCAGCATGGCCCATGCCGACGGCGCCTTCGCGTCGATGTTCGAATGGCTTGAAGCGACCTTGGCTCTGGCCGAGAGCTTTCCCGACACACTTTTCGTTGTCCGCGCTCACCCCGACGAGGTGCGGTACGGGAAGCCTTACAGCAACGAGCCCGTGGCCGGCTGGCTTGCCGCGCGTGGCTGGGCCGATCGGCCCAACGTTGTGCTGATCGACGCTGCTGACCGGGTGAGTACATACGAGCTGATCAACGCGGCGAAGCTGTGCATCACGTACAACTCCACGATCGGGATCGAGTCCGCGATCCTGGGACGACCGGTTCTGTGTGCCGGCCGCGCGAAATACGCGGATGCCGGTTTTGCTCTCTCGGCCGAGAGCGATGACGCCTATATGGCCCAGCTCCGGCAATGCCTAGAGGGTGGGGCTGCGTTGCTGGACGGCGCGCAGCGGGCCGAAGCACGGCATTTCTTCTATTTCATGATGTTCAAGGCCTCGATCGACCTGTCCGCCTTCTTCGAAGTGACGACCATGAGAACCAGCAAGGGCGCGTTCCGGGCCGAACGGTACCGGCCGCTGCGGGCGGACAAGCTGATGCCCGGCGCATCCGACGGTCTCGATGTGATCTGCCGCGGCATTCTTGAGGGAACGCCGTTCCTGCATGTTTGAGGCATCGGTCAGTCTGCGGTGTGCTGCAGCAGAAATTCCGCCTGTGCCAGGTCCAATGCGGAATCGATGTCGACGGCGCGTTCCGGCGGTATCTGGTAGGCGACGGTTTCGGCCGAAATGAATTCGCGCCCGGCGAGCAGCCAGTCGCATCGTGCAATGAACAGGGCGCCGTCCAGGGCATAGCTGGGCCTCAGCCCCTGGCGTTGCGTGATCCGTTCGAAGCTGCCGGATACCGGCAGCAGCCGGTCATCGCCGTCCAGCCGATAGCACCATTCGGGCGGCTTCGCGACCGGGCAGACCGAAACACAGGCCGGCGCACCGCGCGCGGCGCAGAACCGCAGCGCGCTGTCGATGTCGGCGGCCGTGCGCAGCGGCGAAGTCGGCTGCAACAGCACGACGTAGTCGTACGTCCGGTCCAGCGTGGTGAGGGCATGGACGATTACGTCCAAGTGCTCTGCCTCGTCAGTCGCCAGTTCGGCCGGGCGCATGAACGGCACTTCGCATCCGGCGGCTGCCGCGACCGCGGCGATTTCTTCGCTCTCAGTCGAAAGGACGGTTCGGTCGACAAGCGTCGATCCGTGCGCAGCCTCGACGGACCAGACGATCAGCGGCCGCCCGCCCAGGGGGCGCAGGTTCTTGCCGGTCAGGCCCTTCGACCCCCCGCGCGCCGTGATCAGTGCCAGAACGCTCGCCCCGTCGATCACCCTGGCGCCCCCTGATCAAGCCCGGGCGCACGCGCGGCGGCGATCGTTTCGCCTGCCTCTCGCAGCTTCTCCGCCAGGAACACCATCTCTGTGCCATACGCGACGAAGCGGGCCCCCATCTCGACGCGCCGCATCAGCGCTTCTCGGTCGCTGTGCACAACATGATAGCCGCCCGGCTTACGGTGGCTCTGCAGCACATCCCCCAGCCGGTCCAGCAGGGCCTGCACTTCCGGATCGCCGAACTGCCCGGGTTTGCCGAGCGAGGCAGACAGGTCGTAGGGGCCGACGATGAACCCATCGACACCATCGACGTCCAGGATCGCCTCGACATTCTCCACACCGCGGTAATGCTCGATCTGCACGACGACGACCGCCGTGTCGTCCAGCGCATCGCGATAGGCGTCGAAACCGAGACCGAACCCCTGGGCCCGGGACAGGCCGACGCCGCGCTGGCCCCTCGGCGGGTAATAGACCGCTGCGACGGCCGCCTCGGCCTCTTCGACCGTGGTGACCATGGGGACGATGACCCCGGTGGCGCCGGCATCCATCGCCCGTTTGATCAGCAACGGGTCATTGGCGCCGACCCGCACAAGGGCGTCGAGGCCGGCGGATTGGGTGATCTGGATCAGCGTCAGCGCCTCGGCATCGGTGATCGCGCTGTGCTCCATATCCACGGTCAGCCAGTCGAAGCCCTGCCGGGTCATCATCTCGCAGGTCTGCGGATAGCCGAAGGAAAGCCACGAGCCGATCGTGAGCTCCCGCCGCGCCATCCGTTGTTTCAGTCCGTCCATCGGAACACCGTCTTTTGTCTGCATGCATGCGCCGACCGGGGCACGGGATAGGTCCCCACGGCCAAGGGTTCGTCTATTCCGTCTTCACCACATAGTATTTCCCGTAGAATCGATCCTTCTCGAACGTTGTGTTTTTGTCCTCAAAGAAATCCTTGATCGCCTTGCAGGCGCCTGGGAAGTAAATGGACTCGCGTAAGAACTCATCAAACGTAATAATTCCACCTTTTGCAACTTTTGGATACAACTCTCTGAGGCAGAGTTCATAGGAGTCGTGCAGATCAACGTCCAGATTCAAGAGGGATATCTTCCGAACTTCTGATTTGGCCAGCGTCTCTTCAAAGAACCCCTTCATGAGGATGACCCTGCTGCGAAGGAAGGCGTCGTCCAGGGACCGCGACAGCAGGTCCTGTACGGCCTTCAGCGGCACCGTGTAGTCCCCCTTCGCAACCGGCCTGGACCGGATTCCGCCTTGATCGACCGCGTCAGGCTCGGGAAACCCCTCGAACGAGTCGAACCCCCACAGATTGCGTTCGCCGCCGAGATGCCGGAGCAGGGCCGCCAGCATGACGAAGGAGCGGCCGTTGCCGACGCCGCATTCGACGATGTCGCCTTCCACATCCATCGTCTTCGTGAAAAGGCCGTGCAGGTAGAGAAAGCGCGCGGCATTGACGGAGTCGAACTCCACGGTGATCTGTTTCTGTGCAGCCTGAAGGGCCTGGACGGTCTTCGCACTGCCCTTCGGGTGCAGCTCATAGCCCAGCGCGCCGATGCCGCGAAGAATGGCTGCCTTGAGCATTGTCAGCGCTAGTCCTTCGTCAGGTATGCGATCGCGTGCGAAAAGGGGAATTTGCAGATCTGCGGACCGTCGCGGCCGAAATAGTCTTCGATCGCCTTGTTGGCACCGGGAAAGGCCCCGTAGTCGTCGAGGATGACCACGCCGCCGCGGACCACATGCGGATAGAAGGCTTCGAGGCTGGCAAGCGTTGGGGCGTAGAGATCGACATCGACATGCAAGAGAGCAATGCGCGTCTGCGGTCGCTGCGAAACGTAGTCCGGCGCCGTCTTCGTGATATCGCCCTTCACCAGCTCGACATTGCCGTCAAGGCCGGCGTCCCGAAGCATGGCCTGCAGATCCTCCAGCGGCAGGCTCTGTCCGCCGCCGGTCTCGGCGACGAAAGCGTCGCGCTGTGCTTTGTCGGCGTTCAGCCCGGCTTCGGGGAAGTCGCCGAAGGTATCGAAGCCGATGATCCGGCGGCTGCTTGCATTCTCCAGCAGCGCTCTGAACTTGATGAAGCGCATCAGCGAGTTGGCGCGGAAGACGCCGCACTCCACCAACTCTCCGGGCCGGTCCAGAATGCGCCGGTAGAGATCGAGATGGGTGACGAACTTGCTGACGCGGCCGACCGGGGCGGTCAGGAAATACCCGTTCTCATACTCGAAGCTGCGCTGCGGATCCGGGCGCTGCATGGGTCAGCCAGCTTCCGGCATCTTGGCAAGGCGCACGCCCGGCCCCATGCCATCGGCGGGGTCGAGGAACATGACCCCTTCGGCTTCCAAGGTGGCCTGAATCTTCTCCATGATCTCAGGACGGGCCGAGGGAACGCCGTCTTCGCGTTCGATGTGCTGCAGCCGCGCCCAAGGCACGTCGGCACGCTCCGCCAGCGTCACGACCTTCCACCCCAAGCCTACGCGGGCCATCCTGACCTGACTTCCGGTGATCATGGTTGCTCGTTGATTCCTTGAGCAAAGGCGGCGTCCACGTGTTCCCTTTGCCCCTGCGTGAAGTGCCGCTTCCGGTCCGGTGGCCGTCTTACGTCCCCATCACCGGTACGTAGTGCAGTTTGCCCGGCACGAAGTGCGGGGACAGGATGTTGTAGTACCGGCCTTGTGCCGTGAATCGGATGCGGTCGCTTGTGTTGGTGCCGCTGCGATGGATCAGGTTGAGGCCGAGAAAGACCACATCGCCGCATACCACCTCCGGCGCCACATGCTCGTACGCATTGACGATTTCGTCGGAGATCCGGTGTGTCTCCGAACCGTGCTCGACATCCCTCTTATAGCGAACGTAGTTCTGGATGCGGCCAACGTGCTGGCTTCCCGGGCAGAGCATCACGCTCCCATTGTCGGGGTGAACATGCATCAGCGGGATCCAGGCGGTAAGCCCGTCGCAGCCGTCTTCGTCGGCCACTTCTCCATCAAAGATCACGTCCTGATGCCAGTCGAGGTTGTTGCGCGTGTCATGTGGCGCATCCATGCGGCAGAGGAAGTTGCCGACCGTCATCTGGTCCCGATTGACGGACAGAAGCTGGCCGCAAGCCGACAGCAGCTCGTCTTGCGTCGTAAGGCGGTGCATCGACGCCATGGATTGCATGACGTCGTAGATGACCCCGAACATCCTGGGGTGAGTCTTGCGGAGACTCAGCATCTCTTGATGGGCCAAAGGGTTCTCCAGGAACCCGCGCTCACCAATCCGTGCGAAGTGGTCGCCGCCGAAGCGAACGAACAGGTGGCGTGCCGACGCGATGACATTCTGAACCAGATCGCGGTCAATCAAACCGCGGCGTACCAGGTATCCGTTGTCAGCAAAAAAAGAGATCTCTTCTGACGATAGCGGGCCTGCTTGTTGAGGTTGCTCGCTAACGACCGATATCGACTGTCTCGCGCCGACATTCATCATGTTTTCTCAATCGACCTGCTGGGCACCATCATTGCCACAATAGATACAGCAGACGGCCTGAAACGCCTAGGCCGCTGGCGCCGCTCTGACAGGACGCAGGCGCGCTTCCGATCCCATTGGCCCATCTTGGTCGCGCATTGTCCGAACACGCTCCCAGCGCCGCGTCATCAGCAGGAATGCGGCCGCAAGCGGGCTTGGCATCGGCTCTTCTTGCTGATAGTCCACGGGCGTCCTCAGTCACCTGCCAAAGTCGAGCCACCGCGCGAATCATGGCCACGCGTCCCTACGACCGCTACTCACCAAGCCTTCGCGAAGAGGCCGAGGCGTTCGACATGCAGATTGAAGAGCGTGTCGCCCATGGTCACGTGCCCGATCTTGATCGATGCGGACGCAATGAGTGGTTCCACTCCAATGTCTGGCGCGACGGCGCGTATGCGACGCTCTTGTTTGGGAAGATACTTGCGCAGTTGCAGCGTGCGATCGATGCCCATCTCGGCCGACCGCCGGGCGATATCAGCGTGCTGGAGATCGCCTGCGGCCCCGGTCACATGACCCTGGAGTTGGCGCGCCGGGGATACCAGGTGACAGGCATCGACCTGTCCAACGCATGCATTCGCGTGGCCTGCGAAACGGCGGAGCACTATCGCAGCTACCCGGTGCGCGCGCCCATCTATCGTTGCGGCGACTTCATGAATGCTACCTTCGAGCAGCCCTTTGATGTCGTTTTCTTTTCTTGCGCGCTTCACCATTTCCCCGATACGGCCGAGACGCTGAAGCAGGTCAAAGCCATACTGAGGCCTTCGGGTCTATTCTTCGCAAGCGAGCCGACGCGATTTCCGCTGAGCCCTGGTGAGGCCGCCGTCATTCATCTGATCCGCGGGTCTCTGGCTGCCGCCGGCGCCTTCTCTCCGCCTATGGAGACGCTGCCGGTCAACGAAGATCAGTTGGTCGATCTCTTGACTTCCATCCGTAACGAATTCGCATACGTTGATGATAGCGGCCAGAATGTACAATCGCCGCACGACAATGAAGCCGGGTTCGACCAAATGTATCCGGTGCTGTCGTCGGAGTTTCGAGAGCTGGAGTGCGAGTTCGACTTCTGCTTTTTTGATCGCATTGTCGGTGGGCTGCGGCTGTCATCGCCGGAAAAGGAGGCTGAAGTCGCCAGATGGCTGGCGCTGGTGGACCGTTACCTTTGCCGGGAAAAAGCCTTCGTTCCCGAGCAATTTCACTTCGTTGGGTCGAAGGAGCGCTGACCCATGATCCGCAAAGATCACGGCAGCAACGAGGACAACATCGACTACCGAATCCAGAACATCCTGACGGCGCTTCGGGAACAGCGCATCATTTCGCTTTTCATAGAACCAGCGTCTGCCTGCAACTTGAAGTGCAATTTCTGCGATTTTCAATACCGAGACGATGTTGCGTTCTTGAAGCAGAAGGGGATTATGAAGCTCGATACTTTCACGAGCATCATTGATGACGTTAGGCGCTCGAAGTATTCAATTGATCAAGTGAATTTCTTTCTTCATGGCGAATCTCTTGTCAACAAGAGATTGCCGGAAATGGTCGCAATTGCCAGGACCGGATTACCGTCAAGTCGCCTGCGGCTGACGACGAACGGAGAGCTGCTGACGCTGCCCAAATTTAAAGCTCTAGTCGAAGCCGGTATTGATGAATTCACAGTGAGCGTCGATACGCTTTCGCTGGAGCGGTACAAGGACATCAAGAAATCTGATCGGCTACCTAAACTGCTCGCCAACGTGGATGATGCGGTTGCGCACATAGCGACACACAGTTCACCCGTACAGTTCAATATAAAATGCGTGGAGCCACGCGGGTTTCATGGATTAGAGCATGAGGATTCGAACAGTGTTATCGAACGATTCCGATCCGTTGCAGAGAGTTCCGATAGAGTT
Source organism: Anaerolineae bacterium (assembly GCA_028285185.1). GTDB lineage: Bacteria > Pseudomonadota > Alphaproteobacteria > DSM-16000 > Inquilinaceae > JACKIG01. Next base: position 11,008 of record JANQQD010000302.1, on the reverse strand, counting down.
CATGTCCATATCTGCAATGAATTCTCTTGGTATAGCGACGGCAAGGAACAAGAAATCCCAAAGATAAATAAGCCTTGTGAAATGCCATTCTATCAGATCGCCATAAACTATGATGGCGTTGTATCGGCGTGCTGCCTCGACATCACATATAATTTGGTCATCGGCAAGATCGGTGACGGCCAATCGTTTGACGATATTGTGGAAAGTCGGGCGTTGAAAGACATCCGGCTAGCACACCTCTCTGGGGATCTTGAGTCTCTCCCAGCATGTCAGCATTGCGACAGCCGGACGGTTGTCGATGTCACCGGACATGCAGAGCGGATCCGGGAGCTGATTGGTCGAGGGGACTAGCACGTTGCTGCCTGTGGGTGAGGCGCCAGGGCCGAGGCGCATCGGAATTGTTGTCGATAATCCTCAGCGTGACCTTCCCTCATCGGTGTTTCTCGCCGGCCGGCTCGCGGCCCGGGGCGCAACCGTCTACTTGATACCCTTCAACCTGCGGACGGCCGAATGCCGTGTGCTCGATCTCGATCTGATTCTCCTCAACAATTTGTACAAGACCCTCGATTCATTTTCCCGCTTCTGTCTTGGGCGCTATCCCGCCGTCTGCGTGCTGGATAATGAAGGTGCCGTGTGGACCTGCTTTGAGGAGTACGAGAGGGCACTCTCCGGAAGTGACGAGATCCGGTCGAAGATCGATAGAGTTCTGTGCTGGGGCGGCTCGCTGGCGGGACGGCTCGTTTCTTCCGAAAAGTTCCGCGCTTCTCAGATTTCGGTCACCGGACATCCCAGGATGGACTTCTACGCTGCCGTTTGGCGGGACGCGCTGCTGCGCGGTACGGCGCATATCAGCTATCCGGACCGGTTTATCCTGATCGCGCCGAATCATCCGCTGGCCAATCCAAGATTTCAGACCGTGGACCGGGAAGTCGAGGTCCTTGTTGAGAATGGATACAGCCGTGAAGGGGCGCTCGCCTATCTGGAGCTTGACCGAACCCGGTTCGAGGCGATGAAAGCGCTGGCCTCGGATTTGACGGCCACGGCAGGGGATCTGACATTCGTCATTCGTCCACACCCTTTCGAGAACCCCGAACCTTATATTCAACTCGCTGCGAGGCGAGAGAACTTGATCGTTGCGCAAGAGGGCACGGTCGACGGATGGCTTGCCCGGGCTTCAGCCCTCATTCAGAGAAGCTCCACGACCGCCATTGAAGCCGGGTTGTTGGGAAAGCTCAGTCTGACGCCGGGCTGGGTTCCGCCGCTGGACAAAGATGAACTGCCGACGCGCATCAGCGTCGTTTGCGATACCCTCGCGGCGCTGTGCGAGCGGGCTCGCGAGGCGTTCGCGACGACGGTGCCGCTGCCCCCCCACGTCCATGAAGGACTGAAGACCGTCTGCGATGAATGGATCGGGGAAATCGACGGAGACGCTGGCGCACGGGTGGCGGCGATACTGTGGGAACTGGCGTTGTCGACGAATGAGCAGCAATCCCTGATCGGCCAAATCGCTGTGCCCTCAACGGACGGCGTCGCGCCAACGCGGCGGTCCTTAAGACAGCGGACCCGCGATGTCTTGGCTAACCCACGTCTCGGACCTGCGATCCTCTTGCACAAGCTCAGCCTGGGAAGGGTCGATCTGCGTCATCTTGCCTTGGAGGCCAGCCAGGATCCGGCCCGGATCGCCTGGGATTCTTCGGCCAAGGCATTCGATCTCGCCGAAGTCTCCAGACTCCGCGACTGTCTCACGCCGTGCCTCAGACGAAACGGGGTGCTGGCACATGGCCAGGACATTGACACGCGCGCCGCAAGCTTTCCGACCGACTATGCCCGACCGATTGCGGCTCCCAGATCCATCGTGATATCGCCGTCTCAGAACTGACGCGGCTCTGGGCCGCGGGCAGACAGCGGCCCGTCATCCCGAGCGGACGGCACGCTGCGGCTCGGCAAGGTCTACGAACCCTTTCTGGACACTGGTCCGCCAGGTTTCCGGACGCATCAGCATGTCCATGAACCGCCTTGCGCTGTCGCCCTTGCCGAAATGGTGGCTGACCGGTGCCCGTTGCATCTCACGCGCCTTGCCGATGGCCGCAAGAATGTCCGATGCCGTGGGTTGGCAATCGATGATCGATGGCCATCGGAAGCGGTCCGTCTGCCGTGTGCCGATGTTGACGGTCGGCAGTCCGTAGATCGGTGCCTCGCGGATGCCCGCACTGGAGTTCCCGATGATGAACCGCGCGTGCTTCATCAGCGTCAGGAAGCTCTCGAACTTGATCGACGGGAAGATGCGAAACCGGGCGTTGCCTTCCAGCCTCCGATAGGCTTCGAAGATCAGGTTCGTGCCCTCGTCGTTGTTCGGATAGACCACGATATAGTCCTGATCGCTGCCCAACAGGGCGTCCACCAGCGCGTTCGCATGGTTCCTCATGCTGGCTTTCTCGGTCGTGACCGGGTGGAACAGGACGATGGCATAGTCCGCCGCTGTGATCTGGTAGTGCGCGCGCACTTTGGAGAGGTCGGGCAACTGATCGGACGCCAGCATCACGTCGATGTCCGGCGACCCCACGACGAAGATGGTGTCTGGGTCCTCACCAAGCTGGCGCAGGCGCGTTGCCGCTTCCCTATTTGCGACGCAATGCAGATGCGACAGCTTGCTGACCGCGTGGCGGATGAGGTCGTCGACCGTGCCCGACAACTCGCCGCCTTCGACATGCGCCACCAGAATGTTCCTCAGCGCGCCGACCACGGCCCCCGCCAGAGCCTCGACCCGGTCGCCGTGCACGACGATCAGGTCCGGCGTGTCTTCGTGCACGAAGCGCGACAGGCCGGAGATCGTGTTGGCCAGAACCAGATCCATCGGCTCGTTCAGGAACTGGTTCATATGGACATGCAGGTTTTTGAAGCCCGCATTGCGGACCTCCAGCACCGTGTAGCCATATAGCTCCAGCGTGTGCATGCCGGTCACGAAGACCACCGCCTCGAAATCCGGATGGGCGTCGACCTGGTGGATCAAGGGGCGCAACTTGCCGAAATCGGCGCGGGTACTGGTCAGAAACAGGATTCGTTTCATATGTGGGTCATCTCGACTTACAGATCAGGCATCAGCCGGCATGATCTGCGACCAGGAAAGCTGTGCGTTGTCGGCAATGGCCACTGCAGCCCTTCGCCCCAGCAGAGTGTCATAGGCGGCAGCCCGGATCTCGCCCGTGCCGGGGCGCTTCACCCAGATGTTGCGTTCTGTCAATGTTTCTCCCGGTGCGATGTCGGCGATGGCTACGACGCTGGCATAGGCGAAGTCGATCGTCGGCTGTTCCTCCGCCAGCACCGTCTTGCTGCCGCCACGGGCCGCGTGGATCGCGCATGAGCCTTCGATCAATTGCGCCAGTTCGCTTGGATCCATGGACACCGGAATATCCGGCCCGGGCCAGGCCTTGTCGCTGGTGAAATGCCGCTCGACAATACTCGCCCCCATCGCAACGGCGCCCAGGCAGGGATAGATGGTGGGGCTGTGGTCGGACAGGCCCACGAGCGCATCGGGAAATGCCTCGGCCAGCGACTGCATAGCGCCGAGCCTGACTTTGTCATACGGCGTCGGATAGAGACTGGTGCAGTGCAAGAGCGCGAACGGCACCCCGGCGGCACGCAGGATCTCGACGGCCGTGCCCACGCTGGCGATGTCGTTCATGCCGGTCGACAGGATGACCGGCCTGCCGAATGCCGCGATGTGGCGGATCAGCGGATAGTTGTTGCACTCGCCGGATCCGATCTTGAAGGCGGGCACGCCGAGTGCCTGAAGCCGGTCCGCAGCGGCCCGGGAGAACGGCGTGGACAGGAAGATCATCCCATTGTCCTCGGCCCGCCGCTTCAGCCGCGCCTCGGCCTCGGGGCCAAGGGCGCAGCGTTTCATCATGTCCCAGATCGGCTCGGTCGCGTTGCCGGGGACGACGTCGTTCTCGATCATCTCGTCCTCGACCACATGGGTCTGGAACTTCACGCATTCGCAGCCAGCAGCCGCCGCATCGTCGATCATACGCTCCGCTTTGGACTCGTCGCCTTCGTGGTTGATGCCGATCTCGGCGATCACCAGAGGGGGGTGATCGGGACCCACGCGGCGACGGGCGATCATGAGGGGAGGGGGCATGGCAGGGGGTTCCGGCGGGCCGTTCGCTAGCTGACCTGGTGGCGCAGCACCCACTCGTTGTCCACCTTCTTCCAGAGATGCGGTGACCGTGCGCCGTCTATCACCTCCCAGAACCTGTCTTCATCGATTTCCATGTATTCGAGCATGTCCCGGAAGTAGCGAGTCGGGAACTCTGCGTCGTAGCGCCGGACCAGGGCCACTGCCTCTTCGCGCGTGATCTTGCCGCTGCGGATCTCTTGGCAGGCATCGTAGGTGGCGCGTCCGATCCCGAATTTAGCGAAGGTGGTGTAGTAATGCAGCGGATCGATCTGGTCGTCGATGGAGCTGTATTTGGAATACGAGCCCTGGGTGCGTTCATCATTGGCGCGGAAGCCGCATCTCTCGGCAGCGTAATAGTAATTTTCCTGCGGGTCCCAGTACATGTAGTAGCTCATGTGGTGAACCTGCACGTCGAGCGCTCTCAGCAGGTCACCGTCGATGGGCAGATAGGGCTGCAGGTCGGCCTCGCGCAGCCAGTCCTGATCGGCCAGCAACTGCCGGGCATTGTGGCCGCCCAGGTACAGGCGATCGAGATCCGGCTTGTGGTCGAAGTATTCGGGTTCCATCGTCGGTCGCATTGCGCCTTCGATATCGTTGCCGTATTCCGCGGCATGTTCGCCATAGAAGATCAGTGGGATCTTGAAGAGTGCGGCAAAGCGCGGCCCCGTCAGGCGCTGGCCGATCACGAAAGGCTGGAAAGGGTGGCACAGGGTCTCGAAGGCGAGGCGCGTCAGCAGCCGGTGCGCTCGTCCGTTCGGCGAATGCAGAATGTTGTCGAATCCCTGATGAACCCAGGTCTGGAAGTTCCGCCAGCCGATATCCGTGTATTTGTGCGGTGACCAGGTCACGGTCAGCGGGTTCATGCCATAGTCATATTTCAGCAGATGGGACACGAACGTGCTGTCCTTGCCGCCGCTGCCGGGGACGATGCAGTCGTAGGATCCGTTGCGGCTGCGATATCGGTCGCACAGGGCACGCAACTCGCGTTCGCGGGCCTGCCAGTCGATCTGGGTGTCCTTGATCTCCTTGTACCGGCACGCACTGCAGATGCCTTCGTCGTCGAAGAAGATCGTCGGTTTGTGAGCGCCGGCCGTGTTCTTGAACTCCACCACCGAGCTCGGGCGCTGATTTGAGATCACGCATCGCTTGCAGAAGCGGACCTCCTGCGGCAGGCCGTAGCGGGTCTCCAGGCCGTCGGCCTCTGTGCCGACGTGTGCCGATGTGTCCATGCCGGGTCCGCTTCTTCCATCCCGCGGGCGTTCAGTGCAGCCGGATCGATGCGCTCGACGCCAGTCTGCCTCTAGTCGATGCGGTGCAGGAAATCCAGGACATCGTAGCGTCGAGACCGGCACCGACATCGGCAAAGGCCGTCCCTCGGTCGGACATGCAGCGGGACGCGATGCCCGCCGATGTATCGGGGCCGGGCCGCGGGACTACATCCTAAGAAAACGCCCCAGGATCGACAGCCCCACGGGGCCGCTCTTCTCAGGGTGGAACTGGCACCCCATCACATTGTGCTGCTGCACGGCAGCGGAGATGGCATGCCCACCATAGACCGTGTCGGCCAGGCGGTCGCCGTCGACATCGGGTTCGGCCGCAAACGAGTGGACGAAGTAGACCGCTGCGCCCGGCTGAAGATCGGCCAGCAGCGTACCCTGCCACCCGTTTCGGCGGCCGGCGGGATGCAGGGGGGCCCATCCCACATGTGGGATCTTGTGGGGCCTGCCCTCTGCGTCAGCGAGGGGAATGGCGCGCACGCGGCCGGGCAAAAGGCCGAGCCCCGGATGGTCGCCGAATTCCTCCCCAAGTTCGAACAGCATCTGCATGCCGACACAGATCCCTAACAGCGGCCGGCCCGAGGCAGCCATTTCCATCACCGGCTCCTGCAGGCCCCGAAGTCGAAGCTCGGCGACCACGTCTCCGAACGCACCGACACCCGGCACGACTAAGCGTTCGGCCTGTGCCACAGCCCGAGGCGCTCCGGTGACCACAACATCCGCGCCCGCGGCCTCAAGGGCACGCCGGACGCTGAACAGATTGCCGATGCCATAGTCGGCAACCACCACTGCCGGCATCATGACTCCCCGCGCGGCGCGCCGCTTGCCGCATCGCGCCGTCGGATCATTTTTCCAAGCCACGCGCGATACTTGGGTGTCGGAGATCTGCAATAGGCCGATTCCGCGAACTCCACGGCCATGTCATGGTCGCCGATCAGCAGGTACAAGAGAGACAATCCGCGTTCCGCCCGATATCTGTACTGATCCACGTCCACCTTCTCAAGATGGTGTCTTGCATCTTCGGCGAACTGCAAATGACCATCTTGCATGCTTCTTATATATGTCCATCCTATGATCAGATGGAGGAAGGGGTTATCATCATTGCTGTGCTCGAGCAACTTGAGGCAGAGTTTTCTTGATTCTTCAATCTTATAATTTTCGACCAAGGAGTATGCCAGTAGAATCTCTAATTCTCTATCATCTTTGAAAATCATCAATGTGTTTCTGGCTATTTTCTCCGAAAGTCGGTGATTGGTTTTTTGAACTTGCTTGATATGTGCATAAATCATCGGCCTGTGGAGCAAGGCTATGCCGAAAAGACAATAGATGACGTGAATCTTCTCTTCCACTTGTCGGCGGAGTTTTGTGCCCATACTCAGTTTGGCCAATAGATCTCGTCGAAGGCGTCAAGCGTCTTGGCGAACGAATACTCCGTAGCGACTCGTTGCCGCCCAGCTTCGCCCATTTGCTCCCGTGCCGTCGGATCCGCCAACAGGCGGCTCACCGCATCGGCCAGCGCCTGGGCATCGCGCGGCGGCACGATGATACCGCCGTCACCGACAATGCGGCGGACATCGCCGACATCCGTCGCAACCACCGGAAGACCGGCCGCCATGCCTTCCACGATGGCATTCGGGAACCCTTCGCCGAAGGCTGAACTGAGGACGAGGATGTCGCAGGCGCCCAGCAGCCTCGGCACGTCGTCGCGCTGCCCAAGCCGATGCAGGCCTGCCGTCGCGGGCAGAGCCTCGGTGCCTGCCCCGATCGCCAGCGCCTGTACGCCGGGAAGGCTCCGCAAAGCGTTGAGATAGTTGAGATAATCCTTCATGGGATCAAGCCGCGCGACCATGGCCATCACTGGCACACCGTCGTCGATCCCGAGTTCGCGGCGCACGGCCTCCCGTTCTGTCTCGACGCTCGCGAACCGCGCCGCGTCGATGCCGTTGTCCACCACATCGAAACGCCTGGGGCGGTAGCCGAGGCCGAGATGTACCTTGCGGCCGGCCTCGGAATTGGCAATGACGCCATCCGGCAGCCTGGAGAGCGTCTTGCAAACCCAGATCAACAGGCGGAGCTGCAGCCCGTAGCGGCGCGGCTCCATGTCGGAACAGCGTACGCCCCAGAACAGCCGGGTCGCGCGCCGCCGGCCCGAAAGATAGGTGGCGGCCAATGCCGCAAGATCCGCGTGATACATCCATGACTGGATCACGTCAGGTCGCTCCCGGCGCAGCAATCGGGCCAGGCGCAGGATCGCGAAGGGGTTGGGCACCGACCGTCGCATGCCAAGACTGGTGACATGGACGCCCTTGTCCCTAAGCACCGTCGCGAATCTGCCACCCGATGTCAGCGTGACCACCGAGACCGGCAGGCCGGTGCGGTGTTTGGCCAAGGCGACGGATGTCAGCGTTCTCTCCGCGCCGCCGACACCCAGGCCCGTAATCACGTGGACGACCTTGTTCGCGACCGGTGCGGCGGCGGGAATGCCGACGGGGCGGATCCAGCGGTACGCCATGCGACGGAAGAAGGCGGTGTTGCGAAACGGATAGACGACCAGCGATCGGCAAACGAGGGTCAATGCCCGGAGTGTAGCGCCGTTTCGATAGAAGACGGCGGCTCTCTCAATGAGCAGGGTCGAGCGGAAGCGGCGAATCTGTCCGGGCGACAGCGGGCTGTGCTCTTGGACGTATTTCCGGCTCAGATACTCCAGGGCCTGCAGAACCTGCCGGCTTTCGGGCTGACGGCCGATGTGAACATGGGTCAGTGGCTGATCCAGAACCCCGATCTTCCAGCGGCAGGCGAAACGAACGAGCCAATCCCAGTCTTCCAGTCGCCGGAGCGCCTCATCGAAGGGGCCGACATTCGCAAAACAGCCCCGCTTGACCATGAGGGTGGATCCGGGGCTGATCCGGCAGCCAAAGAGGAAGCGGGTCAGCTGGTCCTGCTCAGGGGCCAGGTCGGGCCGGTTCTCCTCGATCGAAGACGTGGATGGACGCTCGATATGATGGCCGGTGCACGATGCCTGGATCTCTGCCGGCGCGCCGTCCAGATGGGCCACCTGCATCGCCAGCTTCGCCGGCAGCCACTCGTCATCCGCGTCCAGGAACGCGATCAGGCGCCCGCGCGCCGCCGCGGCCCCGGTGTTGCGCGCGGCCGCGGCGCCCCGGTTCGCGTCGTGCCGCAGCACTCTCAGCCCAAGATGCCGGAACGGCCCCAGGGCATTGTCCAGATCGTCGTCGGAAGCATCGTCGACGATAACGATCTCGTAGTTCTCGAGCGTCTGTGCGGCCACGCTCGCCAGCGCGCGGCCTATGACGGCCGAGGCGTTATAGACCGGAATGACGACGCTGACGTCCGGGCAGGCATCGGACGCCGAGTCGTCGCATACTCCGGCAGTCTCCGTCTGCCGGCCGGGGAGTTCATCGACGGTTGCGGTCACGTTTCGTCTAGCCGTCACCGGGACATGGCAGTGCCGCAGGGTATGGAAACGCGGCCTGCGTCGGCATTCGATCCAATAGCGCCTGGATCGTCGGCCGGTCCAGAGGTTCTCACCCTTCCATGCCAGGCATGGGCATATCGGCCAAGACCTCGGGACTCACTGTTGCATCGACTGTTCCAGGTCGTTGCCCAGGTTCTCTGCGAAAGTTGCGATCGGCATATCGGGAACGTTGGGGCATACCTGCTGAAAGGCGTTCACCATATCGCTAACGGTCTGCTGGTAGGTGTCGGCCCGCATGGGTGACTCCGGGTCTCCGCCGAACCGGCCGTACATATAGCCGACGGACCAGTAGATCATCATGTTGGCCCGGATGCGGTCATCGCCCGGCTGCGCGTTCAAGAGATCCGCACATGTGAACGTGTACGGATCGGTGGCGTCGGACTGTGCGTCGGCGTGTGGTGCTGCAACGGTGCTGGACAAGATGAGGGCGGCCACCAGGGTCAGTGTTTTCAAGATCGTCCCCTCCCGTATTGGCTGTTGCATGTGCGGTCACGTGCCGCAGCGACTCGTCTAGGCCACTATGGCGACCGGGATCAATGGTGTTGACCCCGATCACCATGCCAACGAGCTGCCGGCAGCAGGGTAACGGGGCGATGGCGGTCCGCTGCCGAGGGCCATGGATGCCAAGTCAGCGGGTTGCTCGCCCACGATCACAGACATCCTGCTTCAGGAACGCCGAGAACGCGCGCGCTTTCTTCGGAATGAAGCTGCGGGACGGATAGACGAGCCAGATCGAGGTGTCGAACGAGGCACCGGCCGCCTGATGATCCGGCAGGACATCGATCAGCCGACCCGCCTCCAAATCTGACGCAACCGTCCAATCGGCAAGCAAGGCCAAACCCAGTCCGTCGATCGCGCATTGGCGAATGGCGGCGGCGTTCGAGACGGTCACGGCCGGGGTGATATCGACGGCCTCGGTCGTGCGGCCGTTCCGGAACTGCCAGCGCGACCGAAATCCTTCATAGGAAAAGGCGATGCACGGATGGCTGCGGATATCCGCCGGGCAGCGGATCCGTTCGGCCGCCGCCAGGTATTCGGGGCTTGCCACGATGTGATACCGGACCTGCGCCAGGCGGCTTGCGATCAGGCTGCTGTCGGCCAGCGGCCCGTGGCGGATGGCGAGGTCGATGCGTTCGGACAAAAGATCCAGGGCAGCGTCGGAGAGGATCAGGTCGAGCGCGATCCGCGGATAAAGGGCGCGAAACGACTTCAGCCGAGGCACAAGGCAGATCTGCCCATATGAGACGGATGCGGTGACGCGCAGGCGGCCGGCCGGTTCCCCTGCCGTATCCCGTGCGTCCGCGCAGGCGGCATCCAGTTCTTCCACCAGCGGCTGGATGCGCTGGAAGAAGGCCGTTCCGGCTTCCGTCGGCTCCAGCTTCCGTGTGGTCCGCTGAAACAGTCTCACCTGCAAGGCCTCTTCGAGGCCGGCCATGGCGCGGGAGATGGATGACGGGGCCACACCGCGATCCCGAGCGACCGGTGCGAATCCGCCGGCGCGGTAGACGGCGACGAAGACGGTCAGATGGTCCGTATCCATTCGTGCAAAATATGCACGAAACATTTGCAAAGTCGATAGTTTATTGCCTGTCTTGCGGGCCATAGAGTCCCGTCCACAGGATGCCGTCCAGCAGGACGAGCCATCGACCACAACGGATTTCGGGACTTGAAACATGCACCGGACTGCAATTCTCGGCCTTGGCGCCATGGGCGTGCGCATGGCCGCCAATCTGAAGAAGGCTGGCCACGATCTGGTTGTCTGGAACCGGTCGCCCGACCCGGTAGCGGCGCTGCGTGCGGCCGGCGCGGCGGTCGCCGCCACCCCCCGGGAGGCGGCTGCGGAGGCGGATTTCGTCATCTCCATGGTTCGCGATGACGCGGCGTCGCGCGCCATTTGGCTGGACGACGCAAGTGGCGCTCTTGGTGGGCTGCGTCGGGACGCGCTTGCCATCGAGTGCAGCACGGTGACGCCGACTTGGGTTGCGGAGCTGGCGTCGGCGGTCCACGGGCGGGGCAGCGCGCTGCCCGATGCACCGGTGGTCGGCTCGCGGCCGCAGG
>JANQQD010000297.1 GCA_028285185.1 Anaerolineae bacterium | reverse complement strand
GCTGGCGGCCATCAAGGCTGCGGCGGTGATCGAACGGGCACCACGTCGCAGCGTTTGGCTGATCGGGAACGAGGTCATCATATCCTCCGCTACTGAACTCGGGCGACTTACCGGCGCGCCCCTGTGAAGCAACGGACGCGAAGGTATCGCAGCGACCTGCAGTCGGGCATGGGGTCGATACCCCAATTCCATCCGAACCATGTCCCTCAACCATCGCCATGATCGTGGCGGAGATCCTCCCCGTTGACCGCATCGTTCGAAGACCAGCCCCAATAGGCGAAGCATCGCATTCGCCACGACTTTGTCCCAGTTTGGACATGAGAGCGTCGGCGATCGCGTGCAGGTTGCATGAGCGATCCGTTCGTTTACCTGTTCAGGGGGCCACGCCATGCGCGCCATCGTGTCTCGATCCACCCTACTTGCCGCCACCGTGCTGGTGCTTGCCGCGTGTGGCGAGCAACAGACGTCAAGCGGTACAGCCGAAGAGGTTCGGACACAAAGCGCGGACCCCGCGGCCGTCAGCCCCAGTTACCGAGTTGCGCCGTCCCCGGCTCCGGAAGCCGTAGACCAGCCGATCGCCCTGCCGCTCCCGCCGGTCGACGCCGAACGGTATGACGATGTCGAGCCGAACCCCGTCCGCCAGGTAGCGGTGGATCCGGTTTCCACCTTCTCGTCCGACGTCGACACGGCCGCCTATGCCAATATCCGGAGGTTCCTGGCCGAAGGCCGGATGCCGCCGCGCGATGCCGTGCGCATCGAAGAGATGATCAACTATTTCGACTATGCCTATGCCGTGCCGCGCGACGGCGGCGCGCCGTTCGCCGCCACCGTGGCGATCGCCCCGACGCCCTGGAACGCCGACACGCAGCTCTTGCACATCGGCATCCAGGGCTACGACATTGCGCCGACGGAACGGCCGCGCGCCAATCTGGTGTTCCTAGTCGACGTCTCAGGCTCGATGCAGGGGGCCGACCGACTGCCACTGTTGCAGCAGAGCTTGCGCATGGTGGCGGAGCGCATGGACGACGATGACACGATCGCCATCGTCACCTATGCCGGCGATGTGAAGGTAGCCCTGGAGCCCACGCCCGGCAGCCGCCGCAACGAGATCATCGCTGCCATCGACAGACTGCAGTCAGGCGGCTCCACGGCCGGCGCCGCCGGCATCGGGCTGGCTTACGAACTGGCCGCCGAGAACTTCGATGAGAATGCGGTCAACCGCGTGATCCTAGGCACCGACGGCGACTTCAATGTCGGCATCTCGGACCCCGACCGCCTGGAAGACTATATCGCCGAACGGCGCGAGACCGGCGTCTATCTCTCCATTCTCGGCTTTGGCCGCGGCAATCTGAACGACCGGTTGATGCAGCGGCTGGCGCAGGCGGGCAACGGCAACGCCGCCTATATCGATGGCCTGCTGGAGGCGCGCCGGGTGCTGGTCGACGAGATGACGGCAACCCTGTTCCCCATCGCCGACGATCTGAAGCTGCAGGTGGAATTCAACCCGGCCGTCGTCGCCGAATACCGGTTGATCGGCTATGAGACCCGCGCACTGCGCCGCGAAGACTTCAACAACGATCAGGTCGATGCGGGCGATATCGGCAGCGGCCATTCGGTGACTGCCATCTATGAGATCACGCCCGTCGGCAGTCCGGCACGGCTGATCGACGACCTGCGCTACGGCGACGCGCCGGCCGCGACCGGCAGTGATGTCAGCAGCGAGTATGCGTTCCTGCGCATCCGCTACAAGCTGCCGGGCGAGGCCGAAAGCACCTTGATCGAGCGGCCCATCACCCCGCGCGACGTCTATGCCAGCATCGACGAAGCCCCGACAGCGACGCGCTTCGCCGCCTCGGTCGCCGCTTTCGGCCAGCTCTTGCGCGGCGACCAGTATCTGGGCGACTTCGGCTTCGACGACGTCTACGCGCTGGCCGCCAATGCCCGTGGCGAGGATCCCTTCGGCATCCGCTCGGAATTCATCCAGCTGGTCCGCACCGCAGAGGTCGCGCAGCCGCAGGTGAGCCAGCGGTAAAAAGGCGGAATCCAGGCGACCGGCCGGCCCGCTCTCATGCGCCGGGCCGGCCGCAGTGGGCGTCGACGAGGCGCTGCACCATTGGAGCGAAGTACGCGAAGGGCGGCGTTTCCATGTCCGGCCGCTTGCCGGCGTCGTCAAGGCAGCGCACCTGGATGATTTCCCTCAGATGCGCGTTCCCTTCGAACGCAGCGATTTCGGCCGCATCCATCGGCCCACCCTGAAGCTTCAGCGAGTGGGCCGATGCCTCCGACAGCCGGCTCAGATAGCGCGGGTTCGTGGCGCAGAGGTAACGCTTGGCCGCCACGTGGTGGCGAATGCAGTCGGTGACGACCGGCGGCAGGAACGCCTCCACCACCGCAGCTCCGGCCTCGTCGTGGTGCCGGTCTTCGGTGTCGTCCATGGTGAAGGTGCCGAACTCGCTGGTGAAATGGCCGATATCGTGCAGCAGGGCGGCGACAATGATGGCCTCGCTCCGGCCGCTCTGCTCGGCGATGGTCGCACCCTGCAGCATGTGCTGCGCCATGGTCACGGCTTCGCCGAGATAGGCCTCGCTGCCCCGCCGCTCGAAGATGTCCTGCAGAAAGGCGACGACGGTATCGGGCGTCAGCGTTTCTGGCGTGCTCATGCCGCGTCCTCCAAACGACGGGATTCGAGGACCGACAGGGTCGACAGCAGCCCGTCCTTGTCGGCATAGCATCCCTGCAGCCATCGCGACCCACCGGTGGCGGCATAGCCGGTGCGGCCGTGCAGCACGCGCGTGTTGTCGACGATGAAGCTGTCTCCGGGCTCAAGCTTGAACCGGACCACCATGACCGGGTCGTCGATGATCTCGCCGAGGCGCCGATAGGCGGCGTAGTAGCCCGCCATATCGTCGTAAGGCACATCGATGATCGGCGCCGTGCTGCGGTTGTTGAAACGGACGGACACCATCTGGCCGTCCGGGGCCAGCTCGATCATCGGACGTCGGGCGCTCAAATGCACGTCGGCGGAACCGCGATAGTCGAACCGCGCGCAATACCGGGACAGGAGATCGAAGCCGTGCGGGTCCTTCGCGCGCAGCCGCTCGGCGGCGCGAAAGCCGTCGACGACCTGGCTTTCGCCGCCCTCGGCCGAGTTCTCCAGACAATACAGGATCTGCAGGGTCGGCACCGGATCGCGATAGGGGTTGTCGGTATGGGCCTGCAGGCCGAGCCCGGTATAGGCCAGGTTGATGGGGTTGACCTCGGTCCTGACCTCGAACCAGCGGCCGTAATTGGTCTCCCGCACGAAGCCGAACAGAGCCGCCACATCCAAGAGCGCGCCGCTCCGCACCGGCCCGCCGGTCAGCTTCGCAACGCCGTAGCGGCGGACATGGCCGAGCCAGAGGCGCAGCGCCTCCTTGTCCTGCGAGATCGTCGCGAAATCGCCGGTGATCTCGTCGGCGTTCAGCATCGCATCCCATGTCTCGATGCCGGCGGCTTGCCATCCGGCAGCCGGTGGGTTGGCCCGATCGTAGATGTGGTCGCGCAGCCAGGCGGCTGGAAAGCGCACCGTCCTACCCTCGGGCCTGAACGCGACCTCAAGATCGCCACCAGCGATCGCAGCGGCCGAAATGCGGGTATCCGCCGGAATGTCCTGCAAGGTGATCAGCCGCTGGCCGTTGGTGGCGGATCGGGTTTCGGGGTCCAGCGCGTTGTCGCGCAGCCAGATCGCGTGAAAGCGGGCCTCGCGACCGTCATCCCAGGTCAGGCGAGCGGCCGCGCCCTCATCCAGCAAATCGCATTTGGCCAGGCGGGTCATCGGGCGTCCCTTCGATCGAAAACGATGTGGATATTTGGCCCAGTTGGGCACAATGAGAATGAATATGTTCCGCCCCTGAGACGTCGTTTCCGTTATGGCTCAATCGCCGAAGACAGCCCCACTTCCGCCGCTGGAGTGGCTTCGCGTCTTTGATGCGGCCGCCACGCTGGGGAACTTCACCGCCGCTGCCATCGAATTGGGCCTGACGCAGGCGGCCGTCAGCCAGCGCCTGCGCAACCTGGAAGGCCATCTCGGCGTGCCGCTGTTCACCCGCTTGCCGCGCGGGGTGGAACTGACCGTGGAGGGCGAGGCCTACGCACCCCATGTGCGCACGGCGCTCGCCATGCTGCAACGCAGCACCACCGACCTGTTCAGCGCGCCGAAGCGCCAGCTTTCGATCGCCGCGTCATCCTCGACGATCCAGCTTTGGATCGCACCACGTCTACGGAGGCTGCTGGAGGCGGTGCCGGACCTCCAGGTCTCTCTGACGACCGTCCACCGGTCCCCCGATTTCGCCGGCGCCGGCGCGGATCTTGAGGTGCGCTTCGGCGATGGAAGCTGGCCGGGCCGAAGCGCCAGAAAGATGTTCGACGAGGTGCTGGCGCCGGTCGTCTCGCCCAAGCTGCATCGCCATGCGGAAGACGATTGGCGACGCCTGCCGCAGATCGCGGTCTCGGGGCCGCGGTTCGGCTGGCTGGATTGGGCAGCCGCGGTGGAGGTGCCACCCCCCAGGCCACCATCGGTACGGTTCGACACTTTTGCCCAGGCGCTCGACGCCGCGGTCTCGGGCGTCGGGGTGCTTCTCGGGTCGCTCGCCCTGATCGGCCCGGAGCTCGACGCCGGACGGCTGATGCGCCTTGCGGAACCGAGCCTGCGGATGGACAGCGGCTACTGGCTCACCTGGCCGGCATCTGATGCCGGCTACAGCAACCACACGCGGATCGTCGACATCCTGTGCGATGGCACATGAAGGAAGTGGCCCTGCGATGCGCTAGACTGAGCCAGCCGACAGGGCGAGTTTCCGCCCGTCGGGAAATCGTCGGTGCGGACTGGGAGGACGCCATGCCATCGAAGCGGTCCTTAGCCGGCGGTCGCAGACTGTCGATTGCACGCGCCGCAGCTCTGGCACTCGCCCTTTCGATCGGCACTACCCCCATGGCCATCGCGTCGGAGGGTGGACCGGCCGGCGAGGTTACCGCCGAGACGGCGGCGGACGGCTACGAAGATGCCGCGCTGGCGGAAGGCGCACTCGAACTGGTATCGGAACCTCGGTTCGGCGATCTCGATGCGATGATCGAACAGCGGCTGATCCGGATCGCCGTGCCCTACCGGTTCCCGTTCTTCTATCTCGACGGCGCCGACCCGCAGGGCATCCATGTGGAAGAGGTGCTGTACTTCACCCAGCAACTTGACGAAGCGTTTGACACGGGGGCCCTGCCGCTGAACGTCGTGTTCACGCCAACCTCGCGCGACGACCTGATCGCGACGGTAGCAGAGGGTCGGTCCGACATCGCCGTCGGCAATCTGACCATCACCGAAGACCGTCTTGCGCTGGTCGATTTCGGGCCGCCGATCTACGAGGATGTGGCCGAGGTGGTCGTGACCCACAGCGCGGTTCCGCCTTTGGCGAGCGCCGCTGAGCTAGCGGGTCGGAACGTTCATGTCCGTTTCACAAGCAGCCACTATCAGAGTCTGCAGAACCTGAACGCCTCTCTGGTGGCACAGGACCTGGAGCCGGCACGCGTGATTCCACTCTATGAGAACCTGCCCGATCAGGATCTGCTGGCGCTGGTCGATGCGGGCCTGATCGAGATCACCCTGATGGACAGCCACATCGCGGCCCTGTGGGAACCGCATTTCGTGAACGTCGTCATCCACCCCGAGGCGCAGCTGCGCCAGCAGGGCCGCATCGCCTGGGCATACCGAAAGGAGAGCCCACTCTTGGCCGAACAGGTCGCCCGCTATACCGAGACCATCCAGCGCGGCACACTGTTGGGCAACATCCTGTTCCAACGCTATCTGGAGCGGGAGGATCCGCTGGCGGACGTGGCCGGCGATGAGGGGATGCGCCGCTTTCGCGCGCTGGAGCCCCATTTCCGACAATACAGCGAGGAATACGACATCGACTGGGTGCTGGCGTTGGCCCAGGGCTATCACGAATCCCGGCTGGACCAGTCGTTGCGCAACCGGTCCGGCGCGATCGGCGTGATGCAGGTGCTGGGCGCGACCGCCCAGGGGCTCGGTATCAGCAACATCGACCAGGCTGAGAACAACATCCACGCCGGCATCAAGTTCCTGCGCGTCGTAATCGACACCTTCCTGTCGGAGGATGAGACCGATCCTCTGACCCAGCAACTGTTCGCCGTTGCCTCGTACAACGCCGGACCCAGCCGCATCGCGCAGATGCGGACCCTTGCGGCCGAAGAGGGTCTGGACCCGGATGTCTGGTTCGACAATGTCGAACTGGTTGTCGCGCGGCACGTGGGGCGCGAACCGGTGAACTATGTGTCGAACGTCTTCCGGTCCTACACGGCTTACCGCCTGATCCTCGACCTCGCCGAAGCGCGCCCGATCGTGCGAGGGTCCGGGCCGCTGGCGGAGTAGCGGCGCGTCGCGAGACCGGCCGGACCGTAATCCACAGGACCACGCTCCGGCCAGTCTCGGATCACCGCTGTAGTCGCCTATCCCGGCTCGACGATCAGGTCCTGGCCTTCCCAGGTCATGCCGAAGAGGTCGCGGATCGTGTCGATCCGCGGCTCCGACCTGCTGGCCCAGGTCAGCAGCTTCACCAACGCCGCCCGGCCGTCGCGGCCGTCCAGCAAGGCGAAAGCAACGCTGTGCAGCCGCTTGTCCAGCGTGGACTGAACGGCCTGAGCATATTCCCGCCGAGGCTGGTCGCGGTGCGCCTCGAAGAACCGGGTGATCTCCGCAAGCCAACGCTCCACGTCCGCATGGACCTGGTCACGGTATGCGATGACCCTGGCCCCGACTTCTGGAGACAGCAGCGGCAGCACATCGTCCACGGCCTCCGCCGCCACCCATTCCAGCAGGTTCTTCTCGTACGCCACGCCGGCCAATGCCTTGTGCCGCAGCACATAGGCGTCGGCCTTCAACTTCAACCGATGGCCGTCTTCAAAGGCCACGACGTATCCTTCCACCCCCTCCAGCCCCCGGGCGTCGGCAATGAACGTTCTGAAGTCGCCGACCGCGCCGAAGCTGCGCACCAGCGCCACATCATGCCGCCGCGCCAGTGCCTCCAGTTCGCCGTGCGGCAGGTAGTGGCCCGAGACCGTCTCCCGCGCCCCGAGCAGGGTCAGCGCCGGCGTCTCGTAGGACACGACGATCCGGTGCTCCGGCGAGGTGAACTCGAAGATCGGCGTGATCCCGGCGGCCAGCGCTTCGCGGCAGAGCGCAATAGCGCCGGGGCTCGCGCAGGCAAAGGCCGCCTTCGCCTGAGCGCTCTCGCCCATCCGGGTCATGAACGCAAGCCGGTCGCCGACCAGGCAGGGATGGACCATCGAGCCGTCCAGCTTGTCGAGCACAACATGCGGCCGCGACCAGTCGACGGTCTCCGGCATCTCTTTCTCGCCGACATTGAAGAACTTGTGGAACGGCCTGGCCAGAATCCGTCCGTCCGGCGCGAATTTCAGGCCGCGGCATTCCAGCGTGACCGGATTGCTGAACGTATCGTCATTGGTGAAGACGTAATCGACCACCTGAAGGTCGGGGCGCCGGGACACGATGATGCCCACGCCTTCAGGAATGTGCGGCAACACATCGTCGATGGTCTCGATCCGAATACTCATGGTTCCAATCCCAAACAAAGAAAAAGCCGCTTCGGGAGGAAGCGGCTTCCGGTGACAGTGCTATTCTGGGGAGGTGGTCTTAGGTCCGATACTCTCCACGCAGGTCCGTCCCGGCGCCGCCATGGCACACGACGTCATGCAAAAGGGCCGCGCCGGAATAGTCTCTCCGGGCGTCGGCGATGGCGGGGATGGGGCGTCGTGTCATCATCGGTCTGAACCTCGGGCGGATAAATGGCACGAGATCGATTTAAGATCAACTCTCACAAGCAGGAGCGCGCGCGCGCTTCCGGCAACGAAGTCCGGATCGACCGCAGATCGGCGACACGGGGACGCGGACCAGCCCACAGTCCCCATGCCCCGCAGGGTCACGGCGTGGCAGGCCCCGGAGCGTGTGAGAGGTACGAGCTAGCCTTCCGATCCGTGAAAACGGGCCACCGAAATGCGCTGCTGCGGCCCCTTGATCCGGCCCCATCCGCCGCGATCCGCATTCAGCGGAGGCGCGTTCTCGAACGGGCCGCCGGCATCCTGTTGCCTCAGGGCCTCGCGCTTCACCCTCGCCCGGCCGGTTCCGCCGCCATCGTGCATCCAGTCCGCCATCTCGCGCGCCAGCGCCGGCGCGGCGACGCTGGTGCCGCCCATGGCGGCCGCCGAGCCGCTGCGCGTGCCAGCCGCCAGCATTCCAGGGAGTACGCGCGACCCTTCGGCGACCATCAGCGCGTCGGGTTTGCGCAAGCCCGGGTCCGGCGGCGTATCGCGCTTGGGCGCGATCGGCTGGCCGGCCGTGTAGTTGGTCGCCTCTAGGCCGCGCTGCCGGTATGATCCCACGACCACCACACGCTCGCCCGTGGCGATCGCATTGAGCAGCGACCGGCGGCGGATCACGCAGCCGGGCTTGGCATCGGTGTCTTCAATGATGCGGCGGCCATAGACGTCGAACCGCTTATAGCACGGATTGACGAAGTACGACTGGCGACCGCGCGGTGGATAGCCATAGATCGTATCGTCACGCTGTACCCAGGCGTTCACCGTCTGGCCGGCGGCCAGCTCTTTACGATGCACCCTTATGCGCCAGACGCCTGCGGGCGCCAGCGCCTGGCCGGCCGATAGGCCCGCCTCGCCCGCCGGAAGCGCTGTCGGGCCGAGCGTGACGCGGAACATGCCGCGCTGCGTCTCCCCAGGCACGAAAGCGTATTTGATCTCTGCGGCCGCATCAACATCGGTGGTCCGCCCATCCCGTGTGAGGCGAACGGTATGCCCATGTTCACAGGGCACCGGGGCGCTTTCCACACCATCTGGCCCCACGACCGACACGGCGATGCGATTGTCCCGTGGCATTGGATCCGTGACGGTGGGTGGGCCGATATCGGGGTCGTACGGCAGCCAGATCTCGACATAGCTGCTGGTCCGGTCGTCCGGGTGGACACGCCATTCCAGCTCGCTGGTCGTCGGCCCGCCGTGCTGGAAAGCGACCTCGGCATGGCATCGAGAGAGGTGGCTGTTGCCGGCCGACAGCACCATCTGGGCATCGCCCTCATACCCGTCGAGCAACTGGTCAAGGGCGATTTCCAGCAGCGTCGTGCCGTCGTGGGGGCCGGCGATGACCCCGTAGCTCAACGTGATGACAACGGGCAGCGGCGGACCACCGGCGGAGAGGCGCCGCGCCCGCTCCAGGATGTACTTCACTGCCCACACGAGGTAGAAGCCAAGGGTGGCACCCGACGACTGCTCGACGACTTCGGCCGGCAGTTGCACCGCGATGATGGGGCGGTCCCGGCGGTCCGATGCAGGCTCGTATCCGGCTGCGAGATCCAGTACGTGGGTTCCATGGGACCGGCGCAAGGCGGCGGTGGACCGCCCCGGTCTGGCGAAGTCCACCAGGCCGGCTTCGCGGTAGAGCTTTGTCTCGTCCACGCCGCAGGGGCCCCGGGCACGGTCCAGCAGGGTGTCGATACCGGGTCGGCCGTGCAGGTCTTCCTTGAAGATCTCTTGACCGAACGGCACGGTCGGATCGGCTGCAGGCTCTTGCCCATCCTGGCGCCAGAACGACTGGACTCTGGATGTCCCGCCGGCGTCCCTGAACGCTTCATGCGCAAAGCAGATGCCGTCGTCGATCACGGCCATCACAACCGTGTCTTCTGGCCACTTTGTCTCCGGACGCGGCGGATCGGGCAGTTCAGCCGCCGGGGCGGCACCCACATGTGGCGACGTCAGCGACGTGGTCGCGCCGAGCGTCAACCGTTTGGCCCAAAGGTGCCTGTCGGTCACCGCGGTGTCGAACCATGACCGCGGATAGACGACCGGCTGGACGTCTCTCCCACCCGCCGTTGAGGGCGCAGCACCGGATACCGCCGGCTCCTCCTCCGGATCGGATCCGGCAGGCCAGGCAACCCGTTTCTCCAGTGCCGGAACCTGCGCGCCCCCGCTACCCGTTAGGAACGTCCGGCACCCGGGTCCCAGCAGCCAGTTGGCGGCGGGATCCATACCGGGAATGTTGTCGTAGCAGTAGGGCTCGTTCTGTGGGCCGACCCGCACCCATTTCAGCGCCATGATCGTGCTCCGGCCAGCGTCAAGCCCACTCGTCCTTCGCCTTGTTCCAGAGCCAGTTCACGAGGGCCGGCCTCTGGGCGACCCGCATCGGGAACGCCTCAAGCTTGTTGAGGAACGGTGCGTCAAACCTCTGCTGGCCGGTTTGAACATCGAATAGCTCGTCGACCGCGAAGTCCTGGTTCTCCAGACCTGCCGCCTCTGCCGCGCCATCGAAGTCCGAGCCGGCAAAGCTGATATCGACATCCGAGGACGCGCGCCGCACCAGATAGTGCCCGAGCGCAGAGCCCAGCACCGCGCCGGCGATGCTGTCGACCGGGAAATGCACGCCAGCCACCGTCCGGTTGATGGCGATGCGGGTGGCAAGCCGCAACAGCTGCACCTCGTAGCGTGAATCGGTGTAGGGAAGCGTGCCTTTCGCCCGCATGACGTCGCGCAGCACGCGGGCAACGGCGAAGGCCTCTGTTGCATGCCCGCTGGGCAGCGTTCCATGCCCTGGCGTCAGGATCATCGGCTGGATCTGTGGCGAAAACTCGATCGGCCGGCGGCAGGCAAGCGCATGCTTGAAGCGGTTCACCCCATGCCGCGCCAGCCGCAGTGTCAGCCCCAGCAGCTCAACCGTCCATTTGGCGCGCGACGGCCGCATGAAGCCGATGGCCGAGACAAAACTCATCGGCCCCGGAAGCTGGCTCAGGATCTCCGCCTCTCTTTCTGCGCGCAGGGGCGCATAGTGATCGAGAAACCGAAGCTGCGCCGCGAAGACGTCTTCGCCCGGCCGCGACATCCGCACCAATTCGTGGAACTGCGCCGAGCTGGGCGGCGTCCCTGCAGCGCAGACATCCGGTTCCACATGGTAGAGCGACACGCTTTGCGGCGTTGCGAAGAAGCTGAGTCTGGAAAACAAGTTGAAATCGAGAACCGCCGCGCGGATTCGAGGTTCCCATAGGGCGACATTCTCAAGACCCTCGGATCCCGGCCCCTCCTGCTCAAGATGAGGCGGCGCGCCCGGCTGGCTCCACTCACCAACGATGCCGTCTCGCGTTCTTATGAGCGAGCTGGCAAGTATACCAGAGTCATAACTGAAGAACTTCCCGCCACCAGATGAGAGACCTTCAAGGCCTTCCAGTCCCTCCAGCCCTTCAAGTCCCTCCAGACCTTCAAGTCCTTCCAGCTTTGCCATTGAAGCCCCCGTACACGCTCAATCCCCGATCAACAACTCATGCTGGCACACCAGCTTTTGCAAGTACAGCGGCCATCTCTTTACCAATCTCGTAATCAGCGCTCGGAATACGGTTCAGATAGCGCTCAATCGTGAAGTCGGGTTCCAGTCTCAAAAGCTCCCGCGCGCTCTCACGGGCGGCTTCCGTCTCGCCCAGCCGCCACTGCGCAACGGCCATCACCCGCAGCGTCGACGTATGAAGCCGGTTGCGCTTGAAGGACTGCTTGGCAAGAGCCAAGGCCTGCACGTCGTCGCCTGCTACCAAACATGCCGATGCTGCGATTGCCTCATAGAGAAACCGTGACGGGTCCAACGGCGAAAGCTTGAGCGCCTGAGAGGTCTCTTCCTTCGCACGATCACCACGATCCGTGAAGGCGCAGAGCGCGCCGCGACGCAACCAAGCCATGCCGTTGCTGTTGTTGGCATCGATGGCTTCGTCATAGCGCGCCTCGGCCAAATCGACTCTCTTGAAGAAATGCGCTTGAACGGCCCCATCAACCATGAGGGCGATGGAGCAGTTCGGATCCCGGTCGAGTGCCCGCGATGCCGAATCCGATGCCAGGAAGGACTCTCGCTTCTGGTCGTCCACCCATCCCTGCTGCAAGCGCATGAGATGCCATTCGGCCGTGCGCGCGAGAATGAGTGGTTCGTGCGGCGCCCGATCGAGAAGCACGTCCAGCAGTTCCCTGGCGCGGTCGAAGTCCCGTCTCTTCAAGCGGTGCATCAGGTTCACAGCGGCCGTCAGCACCGTATGCGCCTGAAGAGAGGCCAGCGGCCGGCTTCCCACGGAACGCAGCTGTTCGGCGACAATCTGGGCCATGATCTTGGCGGCAAGCTCGTTCAGCCATGCCTCGCGACTAAGCGGCGTCTCCGCCGGTGCGATGCAGTGCCGATCCGTCCAGATGATGCTGCCTTTGTGGGCGTCGCAAAGCTCCAAATCCAACACCAGCAAGTCCGGCACTTCGGCCAGAGAGCCGGACAGGATATAGTCGGCACCGAGTGCGGATGAGATCTCCTGCGACGACAATCCTCGGCCGCCAATAGATCGCGACGACAGCCGCGAGATGACATCAAGCAGTATGCCTCTCGAAACGGCCTGAATGACCTCATCGGCCAGCGCCTCGCCCACATACTGCAGATGACGTTCGTTCGAGCGGGACTCGAACGGCAGGATGGCGATCGTCGGCTTCATCCTTTCCGACGGCATCCCCATCGCCCAAACCGGTTTGCCCCCCGGCGGCCTTATCAGAAAAGCTCGAATGGGCTCGGAAAGGTGGCGCAAGTAACAGTCGCCCAGATCTTCGATATCGGCGTCAATGTCGGCCGTCAGACAAGACCGGACCGCCGACGAGATGACAATCTCACCCGCACCGGCCAAGCTCATCAAACGCGCGCCGACGTTCACGTCATGCCCGTAGATATCGTCTTCGTCTTGAATGACCTCGCCTAAGGAAATACTGAGCCGAAGATGCATCTGCTGGCTTGCAGCAAATCGGGCATTCTTCTGTTCGGTCAGATTGCGCATCTGGAAAGCCACGGAGACCGCGTCCTTCAGTTCCGTGAACTCCAGAAGCATTCCATCGCCCAGGCTCTTGACCAACCGGCCGGAGGTGGAGGGCAGCAGGTCGTTTCGCACGAATGCGACAACCTCAAGCCACCGCCTGAGAAAAAGATCCTGGTCTGACTGTATCAGCCTAACGGATTCTACTACGTCGACGAATACGATAACACGCTCCGCATGCGGCAAATAATATGCCCCCAGATCTGCCGTCTTTGGATCGAAGCGCACTCTCGGACCCACCATTCAGCATTAAGTGTGCTGGTGAAACACAGACTTTCGGTGAACCTATCACAGCAGCGAAGATTGCTCACTTGGTACTCTGGCTCCGGCAAGGGGGTCATCTGAAGACCTGGCCGCTGCCGCGCGAGCCCTCCGAGAGACCAGGCGCCGGACGCGGCACAATCTGTCTTCGTGCAGCAGCTGCCGCCATGGCGACCCTGCCCGGCCATCTGCCCGATGGCTGCAACGGTGACGACAGGCGCATCGTCGCAGGCTGCCGATCTTGAGGGTCAAGCCTGCCGGCTATGGACCCTCCATCACACGCATGGCTTCGGCGAAAGCCAGGTGCAGGTGGTACAGGCTGCTCAGCGGCAGGAATTGCGAGGCATCGCCGCCATCGGCGTCCAGCTGCTCGCGCCATAGCGGGCCGTCCGGCTGGACGTGGGTGACGAACATGGCCGCCAAGCGCGCCTTGGCCTCCTGCAAGGCCGTCGCGTCCTTCTCAAACTCCCAGCGTGCCACTGCGGCCTTCAAGGCCTCGGCCTGCGGCCAGAGTCGACGGCCGCCGTCCACTACCTCGCCGTCGCAATCGACCTGGTCGATGACGACCGAGGCGGCATCGACAGGCCGCAAGATGCCGTGTGCCTGGCCGAAGCGATAGAGGGCGGCGGCCTCCTGCAAGGCCCCGGCATCACCGGTCAGCCGGTGATACTGGCCCAACAGCCATGCCCATTCGAAATGGTGCCCGGGCTCCCTCAGCCGTCCGTCCGCACCAGGGGCCGGAGACCAGTCGACCGTGAAGAGCTCCGCGATCGAGCCGGTGCGGCTGTCGAAGAAGCGCCGCCGGAACAGGCCCACGACGGCATGGGCGCGCTCCAGCCACGCCGCGTCGCCCGTCGTCTCATACCAGGCCAGCAGGGCTTCCAGAAGGTGCATGTGCGGGTTCTGCCGGCGTGGCGGGGCTATCGCCGGCCCGCCCGCGGCCGAGAGTTGTTCGACGTAGCCACCCCAGGCGCCTCGGTCTGCCGGGGCGGCCATTCGGGCATCAAGGAAGGCAACCGTGCGTTCCGCCCAGACGCGCGCCCCGTCATCGCCGGTGGCGCGGTGATACCATGCGGCGGCGAACACCGTGAAGGCCTGGGCATAGGCATCCTTGCGCCGGTCCAGCGGTTGCCCGTCCACCGTCACGCTGTGCCACCAGCCATCGGCGGTCCGGTCCCAGTGGTGTCGGACAAGCGCAGCGAAGATCCGTTCCGCCATGGCCGACGCCCTCGCGCCCGCCCCAATACAGGCGGCATGGCTGAAGGCATAGAGGGCGCGTGCCTGCACCATGGTGCGCCGCTGCGGAACATCGATCGGGCCGCCGTCCAGGCCCACCCGCTCGATCACGCCGCCATGGCGCGGATCCGGTGCCCGATCCAGCCAGTAGGGCAGGAACGTCCCGAACATCCAGGGCCGAAGCCTGTCGACGTCCATCATCCGGTCACGCCCGCTGTACGGTCAGCTGGGCTGCCGCCAGCTCCGCAAGCCCGGTGCCCACCGCCTTGAACAGGGTCACCTGGCTGTAGAACCGGCGCCCGGCGCGACTGCCGTGAGTCAGGTCGTAGAGATCGCCGGCCACATCGTCCTCGCGCAAGGCGCCGGAGGCGAGTGGCACGACGATGTCACCGGCCTCCCGCAGCGCCGCCTCGCGGCTGTCGACAAAGACCCTCGCTATGGACACAGCGTCATCATCGGTTTCCCGCACATCCGGCGACGTGCCGCCGACCAGGTCGAGATGGCTGCCGGGCGGCAGCCAGGCCCCGCGGACCACCGGCTCCGAGGCCGCGGTGGCACAGCACACGATCTCCGCCCCCCTGACGGCGGGCTCCAGATCATCGGTGGCGGCAATGCTGAACTTGTGCCCGCTCAGCCGCTGGGCCAGACGGTCGGCCTTCGCACGGTTCCTGCCCCAGACGAGCACCGTCCGGATGGGCCGGACCTTGGCATAGGCCAGGATCAGATGCGGCGCCAGGTTGCCCGTGCCGATCATCAAGAGCCGCGTGCAATCCGGCCGCGCGAGATAGCCCGCCGCCAGCACCGAGGTTGCGGCCACCCGCCGTGCGGTCAGCGCGGGCCCGTCGATCATGGCCTGCAGCGCGCCGGAACGCCCGTCCAGCACCAGATAGCAGCCCATGCCCGCCGGCAACTGACGGGCGGCGTTGTCCGGAAAGCGGGTGGCAATGCGCACGCCGATATGGCGGCCGAGCTGCCACGCGGTCGTCATCTCAAGGGATGCGCCTTCGTCCGGTAGGGTCGGAATCTCATGCACTTGGCGGGGCGGGCAGATGACGCCGCTGCGGAACGCCTGCCTGAGGCGCTCGATCAGAAGCCCAAGGTCAAGGGCGGCTTCGACATCGGCTGCCGCAATCACCCGCATGATCTGGCACCGCTTGACAGCGGCTCAGCCCGACGGGGCGACCGGCCCCGACTCACCCCGCGTTGGCTGCCGGCAGCGCCCGTCGGTCCGACGGCCGCTCCAGTTGGGCCGCGTCGCTTGCCGATCTGGCCGCCGAGACAACGCGAGCCTGCTCGGCCTCCCGATGCGCCGCTTCATCCAGAGAGGCCTGCCGCTCTTGCAGGGTGATCACCTTCCGCCCCAGTTCGTCCAGCTTGTCCTTGCGGATGCGCGCCAGGTCCCGGTGCTTGCCGGCGGAAAGCCACGCGATCAGTCCGCCGAGCAGGATGCCCACGACCAGCGGCGCCAAGACGACAACGAAGGTGGGCAGCATCAGTTCCTGAGGCAGTGGCCACAGCATGAGGCCCACCGGTTCCCGGTTGGACACGGCGAACGACACGGCGACCACGGCAAGGGGTATCGTGATGAAGATCAGCGAAAGCAAGCGCACGGAAGGCTCCGGTCCATCTCGTAGCCCCTGTCCCGTCATGCCCGGGAGCCGGGGCCCAGTTGCCGCGCGAGCCCTCAAGACGCAGCCCGCACGGCCACGTCTGAGCCCGTACTTAACGTTATAGAGGGTAGGCCCGCCCGGCGGGAAGCCCCGTTATTGCGTGTTCAGGCGCTCGCGCAGCTGCTTGCCGGTCTTGAAGAAAGGAATGTGCTTGGCCTCGACCTTCACCGCCTCGCCGGTCCGCGGATTGCGGCCGACGCGGGCCTCGCGCTGCTTTACCGAGAACGCGCCGAAGCCTCTCAGCTCAACCCTGTCGCCGCGCGCCAATGCTTCAGAGATCTCATCGAAGATAGTCCCGACGATCTTCTCCACATCCCTTTGATAGAGGTGGGGGTTGCGCTCGGCCAGCCGCATGATCAATTCGGATTTCGTCATGACGATCGATCCCCTGGTGCCTGGTTCTTTGTATCTTCTGAGCGACGGACAGAATTGCCGAACGAGGAGTCGGTTTCGAATGGCCACCGACATCTGCCGGCAACAGCCCTCGATCGGGGAAGTTACTGGCTTATGCGACACCAAACGAATAATCGTGCCAAGCAAACTCCAGAGAATCAAGCATAAGTAGTTCAGCCAGAACGATTTTCCGCTGCACATCGGGCGTTGCCCTGGGCCGGGCGCAGCACCTGCGGGCCCACGCACCACAGGCATCACGGTGCCGGTGGCGAGAGCAGCGCCGGCGCATGTAGCAGGCTCCCCGGCCAGTCGCCATATTCTGCGAAAACCTGAGCCGATCGTTCGCCGAAACAGGCGCACGGTCCTCACATTCGACGGAGCGACCATGCTGATTTCCCTGATCCTCGGTCATCCCAAGCCTGCCAGCCTCAACCATGCCATCGCCGAGGCCGTCGCCTCTGCGCTGGTAAAGGATGGCCACCAATTGCGGATGCACGACCTCTATCGCGAGCGGTTCGACCCCGTGCTGACCGTGGCAGAGGCCGGCGGCGGAGCCAGCAGTGATCCGCTTGTGGAGCAGCACTGTCGTGAAGCGACCGAGGCCGACGGCTTAGTTATCGTCCATCCCAACTGGTGGGGCCAGCCCCCGGCCCTCCTGAAGGGATGGATCGAGCGTGTCTTCCGTTTGGGGTCGGCCTATCGCTTCGACGAGGCAGCCGGACCCGCGGGCCCGCCTCTCGGGCTGCTGACAGCCCAGGTAGCCGTCGTCATCAACACCTCCGACACGCCGCCGGACCGCGAGGCTGCCGTCTTCGGGGATCCGCTGGAACGCATCTGGCGAGACTGCGTCTTCGGGTTCTGCGGCGTCAGCCGCGTCGAACGCCGCGTCGTCGGGCCTGTCATTACCGCCTCACCCGAGACCACCGCACGTTGGCGGGACGAGACGGCAGAATGGGCCCGCTCGGTGTTCCGCCCGGCATCTTGAAAAGAAACGGCGGCCCCACGCACTTCGCGTAGGGCCGCCGTACTTCAGAACCCTGCGGCGTCTGCGGTCCTGCCTATCCCGCGACAGGCGGACCTAAGCCGTCAGTCGCCCTTAGCGTCGTCCGCTTCATCGGACTGGTTGGCTTCGTCACGCGCCTTGCGCAACGCGGCCCCCAGGATATCACCCAGCGACGCGCCACTGTCGGACGAGCCGTATTCCGCCATAGCCTGCTTCTC
>JANQQD010000296.1 GCA_028285185.1 Anaerolineae bacterium | reverse complement strand
GCGCAGCTGGTCGACGTCCAGGCCGACATCGGCGGCAATGGCGAAGATCAGGTCGTCCGACAGCTGGCCGCGATGCTCCATCAGGGCATAGTGAAGCTCCTCATACAGGCCCTGAGCGCGTGAGGCCAGGGCAGCCTGGGCCGCCGTCATGGATGCCGGGCCGAGGATCGGGAACTCCTTGAACACCACGCGAAGGTCGGGGTCGTCTGCGACCGCATCGAAGACGTCGTCCAGCACGCGTTTGCAGTACCCGCACTGGTAGTCGAAGAACTCCACCACCGTCACGTCGCCCTCGGGGTTACCCAGCACCGGCGATGTCGGGCTGAACAGCAGCTCGTCCCGGTTGGCCACGACCTGGGCCATCTGGCGTTCTGCCTCCAGCTCCTCCTGCCGGGCCTGATAGAGGTTCAGGGCCTCGACCACCAGATCGGGATTGGCCAGCAGATAGTCGCGCACGACACCTTCGATGGCTGCGCGCTCCTCATCCGTCATCGCCTCTTGGGCCGACACGGGGGCAGCCGCGGCACCCATGAGGCACGCGGCGGTAATGGCGGTACGGGCGACGGTCGGCAGGCGGATCGGCATATCGAAGGTCCTGTCGGTTGCTGAGGTCTCAAGGCATCAAAAGATGACGGGCCAAATATGGCGTAACAAGCGGACAGATGGCTACCGTCACGCATTTGTGAGGAATTTTCGCGTCAATCCTGCTCCTCGGCCAGCTCTTCCGCAACGCGCCGCACATCCTGCAGCCTGAGCCAGCCGGGTGACCCATGGGCCAGCAGAGCCTCCGCCCGCTGGACCTGCTCCACCGCCGCCTCACCGTCGCGCAGCACCAACGCCTCTTCGGCCAGCGAAAGGGCCGCCATCCCCAGATCGCCCTGGCGGCCATAGGCCGTCGCTAACAACCGCCACGCCATGGAGGGGACCACGCGATCTTCCCGGATCGCGAGATTGAGGTCGCTGACGGCACCGGCGAGATCGGCGTCTGTGCCGCCGTCCAGCTTGATCTGGGCCAGCGGGATCAGGAACAGGGGCTCGCCTGGGAAGACAGACAGCGCCCGTTCGTAATATTGCCGGGCCTCTGCCGCGCGGCCGCTTTCCAGCAGGATCATCCCCGCGGCCTCGTTGAAGAACGGGTCGTTCGGCGCCATGGCCAAGAGTTCGTTCATCTCGGCGAGCGCGAGATCCATCTGGCCGCGGCGGTAATGCGCAATGGCCCGGCCGTACGTTGCCGGGATCGACTTGTCCTCCTCCGGGAAGACCTGCAAGGCTCGCCGCGGGTTGAGATAGCCGATCAGCTTCGCCTGCATGCGCGCGAACATGATCTCCGCCTCGGGCGACACGCCCTGCCCCGTGGCGGGCGACTGCGCCACGTGGTCGCGGATCAACTGGATGCGATCGAAGGTCAGCGGATGCGTG
Source organism: Anaerolineae bacterium (assembly GCA_028285185.1). Taxonomy (GTDB): domain Bacteria; phylum Pseudomonadota; class Alphaproteobacteria; order DSM-16000; family Inquilinaceae; genus JACKIG01. The sequence continues at coordinate 6,966 of JANQQD010000296.1, read as the reverse complement.
CGGACATATTCGGCCTGGCGGTCGGCCGGCAGCAGCTCCTGGTCAGCCAGCGATTCCAGGAAGGTCATCAGCCCTTCCGACGACAGTCCCGCGCGGTCGAGATAGGTCAGCGCGGCCTGGTCCGCGGAGCTCTCCATCGTCCGGCTGAAGCTGAGGAAGCCGCGCGTAGCGACCTGTCCACCGCTGATGGCGCCGGCACCGATCAACCCGCCCTCGCCTGTCGCGATGGCCGCGGCAATGCCCAGAAGCGTGCTGATCAACGCTGTCCGCTGGGCACGCTCAAGCGCATCCTGCCCGCGCGCCAGGTGCCCACCGGCAATGTGCCCCGCCTCGTGTGCCATCACGCCGATCAGCTCCAGCGGGTTCTCCGCGGTCGTCAGCAGGCCGGTGTTGAAAAACATATTCTGCCCGCCGGCGACGAAGGCATTTAGCGACTGATCGTGGACGATGAAGATGTTCACCGACTGGGGAACCAGCCCGGCCGCCTGGAAGATTGGTGTCGCAAAGGCACGGAGGATGTGCTCTGTTTCGGCGTCCCGGATGAACGAAAGTCGGCGCTGCGCGTTCGCCGCCACCGGCTGCGCCAGCACGAACGCGACGATGACGAACCCGACAAGCCATTTCCGCACGAACCAAACTCCTCCACAGGGCCTGATGCGTCACTATAGCGGACTTCGCACCCATGTGCCGAAGCTTGTGGCCGCAGCCGCGGCCGCGGCCCTGGGGGCCGGCTGCCAGCTCGCCAGCGGCGGCACCATCACCATGGGCGATTCCGACCTCGCCAAGATCGAGCGTGGGGCCGCCGTGGCAGACGAGCCCCTGGCGACGCAGGCCGGGCGCGAGATATTGTTGACCGGCGGCAACGCGGTCGATGCCGCCGTGGCCATGGCCGGCATCATGGCCGTCACGTTGCCGTCGCGGGCGGGCTTCGGCGGCGGCGGGCTCTGTCTGGTCTTCGACGGCTCGAACACGACGGTCCGGACTCTCGACTTCCTGCCCCGCGGCACGGGCGGGGCAGCGGGGCCAGCGATGCTGACCGGCCTCGCCACGCTGCATGCCGAATACGGCACGCGGAACTTCGACGGCCTGATGGGCGAAGTTGAAGAGCTGGCCCGGTTCGGGCACCCGGTCTCGCGGGCTCTGGCCACGGATCTGGCGGCGGTCGAACCCGTTCTCGGCGGCGATCCCGACGTGGCGGCGATCTTCGGGCGACCCGGCGGTGGCCTGGTGGGCGAAGGGGCCACAATTGCGCAGACCGATCTGGCGGACATGCTGACGGCGGTGCGCACCGGCGGTCTGTCGGCCATCGCGTCGGGGCCCCTGACGGCTGGATATGCAGACGCTGCCGCTACTGCCGGCGTGCCCCTCGCAGCGGAAGTCGGCTCTCGCAGCTTCGCACGATGGACGGACCCGATCCTGATCGAGGATGGCAGCGACCAGATCTGGTTTGCGCGCGAACCCGAAGCGGGCGGGGCGGCTGCGGCCCTGATCTGGGCCATGCTGACCGAGGCGGAAGACTATGACGATGTGGATGCCGAAGAGCGGCCGCACCTCATGGCCGAAGCCATGGCGCGGGCGCTGGCCGCCGGCGGAACGGTCGGTGTCGTCGACGAGGATGCCGCCGAAGCGCTGTTGAGCGGCTATTCGCCCGACCGGGCGACGGCCCCGGATGCAGGCCGTGCCGGCGATACCAGTTTCGGTGCGTCGCTCGCCGCCTTCTCCGGCAACTATCTGCGCAAGACCGAGCTTGGCGTGGCCTGCGCCTTCACCATGAACGGGCTGTTCGGCAGCGGCCGCATTGCCCCGGGCACCGGCATGTTCGTGGCCGGGCCGGAACAGCCGGGCGTACAGGCCGTTGGCGGCGTGGCCCTGATGATCAACGAGCCGACCGATCAACTCGTCTATGCCGGCGCCGGTTCCGACCTGCTGCCGGGGCTGATAACGCCGATGGTCGAGACGCTGGTGCTGGAACGGTCGCTGGTCGATGCCATGTCGGCTGCCCGGGTGATGCCGGACTTCTCCAGCGACGCTGTTCTGGTGGAACGCGCATCGATCGACACTCTGGGTCAGACGCTGGAGCGGCGCGGGCACCAGGTGCGCGGTGCTGCCGGGCTCGGTCGGGGGACGGCGATCTACTGCACCTCCGGCAGCACGTTCGACGAGAAGACCTGCTATGCCGCCGCCGACCCGCGCGGCTACGGCCTGGCCACGGTCGTCGAACCCTGACGTCATGGCGCTGAAGACGGCGAAACGGGGGGCGGTCGCCCCCTTCATCGTCATGGACGTGATGCGCGCCGCGGCGGAGCGCGAGGCCAGCCACGGCGACGTCCTGCATCTTGAGGTCGGCCAACCCAGCACGCCGGCACCGCGCGGCGTGCTGGAGGCGGCACACCGCGCGCTCGACGGACAGGTGCTGGGCTACACGCTGGCCCTGGGCATCCCGCCGCTGCGTGCGGCCATTGCCGCGCATTACCGGCAGAGCTACGGCCTCAACCTGCCGGCCGACCGCATCGTCGTCACGACCGGCAGTTCGGGCGGTTTCATCCTGTCGTTCCTGGCGGCCTTCGATGCCGGCGACCGGGTGGCCATGGCATCACCGGGATACCCCGCCTACCGCAACATTCTGCAGGCGGTGGATGTGGAGCCGGTGCTGCTGCCGGCCGGCCCCGATACCCGGTACCAGCCGACCGTGGCAATGCTTGAGGCGGCCCAGCGGGAAACCGGCCGGCTGGCCGGCCTAATCGTGGCCAGCCCGGCCAATCCAACGGGCACCATGCTGTCGGCAGATGAACTGGCGGAGCTGGCGGCGTACTGCAGCACCAGCGGCATCCGCCTGATCTCAGACGAGATCTATCACGGCATCACCTATGGCAGCGTCGCCGCCGCCACCGCGGCCCGGGACGACCAGGCGGTCGTGGTCAACAGCTTCTCGAAGTACTACTCGATGACCGGCTGGCGGCTCGGCTGGATGGTGGTTCCGGAAAGCCTGCTGCGGGCGGTGGAGTGCCTGGCTCAGAACCTGTTCATCTCGCCACCCTCGCTATCACAGCATGCGGCCGTCGCGGCCTTCGGCTGCGGGGAGGAACTGGACGCCAATGTCGCCCGCTATGCCGCGAACCGAGCGCTGCTCTTGGAGGCTCTGCCGCGGGCCGGCTTCGACCGCCTGGCCCCACCTGACGGCGCCTTCTACCTCTATGCCGATGTGGCGCACCTGACCAACGACAGCCGCGACTTCTGCAAGCGCGTGCTGGCCGAAACGGGCATCGCGATTACGCCGGGCGTCGATTTCGACCCCGATCAGGGCCATCGGACCGTCCGCTTCTCCTACGCCGGCAGCACGTCCGACATGGCCGAGGCGGCCGGGCGGCTGGAGAAATGGCTGAAGTAACCGGATCCGGCCCGCAGGGGCCGCATGACTGGACGATCCGCAGGGCCGTGGTCCGCGATGCCGACGGGCTGCGGGACTGCCTGGACGCGGCCTATGCCGAATACGCCGAGCGCATTCCGGATCTGCCGCCGGTGTCGGCGAACTGTGCCGAAGAAATCGATGCGCATGAGGTCTGGGTTGCTGAGTCGTGCGGCGTGATTGTCGGCGGTCTCGTCCTCGTGCCTGGAGACGCCGTGATGCTTCTGGCGAATGTGGCCGTGCATCCGGACAGAAGGGGGGCGGGTCTGGGCCGGCAGCTTCTGGCGCTTGCCGAAGCCGAAGCAGCGGCCCGCGGATATGGCGAAATGCGCCTCAACACGCATGCCGACATGCCGGAGACCGTGCGGCTCTATGCCCGCAATGGCTGGGAACAGGTGGCGCTCCGTGGAAATACGATCACCATGAAGAAGCGGCTCCGGCCACCGGCGGCCCCAAGCGAAACCGCGCGGTGAATGGCGTTGATCGGCACCTGAACCGAGGCTAGTTTCCGGCAGAGCTCGCCATTGGCGATCAACCGAGAAGATTCTTAAACTTCAAGGCGAACCGATGAGATTTCTGCGTGCGCTCGGCGTATGTGTCGCTCTTGCCGTAACGGGCGGCGGATTGTCGTCCTGCCTTGCGCCAACCTATGGTGACGGAAGCGAGGGCGCCCAGGATCCGAGAGCGTCGGCAATGGTCGCGCTGCTGTCCGACGCGACGGTCCTCCATTACGACAGCGGCCACGGTACCCAGGTGGAGTACATGTCTGCTGACGGGTATGCTTTCCTCTGGTACCCGGGCAATCAATCCGTGGTGCCTGGCGAGTGGCATATCAGGATCGGATCTGACTCTTGGGGGCCCGGCGATGAGAGCCGAAACGAGCTGGAATCGGACGCCTTCATCCAGCGGCACCGTTCCCTGGAGTTCGAGTCCACGCTGTATTTGTGCTTTCGCTATGGGTCGAACACCTACAACCCCCTGATGAATATGCGCGGCGGGAACTGGGAGTGCCAGATATCGCCGCCTGCATCCCATTGGGAACCGATGGTTCACGACGGAGACCCGTTCGGCTTGGCGCAGACGATACTAGTGCCCGCCGAGCTGGAGCGCGGCCCCCGCTACACCATGGATGATCTGCATACCATCATCGAAAAGACGGACGGATCGTAGCCGCCTCCGTCTACAGGATTGCGGGACACGTTCGCGCGGCTCTCCGCATGGCGTGTCCCAATCCAACGAGCCTTGGGGCTATTCCGGATGGTGTACCACCTCCTGCTCGATCGCGCCGAAGATGCTGTTGCCTTCGAGGTCCTTCATTTCGATGCGCACCCGGTCGCCGAATTGCAGGAAAGGCGTCGTCGGCGCGCCTGACTTGAGCTGCTCGACCATGCGCTGTTCGGCGATGCAGGAATAGCCGGCCTCGCCGCTGCTGTTGGACACCGTGCCGGACCCGATGATGGTGCCGGCCGACAGCGGCCGCGTGACTGCGGCATGGGCGATCAGGCGCGGGAAGTCGAAAGTCATGTCCATGCCGGCGTTCGGACGGCCAAGCTCACGCCCGTTGATGTGCGTGATCAGCGGCAGCACGATCTTGCCGCCGTCCCACGCCTCGCCCAGCGTGTCGGGCGTTACGGCCACCGGCGAAAAGGCCGTCGGCGGCTTGCCATGGACGAAGCCGAAGCCCTTGGCCAGTTCCGCCGGGATCAGCCCCCTTAGCGACACGTCGTTCACCAGCATCAAGAGCTTGATATGGCCGGTCGTCGCAGTCGGGCTGACGCCCAGCGGCACATCGTCGACGACGACCGCAACCTCAGCCTCGCAGTCGATGCCTTGATCTTCTGAGACCGCAGCGATCGGCTCCGTGGGCCCGAGAAGGCGGTCCGAACCGCCTTGGTACATCAGCGGATCGGTCCAGAAGCTGGCGGGCAGCTCCGCCCCGCGGGCCTTGCGCACCAGTTCCACGTGATGGACGTAGGCCGAGCCGTCCAGCCACTGATAGGCACGCGGCAGCGGTGCTGCGCAATGGTCCGGGTCGAAGGGGAAGGCGTCGGCCACGCGCCCTTCGTTCAGCAACTGATAGATGATCTCAAGCGCCGGGGCGGCGACCGACCAGTCTTCCAGCGCCCGCTGCAGGGTCCGGGCCACCTGCGGCACACGCACGGCCCGATCCAGCGCGTCGGCAACGACCACCAGCGTGCCGTCGCGCCCGCCTTCCTTCAGTGAGGCGACCTTCAGGGCCACCGTTCAGTCCACCGGTGCGGGCTGGGCCGACCAGCTTTGGACATAGCCGCTCCACTCCACACCGGGCGGCAGCTCGCCGATCTCCAGCGCATCGCGCGTGTCCATCATCACCGCGTATTCGTCCGTCTCCGCCTTTGCCGGCGCGAAGGCGCGGGTCAACGCCTTGGGATGCGGCCCGTGCGTGAAGCCGCAGGGGTGGAACGTCACCATGCCGGCATCGATGTTGTCCCGGCTAAAGAAATCGCCGGCATGATAGAACAGCACCTCGTCATAATCGTCGTTGTTGTGGAAGAACGGCACCTTCAGCGCACCGGGGTCGCTCTCGAACGGCCGTGGGCAGAAGGTGCAGATCACGAACCTGTCGGCGACGAAGGTGGTGTGGGCGGACGGCGGCAGGTGATAGCGGTGGCTCATCAGCGGCCGGATCGCCTCGACATTGATGCGCACCGGCGCCAGATCGCCCTTCCAGCCGACGGCATCCAGCGGGTTGAACGGATAGGTCACGGTGGAGACCAGGTTGCGGCGCTTGATCCGCACCTGCCATTCGCGCTCGTCCTGCTGGGCGGTGAAGGCCTCGTCGATCTCCGGCACATCGAACATCGCCGGGTCGAATACCGCATGCGGCCCAACCATACCCTTGTCGGGCAGCATATAGCTCGACCCCGTGGCCTCGATCAGCAGCGCCAGCACCGGCTCCTCACAGTCGAGCCGCCAACTCGTCGACCGCGGCAGCACGATGTAGTCGCCGGCCCGCACCTCCAGATGGCCGTAATCGCAATAGAGATGCCCGCGTCCGCGGTGGATGAACACCAGCTCATCGCCATCGCCATTGCGGGCCAGATGGTCCATCCGCATCGGCGCCCGCCAGAACCGGAACCGCACATGGGCATTGTGCAGCACGTCGACCGCATCCCAAGGCGACGGCTCCTCCCGGTTCAACTTGGTCAGGTCGAAGGCCCGCGGCCTCAGCGGCCCTTCCCAGTCGACCCAGCCGGTCGGCGGGTGGCGGTGATACATGTGGCTGGCCGGCCCGAAAAAGCCTTCCTTGCCCATCTCACGCTCATAGGTGCCATCGGGCAGGTCAGCATGGGCCTGGCGCGATGCCCGGCCGGCAATCCGCGGCAACGAAATCCATTTCCGCATCGCTTGTCTCCTCCTCCGCCCGACGGCTGCGGGCTTAAGACGGCCCCTCCAGGCCGCATCGGCGCCACGGGTCGCGATGTTGTTGGGGCGGGCCCGTCCGCATCTGCGATGCGGGGCCGGCCTCCTTCTTTGCTGACCCGGCGTCCGGTTTATGGAATCATCATTTCAACTGAAAC
>JANQQD010000287.1 GCA_028285185.1 Anaerolineae bacterium | reverse complement strand
GCTGGCGTCGAAGCGGATGTCGGTCGTCGAGAACAGATTGAGGTCGTTCGGGCTGTCGTAGACGAAGGCCGATCCCACGGTCATGCCGCCGCCCACCCCGGCGGTACCGTTGATGGCGCCCAGCGTGACGTTGCCGCCCTCCAGGTTGGCGATCATCCTGGCGGCGAAGTCGTCACCGCCGGGTCCCGAAATGTCGAACGACGTACTGGACGCGCCCGCGTCAAAGTCCAGCGTGCCGGTGACCAGGCGGACATCGGCGTTGCTGATGTCGCCCGGCGTGTCCGTCGCATGGCCGATCAGCCAGCGGCTGTTGAATCCCGTGCCGTCAACCAGGCTGGTTTCGCCGGAGATGCGGATGTCGATGTCGCCCTGCCGCGTGCCGGATGTCCCCCCCCGGGCGCTGCCGTGGCCGAGCTGGGCGTAGGCGCTAGCGCCGGCGCCCCCAATGATAGTCAGGTCGTTGGCCTGAGCGATCGTGATTGCGCCGCTGCGACTCTGGTTGCCGACGGATCCCCCGTGGCCGAGCTGGGCGTAGGCGCCGGTCAAGCCGCCGCCGGCGAAGGTGATGTTGCGGGCCTGTGTGATCGCGATGTCGCCGCTGTGATTGCCATGAGCAGCGACCCCACCGTGGCCGAGCTGGGCGTAGGCGCGGAAGCCGCCCCCGGTGAAGGTCAGATCAGTGGCCCGCCCGATCGTGATCGCGCCGCTGTGATTGCCGTTGACACTGCTTCCACCGTGGCCGAGCTGAGCGTAGGCGTGGAAGCCGCCGCTCCCTGCGAAGGTCAGGTTGTTGGCCAGCTCGATTGCAATGTCGCCGGCATAATCGCCGTCCGGTTCATTCGCGTTCCGATCGGAATCGTAGCCGCCGTGGCCGACCTGTACGTAGCTGGCTTCTTGACTGCCGGCCGTGGCCGACAGGTCGCCGGCGATGCCGGCGCCGTCGCTGAGGGCGATGATGATGGTGCCGTCGATGTCGAAGTCGGCCGTGCCCGGATCTCGGAAGCCGGCCTGGGCGAAGCCCTCGACGGCGGCATCGCTGCCCTGCAGCGTCATCGCCGCGCCGGCGAAATTGCTGGCGCCGAAGCGGGCGCCGACGGCGATGCCGGCCGTCTGGCTGCCGTCGCCGATGGCGATCGCGCCGCCGTTGTTGCCGTAGGTGCTGACGGTGGCCAGGATCGTGTCGATATCCGTTGTCGTGCCGTCCCAGCCGGCGACCAGGCTGACATCGCCGCCGGTCTCGCTGACGCTGTCGCCGCCGGCCTGGATGCTGGCGTTGACGGCGATGTCGCCTTGCGCCAGCAGGGTGACGCCGCCCGCTTGCTCTACCGTGATGACGTCGTTCACCGTGATGCCGCCATCGGCCTGGTAGACCACGCTCAATGAGCCGTTCGTGCCCGTGATCGCCGCGTTCTGGATGATGTCGTTGTCGGCGAGCAGGGTGAAGGTTGCTTCGCTGCCCGTGCCGCCGGCGAAGTCCACCGCAACCGCGTCGAGGACCACGATGTCGCCGTCTTCGCCGGGGTCGTCGGCGAGGCTGGTGTCGACGGTTTGATTGGTGCCGTTCTGCAGGTTGGCGATCAGCGTGTCGACATCGACGAAGGAGTAGGCGGGGTCGAAGGTCGCGCAGGTGGCCAGCGCGGCCGCCAGGCAGATGTTCTGCGGGTCGATCAGCACGTGGCCGCCGTGGCCCGCCGCGGCGGAGAGGTCGAACAGGCCCGTCACCGTCACCCGGCCGGCCGAGGAAACCTCGGCGAAGCCGCCGTCGCCGCCCGCAGCGCCGCCGCGCGCGGTGATGCGGCCGTGGAACGCCGCTTCCTCATCCGCCCAGACGACCACCGTGCCGCCGTCGCCCTGGTCCGTTGCGTCGGCCGCGATCGCGGCATCGGCGTCGACGTAGACGATGTCGGCCGTGGGGACGGTGCTTTCCGTCTCGAACGCCGCGGTCGCGTCGATCGTGATCTCCGTGCCGCCTGCCGCCGGCGCCAGGTCGCCATAGGCGATGTGCCCGCCGGCCGCCAACGGCCCGCCGCGCTCCGCCCCGCCGACCAGCGCCGTGCCGCCTCCGGCCTGGCCGGAGACGTCGATGTCCGCGCCCAGCGCCAGCTCCAGGGTGTCGCCCAGCACATGGACGGTGCCGCCGACCTCGTGCGCATCGTCGCCCGTGGCGTCGATGGTGCCGGCGACCTGCACCGTGCCCTCGTCGCCGCCCAGCAGCACCACCTGGCCTTCGCGGGTGCCGACCGTGCGCGCCTGGACCACGCCGTCCAGGTTGATGACGGTGTCGATCACGCCGGCTGCCACATCGGCCGTCAGGATCACCTGGCCGCCGTCGGCCAGGATCGAGCCCGTGTTCTCCACCAGCGCGCCGACCGCGTTACCCTCGGCATCCACCGGAAGCTGCGTCGTCGGATCGGTGATGGCGAAGTTCACCAGCCCGTCGCCGTAATAGTCGAGCGCGAAGCCCTGGCCGCCGCCCAGGATCGCCACATCGGCGACGATGGCGCCGGAGTTGCGCGCCGCCGGGCCCACGAGCGCCGCCAGGCCGCTGGCCTCGATGGTGCCGCGGTTCTCGATCACCGCCGTCGGGTCGCCGGCGATGTCGAAGTCCAGCCGGCCGCCGGCCATGAAGCGGTCGTTCATGATGTCCAGCGAGGTGGCGACGATCGAGGCCACGTCGACATTGGCGTCGGGCCCGAACACCACGCCCGCCGGGTTGGAGATGAAGACCTGCCCGTTGGCCGAGAGCGAGCCCAGGATCTGCGAAGCGTCGCCGGAGAGCACGCGGTTCAGCGCGGCCGCCAGCTCATGCGGCTGGATGAAGGTGACCGATTCATGGGACCCGACATCGAAGGTCTGCCATTCGATGACGACGCGGTCGGAGCCCTGCTGGATGGTGACGGAGTCCGTGCCATAGATGATCTCCGCCTGACCCTCCACGACAGTGCCGTCGGTGGGCAGGGCCCATGCGGGATCGGCGCCCAACAGCCAGCCGCAGACAGCGGCCGTGGTCAGCGCGGTCGTGCCGGCCAGCATGCGGCGCAGCGCGGGGGCATCGGTCCGGGTCGGGGTCACCATGGTCTCACGACGGATCGACATGTCTCTTCCCTTCTCTTCGCTGCTCGCCCGAACGGCGGTCGTCTTCATCACCACGCCCATCGGCGTGAAGAGGTGAGTAACCAAACGACAGAAACGCCCCGATCTTCTTTATTGGCCGTTGTCTTCCCAGCGTTTACCAAGAAGACGGGAAGCTCTTACCTAAACCCTCTGAGTCAATATGGAAAATTGTCGGTTAATTCAAGAGATTCATGCGAAAATGATCGAAGAATCGTAGTATTGGTTAACGCAGAATGGGAGATGTAGAGTCTTATTTACTGGATTTTTCGCAGGATGACTCTCCATCTCGTGCAGCTCTCGAATTTAGACTCTGAGAGGTGACGATGTTGGCAAAATGACTCTGAAATGCTCTTAGCACTCCGGATTTCTTGCCTATATTTATTTGAGCAGCATCGCCTGTACACGGCCGGCGGCGCCTGCGCCGTTCAAAGGCGATGCGCTGGCGGCGGACCGTGCCAGGGCTTTGCCCGCATGTGCCACCGAACCCGGACCGCCGGTGGTGGCGCGGAACCGCTTGCGTCGTCATCACCGCCCCCATCGGTCAACTGGCCAACAAGACCGGATCGTTCGCCGGCAGGTCGCGGCCGCAGCCCGCCATCGACCTGCCTCCGCGGACTGACGGCTCCGGGCTCACCGCTTCAAGGCCCACGGAATCGTTTGGCGCAATCAGGAACCTCTTCCGGAACTGGCGACTGAAGTGGCTCTGGCTGACGAAGCCGTAGCGTTCGGCCACCGCAAGGATCAGTCCGCTCGCGGGCGGCGAGGCGCTAAGGTCGGCGAAGGCGCGCACGAGACGGCGCTCGGTCAGGTACCGCGCAACGCCGCCGACATCGGCGAACATGCGGTAGACGGTCCGCCGCGAGAGGCCGAAGACCCGACAGAGCTGATCGGCGCCGAGCGCAGGATCATTCAGGGCGTCTTCGATATAGGCGCGCACGGCTCCCGCCCGGGTGGAGCGCCTTTGCGGCGAGATCGGCCCGCCGCTCTGGCCCGTCAGGGAAGGCTCCCGCATCGGGTCCTGCCCCGGTCGCAACGGCACCGTGTAGCCCGCCCCGGTCGGGACGCTCCAGGATCGTGTCCCGCCCGCCGGAAGAAGCTGCCTCATGTGGTTGTAGGCCGTCATGAGGCCGACGGCCTCTTGGGCATTCTTCAAGGCGTCTTGCGCATCGGCGAAGGCCCAAAGGCGGCGCCGGCCGGCACCCCCGTCCGGTACCGGCACGACCAGCGTGTTGGCCGCGCGCAGCCCGAAATCCTCAACCGCGCTGCGGATATTGTGATGGGCCTGAAATTCGGCGGCTTCGCCCGACAAGTGGAAGTAGGGCCGCCTTTGTGCAGTTGCCCAGCGAAGCCTCCGGTTTTCTTCCGCCACGCCCTCGGGCAGTCCCGCCTCGTTCAGGGCGCACACCAGGTCGTCTCGCTGGCCGCCGACCCGGTCCGGCAGGTTGTCCCAGAGAAACTTCGCGATGTCGGTGTAGGCGTCGGCGACCTGCTCGGAATTGATGCATTCGCCCACGCACCAGAAACCGCGGGCCGCGAGGTGCCGGCCTAGCCGCTCACGAAGGTCCGCAATGTCCGGGGCCTCGTAGAGGTGCTGCAGAGATCGATCCCATTGGATGATGGACACGGCCATGCACTCCTGCTGATCGTCAGTCTCGGTCGGGAAAACGGTTGCTCGTGCTCCGCCAGCGGCATCGAAGCCGGGGCGTCGCCGAGATGGGGGTCCATCTCGATTGGCGGCGTTTGTCTCTAAGTTTTGGTATACAGGTATTCAGGTATCAATGCAAGGCAAAAATGAGATGTTGACCGGTACATTTTGCTTCTGACAAGGATCATTTGTCGTATTTGAAGCCATGTCAATCACAAGATTGACATGGTGCAATGCCCCTCTGAGGCGGGCGGCCGGCCTCGAACGGCTCAGCCGGCGAGATCGCCACATCCTGCGTCCGCGGCCGGTCGACGAAGGTGTCGGCCCGCAATCGCGGAAATCCTGCGGTGAAGGTGTGTGCGCGGCCATTGCGCGGGGGCGGCCTATGCTGGCCCGAGCCGATCGCGGGACGGCAGGCATCAGCGTATTCAGGTCGTCGTCGCCAGCCAGCTCGGCCGACGCTTCGTGCAGTGTTCGGACATGGAGTATCATCCATCGGATGGATAAGATGCTTTACGTTCAATAGTTTAGAGTCGGAAGTCCAGCCGGGCGCGAACGTGTCCGATTGGATCGCGCTTCAGTATCCCTTGACGAGCCCCCGTCGTTCCGCTTCGACACAGGCGCTGCTGACGGTGTTGATGCTGAGGTTGAGTCCTTGCGCCCGGTCGCGGCGCGGTGGCCGCCTCTGTCCGGGCCTGAGCTCTCCGTTCGCGTCGGCCTCCCCGATGGCGTCGACCAGCGCCTGATAGCGGCGGCCCTGGAAGCGTGTCAGGTCGGCCAATCAAATTGACATGGTTCAAGTGCTGACTTGATTGGATTCAAGTGCCATCCTACGTCGCATGGTCTGGCCGACCAATGCGGGAGCGTATCGCGGCCTGCATTGCCCTGCGGGCGGCGCTGGATGGATTGCATCCTTCAGCGGGGACCAAGGCCGCACGGCTATGCCGCGCATCAAGGCTGCGGGGATCGCTGCCATCGCCGCCCTTGGCCCGGGTGCTTTCGCTCAGGATTCGCGGGGCGAGCGGTCAAGCCTGCGGATCGTGATCGATCAGCGCCTCGAACAATGAGCCCTTGCCGGCTTCGACCGCGGCCGCAAGAGCGGACAAAAGCGTGCTCAGTCGTTGCGCCGTCCTCTTCGGATCGTGCCTGTAATCCCAACCGATTTCGCACCGGATGACGCGCCAATGGCTGGCAAGATGCGCATCAAACAGGATCGGATCCCGCACGGCGCTGCCGAGCAGTTCCAGCAGCCGGCTGCGCACGGTGAAATGGAATTCAACGCCGGTGGAGGCCTCCTGCTTGACCACACTGGCAAGGGCCACGATGTCCGACTTCTGGCGGATCGTCAGGTCTGCGGGCTCACAGTCCATGATGGCGCGCAAGATCGCATGATGGACCCGGGCATACCCGGCTCGGTCAGCCTCGTTCAGTGGGACCGCAATCGTCCCGACGCCGGACTTCGTCTCGACCAGCCGTTCGTACGCCAGACGCTGCAGCACTTGGCGTATCGGCGTCCTCGACATCCCGAATTCCGTCGCCAGGGCACCTTCATGGAGAACCATCTCGCCCGTCGGATCCGAAAGGCAGATGCGCTCCCGCACCGCCTCGGCAACGACATCCACACGCGCCCGACCGCTCAAGGTATCGAGCATGAGGCCCCCTCGCTGAACCAGTCATACGGTATCGCAGACGGACGACACCGTTCTTGCGGCAACAAAAATACATGTATACACAGCCGTTCCGGTTCGCAACCGTCGAAGGTGGCCGTGATGTCGCGCTCTCTGCCGCGCTGCCTCTGACCCGACCAAGAAGGGAGGTCTGGGCGATCCTGGCGCTTCTGTCGGCGACACGCGCCGGAGGCCTAACGCTTGACGAAGAGCTGCCGCGGCGTCGTGGCGAATGGCTCCGCACCCGTTTCGGTGACGCGGAAGCATTCGCTGATCTCGATGCCCCAGTCGTCCTGCCAGATGCCCGGGATCATGTGAAACGTCATGTCGGGCTGCATCACCGTGCGGTCGCCGGGGCGCAGGCTCATCGTGTGCTCGCCCCAGTCGGGCGGGTAGTTGAGGCCCGTGGAATAGCCGATGCGCGATTCCTTCACCAGGCCGCTCTTGGCGATGGCCCCGCGCCAGGCGCCTTCCACCTCTTCGCAGGTGACACCGGGTTTGACGGCATCCAGTGCGGCGTTCAGGCCGTCGACGACGGCGGCGGCCGCATCCGAGAGGCGCTGCGGCGGTTGCCCGAGGAAGACGGTGCGCGCCTGAGGGCAGTGGTAGCGGCGGTGGCAGGCTGCCAGCTCCATGATCGTCGCCTCGCCGTCGCGGAACGGCTCGTCGCTCCAGGTCAGATGCGGCGTGGAGGTACCGGGGCCGGTCGGCAGCATCGGCACGATCGACGTGTAGTCGCCGCCGAGCTCCGGAAGGCCGGTGACTTGCGCATGCTGGATCGCGGCGACCGCGTCGCATTGCCGGACGCCCGGCCGGACGGCGTCGACGGCGACGGCCATGACCCGGTCCATGATCCGGCCTGCGCACCGCATCAACGCGATCTCTTTCGTCGACTTGATGGCGCGGACCCAGTTCACGAGCTCTTGCGCGTCGCGGAAGGTCGCGTTGGGCAGATCGTGGCGCAAGACCTCAAAGCCGCGGGCGGAGAAATAGTAGCTGTCCATCTCCACCGCGATGACGCGCCCGCCCCACCCTCGCGCGCGCAATACATCGGCGACGAAGTTCATCGGGTGGCGATCCGGCGTCTGCACGTAGTCGTCGGAATAGCCGAAGATGTCGCCGTCGTTCAGGAATGTCGTGACCCGGGCGCCGTTGGCGTCGATGCCGCGGCCGATCCACACCGGATCCTCAGGCTCGATGGGGACGGCGACCAGCTGCGGGACATAGAACGACCAGCCGTCATAGCCGGTGAGGTAGTGCATGTTGGCCGGATCGGTGACCAGCAGCAGGTCCAGCCCGACCTGTTCCATGCGGGCGCGCGTCTTCGCCAGACGGTCTTCGTAGTCGGTGCGATCGAACGGCCCCATGGCTCCATACCTCTTCTGTCGTTCTATTTCTGTCGTTCTACGGTTTGTCAGTCAGGTCTCGATCGTCGTGCCGGCACCGGCCGCCGCCGCCGAGGCAAGGGCATGCAGCGCGATGGCCGTGTCCTGCACGCCGGTTCCGGTGAGGTCGCACACCGTCACCTCGCTCCGCTCATGGCGACCCGGTGCCGTGCCGCTGACCAGGTCGCCCAGCTCGGTCACCGGAAAGCTTCCATCGACGGCCCGGCTGGCGAGGGCGTGGTGCAGTTCGCCCAGCCGTGCGCTCTGGGCGCGACGGTCGCAGACGAAGCGGTCGGCACGGGTGAGGACGTCCGGTGCCAGCTCGTTCTTGTGCTCCGCGTCCGATCCCATGGCCGTGATATGCAGCCCATCGTGCAGCCACTCCTTCAGGATCAAGGGCGCGCGAGAGGGTGTCGTGGTGACGACGACTTCGCTCTGGCGCACCACTGCCTCGGCCGACGCCTCCGCCGCGACGGGCACGCCCAGTTCGGCGGTCATCTCGTCTGCACAGGTCTGGGCCTTTTCCGGAGACCGCGCCCAGATGCGCGCCTCGGTGATCGACCGCACCAGAGCGAGCGCGCGGAGCTGCAGCCGCGCTTGCGTGCCTGCGCCCAGAATGCCGGCGCGCACCGGACCCTCGGGTGCCAGGTGGCGGGCGGCAACGGCGCCAGCGGCCGCGGTGCGGACATCGGTCAGATAACCGTTGTCCAGCAGCACCGCCTTCACCATGCCGGTTTGCGCGCTGTGCACGACCATCAGGCCGCTGGTGCTGGGCAGGCCCAGCTTGGGGTTGTTGAAAAAGCCAGGGCTTATCTTCATGGCGAAGCCATCGAGCCCGGGAACATAGGCCGTCTTGACGTCCACCTCGCCGTTATGGTCCGGCACGTCCAGCCGGAGGATCGGCGGCATCGCGACCTTGCCGCCGGCCAGCGCGGCGAAGGCCTCGGCAACGATCTCGACGGCCGCGAGATCCAGGTGGACGCACGCGCGCAACTCGCTTTCGGTCAGGATACGGACGCCGGGCATCAGGGCGATCCTCCTGTGCCGGGGCCGGTGACGACCTCGACGAATTGCGGCATGTCGACATTGCGGCCGCTGAGGATGCAGGCCACGGTGTGGCCGGCCGCGGTCACCTTGCCGGTCAGCAGTGCCGCCTGGCCGACCACGGCACCGCCTTCGGCCACCAGCCGGTCCTGCCAGAAGGTGTGGCGCATGGCCTCGGCGATTTCCCGTTCGCTGACCAGCACGACGTCATCCACCAGGGTACGGCACAGATCGAACGTGCAGCGGTTGTCGAGGCCGATGCCGCCACCGAGGCTATCGGCCAGGCTCGCCTCTTCCGTCACGGCAACGGGGTGACCGGCCTTCAGGCTCTCGTACATGGCCGCACCCCGTTCCATCGTCACGCCGACGATCCGGGCGTGCGGGCGCCTGGCCTTGACCGCCAGGGCAATGCCGCCGATCAGGCCGCCGCCGGACAGCGGCACCAGCACCAGGTCGACATCGGGCAGATCCTCCAACAGCTCCAGCCCGATCGTTCCCTGGCCGGCGATGACGGCGGGATCGTCGAAGGGCGAGACCATCACCATGCCGTCTTCTTCGACGCAGCGCTTCGCCTCCACCTCTGCTTCGTCCTGGCTGTTGCCGATAATGCGGGCATCCGCGCCGAGGTCGCGGATCGCTTCGACCTTGTTCGCCGGCACCAGCCGCGACATGCAGATCACCGCCGGCACGCTCAGGCGCTGCGCAGCGTAGGCGACCGCGCGGCCGTGATTGCCCGTCGACATCGTCACGACGCCGCGCCGACGCTCGTCCTCGTCCAACGCCATCAGCCGGTTGGTCGCGCCGCGCAGCTTGAACGCCCCGGTCGGCTGCAGGCTCTCCAGCTTCAGAAACACGGCGGCGCTACACCGGTGCGACAATGATGGTGACGGCACGACCGGCGTGCGCACGACGTGCTCGGCGATGACGGACCGTGCCGCCTCGACCTCCGCCGCAGTGACCGGTACAGGTGTCATGGTTTCAGCTCGCAGTGGGCGAGCCTGCCCAGGCCCCGCGCCCGCATCGGCAAACCGGCCAGACGCAATGCGTGCCACAGCATGGCCTGGTGGCTGGTGACCACCGGCTTGTTCAGCCGGGCCTCCAGCGGCTCGATCACCGGCCAGGCGCGCAACGCCGTGCAGAGAATGGCGACGGCGTCGGCTCGTGCGTGGTCGGCTTCCAATGCGGCGTCGTAGAGCGCCTGTGGCGGTACTTTCGCCATATCGCTGTCTGACAGAATGCCGAACCGCGTGAGCGATACGATCGCGACGCCCTCGGCTTCGAGCCAGGCGCGGACGACCGTGTTGACCTCATCCACATAGGGCGTCAGCAGCGCCACGCTTTCGGCGCCAAGCGCACACGACGCGGCCACGACGGCAGAGCCGGGGGTGACGACCGGGATGTCGGGGCGTACCGCGGCCACGCGTTGGCGCACGCCCAGTTCGCCGATGGCCATGGCCCCCGACGTGCACGCATAGATCAGAGCGTCGATGCGGTCGTCGGGAAGCAGCAGCCGCATGGCATCGGTGATGCCCGGCGCCATGCGGCGCAGGTTCTCCGGAGTCGTGGGGTTGGCGTTGGCGATGCGGGAGACATAGAACGCCAGTTCGTCGCCCGGCACCATCGCGCGTAGGGCAGCCTCGCTGACCTCATCGGACGCCAGCACAATCACGCCCAGTCGACCCGCCGCACCGACGCCGCGATCGGGGTGCCAGGGCACGGTCACCGGCCTGCAAATGGGCGGTGGACGGTGGCTTGCGGGTGAAGTGTCGGCCATCGTCACTTCACCACGATGCATGTGCATTCCGCCAGGCCGGTCACCTTGTGCGACACGCTGCCGAGAAGGAAACCCGTAATGTCGCCGAGACCGCGGCTGCCGAGGACGATGGCGTCGGCGCCGCGCTCGCGCGCAAACGCAACGATGGTGCGCGCGACCTGGCCCTGCAGGACGAACCCATCCACATTCAGTGCCCCCGCCGCCTTCGCCCGTTCGCTGCAATGCTGGACGACGCTTTCGGCGTAGGCCCGCATTTCGTCGGGCGCCGGCGTTGGACGTCCGGCGGACCGCACCAGGGAATGCGTGCTCTCCGGCATGCGCATGGTCTGATAGACCGACAGCATCAGCAGACGGGCGCCGCGTAGCGCCGCATAGTCGGCGGCAAAATCCACGACCTTTTCGGACTGCGCCGAGCCGTCGACGGCGACGACGATGGTCTTGTACATGGCCACTCACCCTCCCGCAGGATCCGGTGTGACACGCCGTGTCTTCGGTCGGTGCGTCATGGCGGCGCGAACAGGCCGTATCCGAAGGCCGCGTCGCGCAGGAACAGGGCGATCGGTGGGAACACGATCAGCAACGCCGAGATGATCACCAGCATCACGACGAACGGCGGCGTGCCTCGGATCACGTCCAGATAGGGTCTTCGGAACACGGCTATGGCCGTGAAGATGTCGCAGCCGAACGGTGGTGTTGCAGAGCCGATGGCGGCCTGCAGCGTCACGATCACGCCCACCAGGACCGGGTCGATGTCCGCCGCGTCGACGATCGGTCGGAAGATCGGCACGAGGATCAGGATGACGACGATCGGATCGACGAACATGCAGCCGATGAAGAACGCAATGGAGATGGCAACCAGCACCATGATCGGCCCGGCCTGATCGAGCCCAAGGCCGCCCAGGATCTCCTGCGGTATCCGTGCGAATGAGATGGTCCATGAGAACGCGTTCCCGGCCGCCAACAGGATGAAGACGACGGCCGTGATCAGCCCCGTCGACAGGGCGATCGCCGGCACCTCGCTGACCTTCACCGACCGGAAGATCACGACTTCGAGCAACAGCGCATAGGCGACGCAGACGGCGGCCGCCTCCGTCGGGCTGAACTCGCCGGTATAGATGCCGCCGATGATGATCACGGGGAAGCCCAGCGGCAGGATGGCGCGCCGCAGGGCGCGGCGGCGGGCCCCGCGCTCGCCGCGCGGCACCGTGGGGATGCCTTCCTTGCGCGCGTACCAGTAGCAATAGGCCGAGAACACGACCAGGATCAGCAGGCCCGGCCCGATGCCGGCGATGAACAGCTCACCGATCGACGCGCCGGAGACGACGCCGTAGATGATCATCCCGATGCTGGGCGGGATCAGCAGGGCGACGTCGCTGGCGTTGATCATCAGCGCCATGATGAAGCCGTCCTTGTAGCCGGCCTGCAGCATGCGCGGGCGCATCGGCCCGCCGATCGCCACGACGGTCGCCTGGGTGGACCCGGAGACGGCGCCGAACAGCGTGCAGGTCGCGGCAGCGCTGATCGCCAGTCCGCCGCGGACATGGCCGATGAAGCGCATGACCAGATCCAGCAGCCGGTCGGCCGCATGGCCCTTGGTCACTATGTCGGCGGCGAAGATGAACATCGGCACGGCGACCAGGGCCGCTGGCGAGATGCCGCGGATCATCTGCTGGATCATGAATTCCGGCTGGCCGACATTGAAGACAAAGACCGCCATGGTGAACGCCGCCATCAGCGGGATCATCATCGGGAAGCCGAGCAGCAACAGCGCGATCATGGTGATCAACAGCGCGGCGGTCACGGGATCCGCTCCGGCATCGCGGCGTGGATGGTGACCGCCATCTCAGAGGGCCTGCTGTCCGGGATCGGCCTGTTCATACCCCTCCTGCTCTTCGTAAGAGAGGTAGATCTCCCGGTGCGTCAGGTTCTGGTAGACCGCAAGCAGATACTGGATGCCCGTGATCGCGAAACCGACAGGCAGCCAGACATAGGTGATGTAGAGCGGGATCTGCAGCGCCGGCGTAACCCGGCCTCGCGCCGCCACGTCACTGACATAGATGAAGGAATAGTAGGCAAGGCCCAGCATGAAGACGGCCGTGATCGACGCGATGGCGATGGTCAGAGCCTTCTTGGCCGCATGGCCCAGCTGATCGTAAACGGCCGACATGCGGATATGCCGGGCACGCCGGGCCGCGTAGCCGATGCCGACAAAGGTGATCAGCACCATCAGGAACTGGTTCAGCTCTTCGGTGAAATAGAAGCTCTGGCCCAGCCGCCGCGCTACCACATTGGCGACGGTGTTGAGCGCCATCAGCAGCACCCCGTAGGCCAGCACCCAGCCTTCAAACCGGGCGATGGCACGGTCGATCACGACGAAGGCTCGACCCAGAGACAACCCCTGCGACTGATCACCCTGCGGCGGTGGCGAAGAAGCCGACATGTGCCTCGATCTGTTGCCGAACCCCAGGCCGGAAGAGGTCGGTCGCGCGGACGGCGCCTATTGTTTCAACACCAGATCATTCTAAGGGATAAAGACCATGTCAATGATCAGATTGACATGGTCTAATTTTGCGATCGCAGTCACCCGCCCGTCATATCGGCAGCCATGCCGGCTCGGGCTCCTGGGCCAGCAGGCTGCGGATGCTGTTCAGACCTTCGGCCAACTCGCCCCGGCTGCGGGCAGCGCCGACCGAGAGGCGCACGGCATGAGGTTCGGCAGACCGCCCAACCACGTATGGCTCTGCCGGAGAGACCGCCACACCACGCAGCCGCGCTTGGGCGACGAAGTTGTCGGCCCGCCAGGGCGGTGGCAGCGGCAGCCAGACGTTGCAGGCCGTTGGATGGCGCTGCAGGGCATACCCGTCAAGCGCCCCCTCCACCAGCCTTTGCCGTGCTGCGAATTCCTGGCGCTGGCGGGCGACGGCCTCGCTCATCGTCCCGTCGAGAATCCAGCGGCTCGCGATCTCGGCAACCAGCGGTGTGGCCATCCAGCTCGTCGTCCGCACCCGAGCGACCATGCGCTGGACGTCGTATGCCGGCGGCACCAGATAGCCCGTGCGCAGCCCTGAGACCGAGCATTTGGTGAAGCTGGTCACATAGTATGCGCGGTCGGGCAGAAAGCTCGACAACGGCGGTGGCCGATCCTCCACCAGTGGGCTGAAGACATCGTCTTCGACGATGCTCACCGAGTGACGGCGCGCGATGGCCGCGATCCCGCGGCGTCGGTCGGCGGACATCAGCGTGCAGGTTGGGTTGGTCAGGGTCGGTGTCGCCACCAGTACCTTCACGTCGCCGTTGCGGCAGGCGGCTTCGAAAGCGTCGGGCAGGATACCCTCACTGTCGGTGGCCAGCCCGATGAGGCGGAAGTGCAGGACACTGGCGAGAGAGATCAGCCCGTAGTCGGTCAGGCTTTCCGTCACGACGGTGTCGCCCGGCTGCACCAGGGCCGACAGCGCGACCAGCAAGGCGTGCGCGCAGCCATTGGTCAGCACGATACGCTCGGCCGGCGCATCGACGCCGAGCCCAGCCAGCCATTGTGCGGCGGCCGACCTGTGCTGGCTCAGGCCGATGACGGGGCGGCAGGCCAACAGCGAATTCAGGTCGCCGCCGCTGGCCAGCTCGGCCAGCGTTTCCTGCAGCATTCGGACATAGTCGTCCACCCGGCAGGGCCGGCAGATGGAAAGGTCGACGAGATCGCGCGGACGTCCATCGATCAAGAACGGTGCCTCGCCGGCTGGGGTACGGGCTGCGCCGCGAACGAACGTCCCGCGCCCCACTTCTCCCAAGACGAGCCCCCGTCGTTCCGCCTCGACATAGGCGCTGCTGATGGTGTTGACGCTGAGGCCGAGGCTGTGCGCCAGGTCGCGGCGCGCGGGCAGTCTCTGTCCGGGCTTGAGCTCGCCGTTGGCGACGGCCTCCCCGATGGCGTCGACCAGCGCTTGATAGCGGGGGCCCTGGAAGCGTGTGAGGTCGGGTGACCAGATTGACATGGTTCAAACACTAACTTGATTAGGTTCAATCATTGGTCTACGTTCCATCATCTGCGCTATCGACGCAAGAGCGTATCGTAGCCTGTCTTAACTAGCGGGCGGATCTGAACGGATTGCATCATCCAAAAGCGAACAGGGAGGCGCGGCTATGCACCACATTAAGGCTGCGGGGATCGCTGCCATCACCGCTCTTGGCCTGGTGGCGACAGCCCAGGCGGAGGAATGGAAGTTCGCCCTGGAAGAGATCGAGGGCAGCGTGCAGGACATGTACGCTCAGGAATTCAAGCGAATCGTTGAAGACGCGTCAGGCGGGGACATCGAAGTCACCATCTACCCTTACGGCCAGCTCGGCACATCGGCGGACCTGACGGAACTGGCGCAATCGGGGGTGGTTCAGCTGACCTTCGCCAGCCCGGGCCATCTCGGCACGCTGATCCCCGAGGTGCAGGTGTTCTCGCTGCACTATCTCCTTTCGCAGAACAACGACGTGAACAAGGCGTTCCTCGGCAGCAGCCCGACGATCTACGAAGGCTTGGCCGAAGACTTCGCCGGCCACGGATTGCAGCTGGTTACCATGTTTCCGGAAGGCGAGATGGTGTGGACAACCAACAGGGAGATCCGCACGCCGGAGGATTTCGACAACTTCAAGATGCGCACGATGGTTTCGCCGATGCTGGTCGCGGCCTATGAGGCCTTGGGAGCCAGCCCGACGCCGATGCCCTATGGCGAGGTCTATGGCGGCCTGCAGCTTGGTATGATCGACGGTCAGGTGAACCCGATCTTCGCGATTCAGGAGATGAAGTTCTACGAGGTCGTCGACTACATGATCTTCGCCGGCCAGCAGCAGTTCACGACGTCGGTGGTCGCCGGATTGGACTGGTTCAACGGCTTGTCGGAGGAGCACCAGGCCCTCATCACCGACAGTCAGGCTGAGCTCTTGGACTACATCTACGCCACGCAGGAGGCGATGAACGACGAGCGCATGGCGATGATCCTGGAGGATCGGCCCGAGCTTACGGTCATCCACCTGACGCCGGAGGAGCGTGAGGTGTTCCGCGAGGCCAGCGAGGGCGCCCGCCAGGAGTTCATCGACATGGTGGGCCCCTCCGGTGAAGAGATCCTGACCAGCGTCGTCGCCGAGATTGAAGCGCTGGAGGCGGAGCACGGCGCCGAGTAGCGGCTCTCGCCAGTACCGGATGGCGGCCGGGCCGGAGTTCCGATCCGGCCCTGTCTCTTCCGCGTGCGAAGGCCGTCCGCACGCCCGGCGGATGTGAGGAAAGGGTCATGAACCAGACAACTGTCGTTGATGCGACGTTCGCATCCCAGTGCGTGCACAAGCCCAGCCGGGTCTCCTGCACCGTCGATCTCGGCGCGGACGGCAAGCAGTTCGGCCACATGACCGTGCCGCATTCCCGCGACGACAGTGCGTGGGGGTCGATCCAGATCCCAATCATCGTTTTGAAGAACGGAGCGGGGCCGACCCTGCTGTTCACCGCGGGCTCCCACGGCGACGAGTACGAGGGGCCGATCGCGCTGATGAACCTGGCCCGCGCGCTGGACCCGGCCGATCTTTCGGGGCGCGTCCTTCTGGTGCCGACGCTCAATCTGCCGGCCGTTCGTGCGGCGACTCGTCTCTCACCCATCGACGGGCGCAACATGAATCGCGTCTTTCCCGGTGACCGCGACGGCACAGTCACCGAGGTGATCGCCGACTATGTCTTCCGCACGCTGGTGCCGCTGGCCGATGTGGTCGTCGATGTGCATTCGGGCGGCAAGACGCTGTCCTTCGTGCCCTCGGCGGTGATGCACGAGCTGGAAGATCGGGACCTCATGGACCGCACCGCCGCCGCGCTGAAGGACTTCGGTGCACCGATCGGCCTGATCCTGCGCGAGCTCGACAATCAGGGCATGCTCGACACCGCGGTGGAGGAGATGGGCAAGGTCTTCATCTCCACAGAGCTCGGCGGCAGCGGCACCTCCACTGCCCACAGCGTCGCGATTGCGGACCGCGGGGTGCGGAACCTGCTGCACCATTTCGGTGTGTTGGACGGCGTGCCTGTTCTGCCCTCCGCCGCGGGCGATCCGCCCACGCGGATGATGACCACGCATGACGCGGGATGCTTCATCATCTGCGCCGATGCCGGCATTCTGGAAATGGCTGTCGATCTGGGCGCCGAGGTCAAGGCCGGCGATCTGATCGGCCG
Source organism: Anaerolineae bacterium (assembly GCA_028285185.1). Classification (GTDB taxonomy): domain Bacteria; phylum Pseudomonadota; class Alphaproteobacteria; order DSM-16000; family Inquilinaceae; genus JACKIG01. The sequence continues at coordinate 5,005 of JANQQD010000287.1, read as the reverse complement.
GGTCCACCTGTACGAAGAACCGGAACGCGAGCCCGCGCCCTACCATGCCAAGATCTCCGGCATGCTGCTGTGCCGCCACATGCCAGGGCTCATCCAGCGCGGGGACTGCATGGCGGTGATCGCCGTCGACCTCGCCTGAGCGGTCGCTCCTCCGGGCACGGTCGCCGTCGGCCGTCGCGCGGGCGATTACGGGAGCCCGCCGGTCGGGGCCACGCTTCTTCGGCTTAGCACCGGGCGGCGGTTTGTGATCGCCCTGCGCCTGCCTGTGCGGTTTACATGCGCAAATCCCATGAAGAGAGATTGGACCAGGACTTCAATTCGCTCGATGCTCAGCGGCAAGCCTGCGAGGCCCACATCGCAAGCCAGCGCCACGAAGGCTGGCACCTGATCCGCGCACGATACGATAACGGTGGGATCTCGGGCGGCATTGTGCCGCTCGGCTACGACGTCGTCGATCGCAGGCTGGTCGTCAACACGGCCGAAGCCGTGACAGTGCAAACATTGTTTCGGCTCTACTTAGAGATGGCCAACGTCCGTCTGGTCAAGCTGGAGTCCGACCGGCGCGGATGGCGGACCAAGCTGCGCACTCCAAAAAAAATCGTCGCCGGCAGGGCGGCGCGCCGTTCACCCACGGCCATCTCTTTAGGCTGCCGTCCAACCCAATCTACATCGGAGACATCACCCACAAGGGCGAAAGGCATCCGGGTCAGCACGAGGCGGTCATCGATTGCGAGACCTGGGAGGCAGCACAAGCCCAATTGCACCGCAATGCTGGGCTACGGCAATGTCGCACCAATGCCAAGCATCCCAGCTTGCTGGCCGGTCGGCTTTACGACGGGCTCGGCCGCCCGAACGAAGACGATCCAACGGGAGTCGACGCTCCCTGGCGCCTACCTGCGCCGGCTTTGGAGTCGGCGGCGACGCAATGCCTCGGCGATATCCTGCGAGACCAACGCCGTCCGATTAATCTGTTCGACACGGTTGCTGCGTCGTAAGCGCCCGGTGACCCCGCCCTTGCGATCCGCGCGGGGATCGTGAGTCTTGTCGCTGGCAAGAGCGGTAGTGTCCACTACCGACAAGTGGACACTACCGGGGCGATGATGACACGACGGCGTAGGCGGCGGTCCTGGTCGGAGTCGGAGAAGCGGGAGATCTGCCGGCAGACGATGGTGCCTGGTGTTTCGGTGAGCCAAGTGGCGCGTCGGTATGACGTGAACGCCAACCTGGTGTTCAAATGGCTGAAGGACCGGCGCTTCGGTCCGGCGGCCGAGCGGGACGTAGCGGAGGCGGTGTTCCTGCCGATCGAGGTGATCGCCGACGGAGCCCGCGCCGTCGAGGCGACGCCGGACGCCGGGCCGGTGATCGAGGTCAGGCTGCCGACGGGCGTGGCGATGACCATCAGGGGCGCCTTCGATCCTGATGCGGTGGCCCGGTTGGTCCGGGGTCTCGGGGCATGATCCCGATCCCGGCGCGGACCAGGGTGTGGCTCGCCGGCGGTGTGACGGACATGCGCAAGGGCTTTATCGGTCTATCGGCCCGGGTCGAAGCGATCCTGAAGGGCGATCCGTATTCGGGCCACCTGTTCGTGTTCCGGGGCAAGCGCGGTGACCTGATCAAGGTGATCTGAGGGGGCATGCCTGTTCTCCAAACGACTGGAGCAGGGCCGGTTCGTCTGGCCATCGGCGGCGGACGGCAAGGTCGTGATCAGCTCCGCACAGCTGTCGATGCTGTTGGAAGGGATCGACTGGCGGATGCCGCAACGGACCTGGCGGCCGTTGGCGGCAGGATAGCGGATTCCCCCAAGGGATACAGTCGGTTAGACTCCGGCATATGGAGACCTCTGCCACCGAGATCGAGGAGCTTCGCGCCGAGTTGGCGGCCCGCGTCGATCACTACGAGGCGGAACTGAAGACCCGCGACCTGCTGATCGAGAAGCTGAAGCATCAGCTGGCGGGGCTGCGGCGCGACCGGTTCGGACCGACCTCCGAGACGCTCGATCAGTTGCACCTCCGGCTGGAGGATCAGGAGATCGCGGTCGGCGCCGCCAAGCCCGAGGCTCGCGCGCCGACCGGGGCCAAGGACGGTGCGAAGCGCCGGCCCTTGCCCGATCACCTGCCGCGTGCAGAGCGTGTGCTGACGCCGGGCGAGACCTGCGGGGAGTGCGGCGGGGTGCTGCGGGCGATCGGCGAGGACGTGACCGTGGAGCTGGACTACGTCCCCGGCCGGTTCGTGGTGAACCGGATCGTCCGTCCGCGCCTGGCCTGCCGGTGTTGCGAGCGGATCACCCAGGCCCCACTGCCGGCGCGTCCGATCGAGCGTGGACGGCCTGGTCCCGGCCTGCTGGCCCACGTGGTGGTCTCGAAGTACGCCGACCATCTGCCACTCTATCGCCAGAGCCGGATCTTCGAGCGCGAGGGCGTCGACCTCGACCGCTCGACCCTGGCCGATTGGGTGGGGAGATCGACGGCGCTGCTTGACCCGCTGGCCGCCGCCATCGGCCGGCACGTCCGGGCCGGGGCGGCGATCCATGCCGACGACACGCCGCTGAAGCTGCTGGCGCCCGGTACTGGCAAGGCCAGGACCGCCCGGGTCTGGGTCTATGCCCGGGACGAACGGCCCTGGGGCGGCGAGGCGGCGCCGGCGGCGTGGTATCGGTTCTCGATCGACCGCAAGGCAGCCCATCCGGTCGACCATCTCGACGGCTTCCGCGGCTGGATGCACGCGGACGGCTATGCCGGGTTCAACGACCTGTACCGGAAAGGCGCGATCCGCGAGGTCGCCTGCATGGCCCACGTCCGGCGGAAGTTCGTCGATGTCCACCAATCCCAGGGATCAACCACCGCCGAGGACGCCATCCGGCGGATCGCCGGGCTCTACGCGGTCGAGAGGCGAGCCCGGGGCAGCCCGCCTGACGAACGGGTCCGGCTCCGCCAGGCGGAAGCCGCACCGATGTTCGATGGCCTCGAAGCCTGGCTCCACGCCCAGCTCGGCCGCATCTCCGGCAAGACACCGCTGGCCGGCGCGATCCGGTATGCCCTGGCGCGGATGCCCCGCCTGAGGCCGTACCTCGACGACGGCCGATTGGAACTCGACAACAACGCCGCCGAGCGCGCCATGCGGGGCGTGGCCGTCGGCCGGAAGAACTGGCTGTTCGCCGGATCAGAGGGCGGCGGCAAGGCTGCTGCAATCGCCTTCACGCTCATTGAGACCGCCAAGCTCAACGGCGTCGATCCGCAGGCCTGGCTGACCGACGTCCTCCGCCGGATCGCCGAGCACAAGATCAACAGGATCGACGAACTCCTGCCCTGGCGCTACGCCGCTGAGACAGCGTAACCGCCTATCCGTCAGACCGCCCAGAGCTCCTTCACCGGACGCTCACGCTGCGTCGTCCGACCGCCTGAAAGGGATACTGTCCAGTTCGGTGCACTTGGTCGACCGGCTCGCCCATGGGACGCCGGCTGAGCAAGTTGGGAACGTCTACGATTTGATCGAGCGGATCGACGTGGATTCTACCCGGATGAGGATCTCGTTGCGCGTCGGTGCGCTTGGGGATCGAGGCGACGCAACGGGCGATCAGGCGACTGGGGCAGAGCGCGACACCAGTGCAGACGCCGTTCAGGTCGATGTTCCGATCCAGCTCCGGCGGAGCGTCACCGTATGCACCATCGTGAGGTCAGCCGAATTCTGCCCCTGGGACTGCCCGCTCCCGACATCGTCGACGCGACCCTTGCCGGCAGACAGCCGCCGGACCTGACGGTCAGCCGACTGAGACTCCGGCCGAAACTCGCCCGAACGGCCCGCTAGTCTGCCGCCTCCGCGACAGCCTTTTCGGGGGGACGAGCTATAACGCCCGAAATCTACGCGATAATTGTGGTTGCGCCCTCAGGGTATTGTAACACCCGGAAGGTGAGTGGTGGAGCCGATGGGAGTCGAACCCACGACCTCTAGAGTGCGATTGTCGAGGGGCCGATCAACACCTCTCTGACAGTCTTTGAAAATCAATCACTTAGCTTCCGTACATCAACCCTCTTTCTCGTCACCTGTGGGTCGTTTGTGGTTCGCCTGGGGCCGGGTCTGGCAACAGCTGGCACTATCACGGCGGACACACCCTGCCCCCCCCTAAACGGCGTCTTTGTAGTGGTTGCCGGGGCAGCGGCGCGACTATGTCAAGGGCTGCCAGCCGCTCGGCATCGCCGGTCACACGGGTCAGCCGGGTGTCGTCCATCAGGCCCGAGCGTTTCTCCATCAGACCGTGACCAACGGAGCACAGTCTGGCCTCCATTGCCCGTTCCTTACCGTTCGCCTGCCGGCAGATCTTTCCCTTCTCATCGTTCGACCAGCGCGGTCGCCGTGCCATCCACACCCCGATAGTGTCCATCAGCGGTAGTGGATCCACAACATGAACGTTTGTGCCAGAACGGGGAAAGGAATGCTCACGCAATCCGCTCGACCAGCCCGAACTGCGTGGCGCGCCGGCCTTTCAAGCCGCCATGCCGATCCTCACACAACTGTTGAAAGCCTAGACAGCTGAACGGGAAGTCCGGTCAACGGGTTACCAGCTCAAAGCTGTCCGATTCCCGACCTACAGGGATCTCAATGGCTTCGATTTTGCCAGCAACGATGCTAACGAAGCGCTCGTGCGCCAACTCCATCGCTGCGAGTTCCTGCAAGATGCTCACAATGTCGTCCTGGTTGGGGGCCCGGGCCCGGGCCCGGGCAAGACGCACATCGCGACAGCTCTCGGCGTCCAGGCCATCGAGCATCATCGTAAACGGGTCCGTTTCTTTTCGACCGTCGAGCTCGTCAACGTCCTGGAACAAGAGAATGCCCAGGGCAAGGCCGGGCAGATCGCGGCGCGGCTCCTTCATCCCGATTTCGTCATCCTCGATGAATTGGGCTATCTGCCGTGGTGTGAGCCCCGATTGATCCCTCGGTTATAAGGGGAGTCCGTCACCAGAGGAGACGGACGATGCGGAAGAGCCGGTTCACGGAGGAGCAGATCATC